>NZ_DASWYS010000175.1:0-33703 GCF_036404855.1 Roseateles sp.
GGCAAGGCCATGATGGCGTTCTGGTACCACTTCGCCATCCTGTTCGAGGCCCTCTTCATCCTGACCGCCGTGGACGCGGGCACCCGCGCCGGCCGCTTCATGCTGCAGGACCTGCTGGGCAGCTTCGTACCCTCGCTCAAGCGCACGGAGAGCTGGGTGGCCAACCTCATCGCCACCGGCCTGTGCGTGGCGGCCTGGGGCTACTTCCTCTACCAGGGCGTCGTCGACCCGCTGGGCGGCATCAACACGCTGTGGCCGCTGTTCGGCATCGCCAACCAGATGCTGGCCGCCGTCGCGCTGCTGCTGGGCACGGTCGTCATCTTCAAGATGAAGAAGGACCGCTACGCCTGGGTCACGGCGCTGCCGGCCGCCTGGCTGCTGGTCTGCACGATGACGGCAGGCTGGCTGAAGATCTTCTCTGCCGACCCCAAGCTCGGGTTCCTGGCGCACGCCGACAAGTACGCCGCCGCCATCGCGGAAGGCCAGGTGCTGGCGCCGGCCAAGACCCTGGCTGCGATGGAGCGCGTGGTCTTCAATGACCGCCTGGACGCGGCTCTGTGCGCGCTGTTCATGGGCGTGGTCATCAGCGTGCTGATCTACAGCATCAAGGCCATCATGGTGGCGCGCCGCAACGGGCGCCCGACGGTCCAGGAAACGGCCTTCGTGCCGCTGCCGGCAGGCCAGCATGCGTGAACAGCTGGGCGAACTGGCCCGTGATGCCGCCCGCGCCGGGCGGTACCTCACGCAGAGCCTGCGCCTGATGGTGGGGTTGCCGGACTACGGCAGCTACCTGGCCCATCACCAGGCCACGCATCCGGATCGGCCCGCCATGAGCTACGAAGAGTTCTTCAGGGAGAGGCAGGCCGCGCGCTACAGCGCGCGCGTCGGCAAGTGCTGCTGACCCGGTGGTACAAGGCCGGCCATGCCGGCTGTTCCCGACGATGCCCTCCCTGAAGGCTTCCTCCTGCTGCCTGGGCTGCTTGCGCCGCAGCGCCGGCAGGCCCTGATCGACGAACTCTCGGCCTTGCCGCCCGGTGCGGCGGGCCAGCGCGAGCTGCTGGAGCAGCCCTGGTGCCAAGCGCTCGCGCGCTGGCTGAAGGGGCTGCCTCTGCTGCAGGGCTACCTGCCGCCGGACGGCGTGGCCGTGCAGTGCACCTTGTTCGAGAAGGCACAGGACCGCAACTGGCTCGTTGCGCCGCATCAGGACCTGGCCGTCCCGGTTGCCGAGCGCGTGGCGCATCCGGCGCTGAAGGGATGGTCGGTCAAGGGGGGCCGCCATTTCGTGCTGGCGCCCGCCGAGGTGCTCGCTCAGATGGTCGCGCTGCGCCTGCACCTGGACGACGCGACCGAGGCGGATGGCGGCCTGCGCTTCGTGCCCGGATCCCATCGTGCCGGTGTACTGGACAACGCCGGCGTGACCAGTCGGCGGGCGCAGGCTGGCGAGGTGGCCGTGAATGCACTGGCCGGCGACGGGCTGTTGATGAGGCCGTTGGCGTTGCACGCGTCCTCCAAGGCTTCGGCCGAGGGCCGGCGGCGCGTGCTGCATGTCCTGTTCGGGCCGCGAGGGCTGCCACTCGGCCTGCGCTGGTGCTGCGCCATTTAGCCCCACCACGCCCGCTTCAGCGATGCAGGCCCAGGCCCGGGCGCTCATGCGCTGATCCGCTGTTGCGGGATGCGCATGATGTTCGACGACCATCGATCGACAACCGCCGACCCTCGGCCCGCTCTAGAGCGTTGTGCTGCGCTTCCTCGCCATGGGCGGGCTTTTGGCAAAGTACCGTGCGATGCCCGAGGCCAGCGCGTCGACGAGCTTGTCTTGGTAGTCGGGGTCGCGCAGCTTTTTCTCCTCCTCGGGGTTGGAGATGAAGGCCGTCTCAACCAGGATGCTGGGAATGTCCGGCGCCTTCAGCACCGCAAAGCCCGCCTGCTCGACGCGCGGCTTGTGCAGCTTGCCGACCTTGCCGATCTGACCCAGCACCTCGCCACCGAGCTTGAGGCTGTCCTTGATCTGGGCCGTGGTGCTCATGTCGAGCAGGGCACGCAGCACGTTCGCGTCCTTGGTGGCGGCGCCGACGTTGACGCCGCCGACCATGTCGGCCGCGTTCTCCTTGTTGGCCATCCAGCGCGCGGCAGCGCTGGTGGCCGCACCGTCGCTTAGCACGAAGACCGAGGCGCCGCGCGCCTGGCGGTTGATGAAGGCGTCGGCGTGTATGGAGACGAACAGGTCGGCCTGCACGCGCCGCGCCTTGCGCACGCGTTCGTGCAGGGGCACGAAGAAGTCGGCGTCCCGCGTCATCAGCACGCGGATGTTGGGGTTGGCCGTCAGTCGCTCGCGCAGCTTGTGGGCCACGGCGAGCACGACATCCTTCTCGCGCAGGCCCGTGGGGCCGACGGCGCCGGGGTCCTCGCCCCCATGGCCCGGGTCGAGCGCGATGATGATGAGGCGGTCGATCTTGGGCTCGGCGGCCGGGCCGGGCGCTGGCGCGGCGGGTGTGGCGGGTGTGGGCTTGGGGGGCGCGGCTACCGGGGGCGGAGGGGCTGTGGCGACGGGCGGGGCAGGCGGGCGCTCAATCTTCTGGATCAGCTCGCCGAGGGCGTCGTTGACCGCACTGGCCGCGGCCTCGGCGCGCTGGGTGGAGGTGGGCGGCGGCACGGCCTTCTTGCCGCCGTCCTGTGCCAGGGCCACGAGCGGATCGGCCTCGAACTTGGGGCGCAGGTCGAAGACGAGACGGTGCTTGTAGGCCGCCACCGGTGTCAGCGTGAAGATCTGCGGAGCCACGGGCTGGCGCAGATCCAGCACGATGCGCACGACGGTCGGCGTGTTCTGGCCGACGCGCACGCCGGCAATGTAGGGATCGTCGGCCTTCACCTTGCCGATCAGCTCGCGCAGGTCCGGGCTCAGCGCCAGGCCATCGATGTCGATGACGAGGCGGTGGGGCGAGTCGACGAGGAAGTGCTTGGCCGCCAGCGGCTGGTCGGACTCGATGGTGACCCGCGTGTATTCCTGGGCCGGCCAGACGCGCACGGCGACGATGCTGGCCTGGCCGGGTTGCGTGGGGGCGGCCAGCGTGTCGGGCGCCTTCAGCAGCAGGGCGATCAGGCCCAGGGAGTTGCGGCGCCTCACGTCGAGAAGGCCTCGGCGAGTCGAGCCGTCCCCACCGCGCGCACGCGGCGGGTGTCGTCGGGCATCAGTTCGATGAAGAGTTGCAGGTCGGGGCGGGGCAACTGGCCGGCGGCCTTCTCGGGCCATTCGCAGAGCTTGAGCCCCGGCGCGGCGAAGACGTCCCGGAAGCCCGCGTCCTCCCACTCGCGCGGATCGCCGAAGCGGTAGAAGTCGAAGTGGCTGGCAGGGCCGCCGCCCGCGGCGGCGGGCAGGTCGTAGGTCTCCATGACGGCGTAGCTCGGGCTCTTGATGCGACCCTCGACCCCGAGCGCGCGCAGCAGCAGGCGCACGAAGGTGGTCTTGCCGGCGCCCAGCGGGCCGTGCAGCTCGATGACGGCGTCGGGAGCGGGGAGCAGGGCCTGGGCGAGACGCTCGGCGGTGATGCGGGCCGCGGCCTCGTCGGGCCACAGCGCTTCAGTTTCTAAAATCGCTGGCAAATGCAAGAGCTTCCGTCCACTGTCGATGCCGCCGCGCTGTTGGCGCGTTTGCGCGGCTGGGCTCGCGAGCTGGGATTCTCACAGATCGCGGTGGCCGATGTGGATCTCAGCAGCGCCGAGCCGGGCCTGCAGGCCTGGCTGGACGCGGGCCACCACGGCCGCATGCACTACATGGCCGCACATGGACTGAAGCGCGCGCGGCCAGCCGAACTGGTGCCGGGCACGCTGCGCGTCGTCACGGCACGCATGGACTACCTGCCGCAGGGCACGGCGCCGGGCTGGCAGGCCGTCGAATGGTCGGGCCTGGCGACGCCTGAGCAGGCCCAGATCTCCATCTACGCCCGCGGCCGGGACTATCACAAGGTGTTGCGCCAGCGGCTGCAGCGGCTGGCCGAGCAACTGGAGGCCGAGGTCGGCCCGTTCGGCTACCGCGTCTTCACGGACTCGGCACCAGTGCTGGAGGTGGAGCTGGCCGCGCGCTCGGGCCTGGGCTGGCGCGGCAAGCACACGCTGACGCTGCATCGCGAGGCAGGTTCCATGTTCTTTCTGGGCGAGCTCTTCGTCGATCTGGCCCTGCCGCTGACCGAGCCTGTCAGCCCGCATTGCGGCGAATGCCGGGCCTGCATCGACGTTTGCCCGACGGCTGCCATCACCGCGCCCTACCGCGTCGACGCGCGACGGTGCATTTCCTACCTGACCATCGAGCACGACGGGCCCATCCCCGAGGCGCTGCGTCCCGCCCTGGGCAATCGCATCTACGGCTGCGACGACTGCCAACTGGCCTGCCCGTGGAACAAGTTCGCCCAACCGGCGGTGCTCACCGATTTCGACCCGCGTCCGGGCATGGCGGGAACGCCGATTGCCACGCTGCTCGGCTGGGACGAGGCCGAGTTCCTGCGCCGCACCGAGGGCTCTGCGATCCGCCGCATCGGCTTCGTGCGCTGGCAACGCAACCTGGCGGTGGCCGCCGGCAATGCGCTTCGCGCGCGGGACGACGCTGCGCTGCGCGCTGCGCTGCAGCGCGCGGGGCAGGGGGCTGATGCCCTGGTGGCCGAGCACCTGGCCTGGGCCTTGTCCGCCCCGCGGGCCGCTGGCGCGTTATCGTCCGGTCCGCCCTCCGCTGGAGCCTGCTGAATGATGCCGTCCGTCCGCCGTCCCCTCCTGTCCCTGGCCGTGGCCACCCTGGCCGCTGCGGCTTCGCTGCCCGTCCACGCCGTGCGCTACGAGGGGCAGGACTTTCCCGACACGCTGCAGCTCGGTGGTGCCAGCCTGGCGCTCAACGGCGCCGGCAAGCGCCAGGTCGCCATCTATCCGCTCTACCTGGCTGCGCTGTACCTGCCGCAGAAGGCGACCACGCCGGAGGCGATCTACGCCCAGCCCGGTCCCAAGCGGCTGGAGATGCGCATCGTCATCCCGCTCGTCAAGGACGTGTCGACGCAGGAGTTCGTGAAGGCCATCAGCAAGGGCGTCAATCGCAACTCCACCGAGGCGGAGAAGGCTGCCGTGGCCGAGCGTGTGAAGCAGTTCAACACGGCCATCGGCGAGGTGGGGCGCGTCAAGAAGGGCGACCTGTTGCATATCGACTACCTGCCCGCCCAGGGCGGCACCATCCTCACGGTCAATGGCAAGGTCTGGGGCCAGCCCATCGAGGGGCAGGACTTCTACACGGCGTTCCTCAAGGTGTTCCTGGGAGACAACAACAGCGACGCGCGGCTGCGTGCGCGGTTGCTCGGCCAGTCCGGCTAGCCCGGCTAGCATCGGGCCACCAACACCCCGGAGACCGACCCCATGCAACGCCGTTCCGTCCTCCAAGCCGCTGCGCTCGCCAGCCTCAGCCCCCTGGGGCAGGGGGCCTGGGCCGACACCTATCCCAGCAAGCCGGTGCGCCTCATCGTGCCGTTCGCGCCGGGTGGCACGACCGACATCATTGCCCGCATCGTCTCCGAGCGCATGCCGTCGCTGCTGGGCCAGACCATGGTGGTGGACAACAAGGCCGGCGGTGGTGGCACGGTGGGGGCCACCGAAATCGCCCGCGTGGCGCCTGACGGCTACGCACTGGGCGTGGCGACCGTGTCGACGACGGCAGCCAACCCCGCCATCAACCCCAAGATCGCCTACAACCCGCTGACGGACTTCACGCCCGTCATCAACATGGCGGCGACGCCCAACGTCATCGCCGTGCACCCGAGCTTTCCGGCGCGTGACTACAAGAGCTTCGTCGCCGAGCTCAAGAGAAACCCCGCCAAGTACAGCTACGCCACGTCGGGCACCGGCGGCATCGGCCATTTGCAGATGGAGCTCTACAAGACGCTGGCCGGTGTCTTCGTGCTGCACATTCCCTACCGCGGCGCCGGCCCGGCGCTGAACGACACGGTGGCCGGCCAGGTCCCGATGATCTTCGACAACCTGCCGTCGGCGCTGCCCTTCATCAAGGACGGTCGCCTCATCCCCATCGTCGTCGCGGCGCCGCAGCGCGTGGCGGCGATGCCCCAAGTGCCGACTTTCAAGGAAGTCGGCCTGGAGCCCGTCAACCGCATGGCCTATTACGGCATCCACGGCCCCAAGGGCCTGCCGCGCGACATCGTCGACAAGGTCAACGCGGCCGTGCGCAAGGCGCTGGAGATCCCCGAAGTGAGGAAGCGCATCGAGGACACGGGCTCGCTGATCGTGGCCAACACGCCCGAGCAGTTCGCGGCGCAGATCGCGGCCGAGTTCGACGTCTACAAGAAGGTCGTCGCGCAGCAGAAGTTGAAGCTTGACTGACCCAGGCATCGAAGCCTTCATCGAGGCGCTTTGGCTGGAGGACGGCCTGAGCGCCAACACCCAGGCGGCCTACCGGCGCGACCTGGCGGCGCTCGCCGCCTTGATGGCGCCCAGGCTCCTGGACCAGTGCACCGAAGGCGATCTGCTGGCGTTGGCGGTGGCCAAGCAAAATGGCAGGACCAGCAGCGCCAACCGCCGCCTCTCTGCGATCAAGCGCTACTTTCGCTGGGCGCTCCGCGAGGGCCGCGTCACGGCGGACCCGACGCTGAAGTTCACGGCAGCCAGGCCGGAGCACCGCAACATCAAGACGCTCAGCGAGGCCCAGGTCGGTGCGCTGCTCGCTGCGCCGGACCTGAACACCCCGCTCGGCCTGCGCGACCGCGCCATGATGGAGCTGATGTATGCCAGCGGGCTGCGGGTGTCCGAGCTGGTCACGTTGAAGAGCGCCTACGTGTCGTTCAAGGACGCTGTGCTGCACGTCACCGGCAAGGGCAGCAAGGCGCGCCTCGTCCCCTTCGGCGAGCATGCCGCGGACTGGATGGCGCACTACCTGCGCGAGGCCCGCGCCGAGATCCTGGCCGGCCAGAGCAGCGACGACCTCTTCGTCACTGCCCGTGGCGCCGGCATGACGCGGCAGATGTTCTGGACCCTGATCAAGCGCTACGCCCTCGCGGCGGGCATCTCGGTACCGCTGTCGCCGCACACGCTGCGCCACGCCTTCGCCACGCATCTGCTCAATCATGGTGCAGACCTGCGCGCCGTGCAGCTGCTTTTGGGGCATGCCGACCTGTCGACGACGCAGATCTACACCCATGTGGCGCGTGAGCGGCTCAAGGCGCTGCACGCCCAGCACCACCCACGCGGCTAGGGCCTGTCAACAGCGGGCGGTTGCCGCACGGCTTCGTTCGTTTCGTTGGTTTCAGGCTGTCTGCGGGCCACAACACTGGCCCCCTGCGCGAAGGCGCCCAGGGGCAAACTCGGCCGCCACCACACATCCTTCAGGGAGTTCCCATGCGCGCCATCCGTCTGCTGCCGACTGCCCTTGCCGTGTTGAGCCTCTTCGGCGGCACCGGCGCCCTGGCCCAGGAAACCGGCAGCCTCGAACGCGTGACCGTCATCGGATCACGCAAGAGCCTGCCCGCCGCGTCCAGCACCGAGACGCTGGTGCCGGTGGACATCTACTCGATGAGCAAGGTCACCGAGGGAGGTGGGCAGTTCGACCTCGCGCAGACGCTGCAGTACCTGTCGCCGTCGTTCAACTCTACGCGCCAGACCGGCGCCGACGGGGCCGACCTGATCGACTCCGCCGCCTTGCGCGGACTGGGCTCCGACCAGACCTTGGTGCTCGTCAACGGCAAGCGCCGTCACACGGTCGCACTCGTGAACCTTTTCGGCGCGCGCAACCGCGGCACGACGGGCACGGACATGAACTCGCTACCGCTGCTGGCCATCGACAACGTGCAGGTGCTGCGCGACGGTGCGGCGGCCCAGTACGGTTCGGATGCCATTGCCGGCGTCATCAACGTGCAGCTGAAGAAGAAGGCCGGCTGCGAGGCCGTGGCGGGCTATGGCCAGTATTCCAAGGGTGACGGCAAGAACTACCTCGCCTCGGCCTATTGCGGCGTCAAGCTCGGCGACGGCACGCTGGGCATCACCGGCGAATGGCAGGACCGCGGCCGCTCCAACCGCGCCGACCCCGACAACCCCCGCACGATCGGCGACACGCAGGTCAAGAACAAGACCGTCTACCTGAACGGCGAGTTGCCGGTGTCGGGGGCCGACAAGCTCTACGTGACGGCCGGCGCCCAGAACCGCGACGCCTCGTCCGCCGCCTGGGCGCGCAACGGCGACGACGACATCCCCAGCCGCAACTCGGCCGCGATGTATCCCAACGGCTTCGTGCCCTACATCAACGGCAAGATCGAGGACCGCTACCTGATCGTCGGCTGGAAATCGGCCTTCGCCGGCTGGGACACCGACCTGTCGCAGACCTACGGCAGCAACAAGCTGCGCTACAGCATCAGCCACACGCTGAACGCCTCCATTGCCAACAAGGACCTGCTGGCCGGCGGCAAGGGCATCAGCGCAACCAGTTTCGACGCCGGCGGTTTCGGATTCAGCCAGGCGACGACCAACTTCGACGTCAGCCGCTTCTTCCCCGACCTGGCTGGCGGCAGCAACATCGCCTTCGGTGCCGAGTACCGCCGCGAGAAGTACGACATCGTGGCCGGCGAGCCCGGCTCCTACATCGACGCCGACGGCGTGGGCTTCGGTGGCAACGCCGGCAGCCAGGGCTTCCCGGGCTTCCAACCCTCGGACGCCACCAACCGCAGCCGCAACAGCCAGGCCATCTATCTGGACTGGGAGGCCACACTGACGCCGTCGCTGACGCTGGACGCGGCCCTGCGCGGCGAGCACTACAGCGACTTCGGCTCGACGACGACGGCCAAGCTCGCGGGCAGCTACAAGGTCGGCAAGGACCTCCTGCTGCGCGGGGCAGCCAGCACGGGCTTTCGCGCACCCAGCCTGCAGCAGCTCTACTTCTCGTCGACCTTCACCGACTTCATCAGCGGCAGGCCGCTGGACGTCGTGCTGGCTCCCAACGGCAGCAAGATCACGAACGCCGCCGGCGTGCCGGCGCTCAAGCAGGAGAAGTCCAAGAACCTCACGCTGGGCTTCACCGTCAAGCCGAGCAACGACACGGCCATCACCGTCGATCTCTACCAGATCAACATCCGGGACCGCATCGTGCTGTCCGGCCGTTTCGACGAGGACAACTACCCGGCGCTGGGCGCCATCCTGCAGGGGCTGGGCGTCGGTCAGGCGCAGTTCTTCGTCAACTCGGTCAACACCCGCACCCGCGGCCTGGACCTGACGGCCTCCAGCCGCAACAAGCTCGGCGACGGCCAGCTCTCGACCTTCCTGGCGTTGAACGTCAGCCGCACCACCGTGACGGCCATCCACGCGCCGACCTCGCTGAAGGGCTTCGAGGACGTGCTGCTGTCCGAGCGCGAGCGCCTCTTCATCGAGCAGGGCGGTCCGCGTTCCAAGGCGACGCTGGGCTTCGAGTACAGCCGCGGCGCCTGGACGGGTGAGGCCAAGGTCGTCCACTTCGGCAGCCAGACCCAGGGCGGTTTCTCGGACGGCGTCTTCCTGCACTACAAGCCCAAGACCTCGATGGACCTGGGCCTGAGCTGGCAGGCCACGCCGGCCCTCAAGCTCAGTGTGGGGGGCAACAACGTCTTCAACGTGAAGCCGTCACGCCAGAACCCGGACGAGACCGACAACGGCTTCTACTACGACAGCGTGCAGTTCGGCCTGAACGGGGCGTCCTACTTCGCGCGGGCGTACTACCGCTTCTGAAGCCGTCCCTGACAATCGGGGCGGATGGACCACAGCTTTCTCTCCGCCCTGATCCTGCTGTTGCTGGTGCTCGACCCGCTCGGCAGTCTGCCCATCTTCATTTCCATCATGCGTGCCGTGCCCAAGGAGCGGCGCACGCGGGTGGCCATGCGCGAGGTTGGCATCGCCTTTTGCGTGCTGTTCGCCTTCATGTTCGTGGGCGAGGCCTTCCTGCAGGTGATGCACCTGTCCGAGCGCTCGCTCGAAGTGGCCGGCGGCGTCATCCTGATGATCATCGCCATCCGCATGATCTTCGGCGGCGCCTCGGAGTCGGCCTACGGCCTGGAGCCCGGCAAGGAGCCGCTGATCTTCCCGCTGGCCGTGCCCCTGCTGGCCGGCCCCTCGGCCATGGCGACGGTGCTGCTGCTGGCATCCCGCCAGCCAGACCGCATCTATGAATGGATCGGCGCGCTGAGCGCCGCGATGCTGATCTCCGGCCTCACGCTGGTGCTGGCCGACCGCATCCGCAAGCTGCTGGGCGACTCGGTCGTCTCGGCCATCGAGAAGTTGATGGGCCTGGTGCTGACCGCGATCGCGGTCGAGATGGTGCTGGCGGGGCTGAAGCGCTACTTCATCGGCGGCCTGTAAGCAGCCACCGCCAGCGGCGGCTCACTTGCGGTTCAGCTTGGCTTCCTTGCCCTTGGGGATCACCGAGGTCATCGGCGCGACCGGGCGGTCGGAGCCCGCGGCCTTGACGGGGCCGGTGTCCTTCTTGGGCTTCTTCGCCATCTTGTTGCTGCGTTGTTCGGTGTTGGCCATGGGTCCTCCGTGCGAAGAGATTGAAGAAGGCAGGACTATGCCTCAGCGCGGTGCGCTGAAGCCACCGGGCCGAACGCCAGGGCTGCGGCAGCGGCACCGCTGACCGCCGGGCTTTCCGGCACCTCCACGCCCACGGGCACGCCGGTCGCGGCGGCGAACCCGGCGCGCAGGGACGAGAAGAGGCGACGTCGCGTCCCGCCGCGCCGCCGCACCTGGGCATCTGCCCCGTCCAGCGGGCGCCGGGGCGTCGTGGTTCGCGATGGTGCGGTGCGCGGCTTCATCGGCATTGGCGCCCGCCTCAAGGGCTCCAACGCGCTGGCCGAACCAGCGTGTCAGCTACAACGGGGGCAACGGCCTGTCGATGGGGCGAGGCCGGGCCGTCGGTGAGGACGGCCGAGCGCAAGGGCTGCAGCGGCATCACGCTGGACGGCAATGTCATCCATTGCACGACGGCGGGCCTCTGAAACAAAACAAACAAACGGGCCGTCCCATGAAGCGGTGCTGATACCTGGGGTGGAGACGATGTCGCCTGTCATCCAACCACGACTTCTTTTCCACGACAGGGACCCACACCATGAAGACTTCCATCCTCCTCGCAGCACTCTTCGCCGCTTCTTCTGCCTTCGCCCAAACCACCATCGACCAGGCCCGGGCCCTGGCCGGCAATGTCACGTCGGGCGACACGCCGGGCTTCCCCGTCACCATCAGCCAGCCGGGCAGCTACAAGCTGATGAGCAACCTGGCGGTGCCGGCGAACACCAACGGCATCATCATCACGGCGGACAACGTGACGCTGGACTTGAACGGCTTCACGCTCGCTGGGCCGGGGCAATGCACACAGCCTTACAGCTCGGTGGCGCAACCCGTGACCTGCACCCAGCAGGTCGGGGGCAAGGAAGGGATCCGAATCGTCGCCACTGGCGGCGGTATCGTCATCCGCAACGGCACGGTGCGCGGCTTCGGTAACTTCGGCATCTACACGGTGAACGGCGAAGTCCTGGAGAACCTGCACGTGACGCAGAACGGCAACATGGGCATCACCGGCATGGAGAACACGCCGGCGGGCACGGTGCTCGTGAATTCGGTCGTGGACCTGAACGGCGCGGGCGGGGTAGCCCTTTCCGGCGGATATATCGAGCGAAGCACCATTTCGTCCAATGGCGGGTTCGGGGTGTGGGGGCCGGGCCAGGTGGTCGTGCGCAACAGCCTGGTGCAGCGCAACTACGGCCGCAGCTTCGAAGGGGTCACTGTGGCGGGGACGATGTCCTTCAACAACCTCACCCCTCGTTGGAATGTCAAGTCGATGGGCGGAAACATCGAGAACAGCACGTCGTACTGAGTCCGGTCAGCGATTCCAGGGATCTTTCATGAAATCAGTCAAGACCTGCCTGGCCGCTGCCGTGCTTGGACTGGCGTGCGCAGTCGCCAGTGCGGACATGGTGAGCTACGCATTCACCGGCAACGTGAGCTATGACGAGGCCGACCGCGGCTACCAGGGCTTCGTCGGCAGTTTCAGCTTCGACCGCACTGCCACCAACCAGATCGTGGACCCGAGCGGCAGCACGGGCAGCTATACCGGTGCCGGTGCGGCCTGGTCGATGAACCTGTCGTTCGACGGTGGCGCGGTGCTCGACTTCGGCAGCCAGGGCTTCCACGTGAACGTCATGAACAACCTGGGTGGCTATGACTGGCTGGGCTTGCTGGGGAGCGGCGGCGACGGCACGGTGAGCGCGGGGCTGTATGACTTCACGATGGCGCTGTTCGGCAATGCCGGCCTGCCGCTGCGCGATGGTGGCTACACGCTGGCTGATTTCGGCTGGTCCGACTTCAGCTGGGAATCGGGTGCCGGTCTGCTGCAAGGCATGTTCACGTCGCTCAACTGCACGGCGGGCTGCAGCGCAACCAACCCCGGCGGCGATCCTGGGGGCAACCCCGGCGGTGGCAACCCGGGCGGTGGGTCCAACACGGTGCCGGAGCCGAGCAGCCTGTTGCTTGCCGTCTCGGGGCTCTGGCTGCTGCTGCGCCGCCGTCGCGGTTGAGCGAGGGGGCCCGAGATCAACGCCCCTCGGACCCGGCGGGTGCGTCAGCCTCTGCGCCCGTCGAGTCGCGACCGTGCCAGCCGGCACGTCTCCTCCAAGACGAGCTGAGCTGCTCGAGGGCGCCCCCCCTTCGGCCTGGGCTTTCGCACGGACATGACGGCGCAGAGCTGGCGTCCGTCCGAGATGATCGACTCGCCGTGGCGCTGCTGGACACCCGGGCGGCGTCTTGGGGCACGGCCTTCACCCCCATGGTCCACGAGGCTTGGGCGGACCTTGATGTCCGGGTCCGCTGCCTCTTGCGGGAGGGGGCACGCAAGCCTGCACGAAGCACCATCGGCCGGATCAGGGGGCGGATCAGGGGGGCGGATCAGGAGGCCAGATCAGCCTGCCACGCGGCGTGGCCGGCAGAGGTGGACCATGCCTGCGCGGTGATGTCGTAGCGCTTGCAGTCCATGTCGTACCAGCGGCCCGTGCCCGTGTAGCTCATGCCCAGCCTTTCCATGACGGTGGAGGAGGGCGTGTTCTCCGGCTGGCAGACCGCGCAGATGAGCTCTGGCTTCAATGTCGCGAACGCCCAGCCGACCATGTGCCGGGCCGCCTCGCTGGCATAGCCCCGACCCCAGGCATCCTGGCGCAGGCGCCAGCCGGTCTCCAGCGGACCGTTCGGGTCGCGGTTCAGGTGCTGGATGCAGCCGCAGCCGATCAGGTCGCCGTCGTCGCGGCGCACGAAGCCCCACCAGGAATAGCCCAGTTCGGCCCAGCGGGTCTTCACGCGATCGATCATCGACTGCGTGTCCGCTGGCGTGTCGGGCCGTCCGGTGATGTAGCGCATGACGACGGGATCGCGGTTCAGGCGATGCAGGGCGTCGAAGTGGCTGTCGTTCAGCGGCTCCAGCCGCAGTCGGGGCGTGATCAGCAGGGTCATGGCGATGGAAACAAGGTTCGAGCCGGCATTCTGGAGCGCCTGTTCTCACGATTCGAAAGTCACTTTTCAAATCGTGAAAAGTGCCCATGTTGCACTGCCGCAAGATTTCTCATTATGGTGAATGGGATTTTGTGATTTGAAAATTGCAACTTAAGTTGTTGATATAAAAGGATAAAGATTTTTGTCTTATATAAGACTTGGGGGTGCACAGCGGTGGGGGCGAGGACTAGTCTTACGCCATCGGTTTTCGATGTCTGCAAGGAGCTTTTCATGACCCGCCTCACCCGTGACCAACAGATCGCCGCCCTCGAGAAGGATTGGGCCGAGAACCCCCGCTGGAAGGGCATCACCCGCGGCTACACCGCCGCCGATGTCGTGCGTCTGCGTGGCTCCGTCGCCATCGAGCACACGCTGGCCAAGCGCGGCGCGGACAAGCTCTGGGGCCTGGTGAACAGCGAGCCGTTCGTCAACGCTCTCGGCGCGCTGACCGGCAACCAGGCCATGCAGCAGGTCAAGGCCGGCCTGAAGGCCATCTACCTGTCCGGCTGGCAGGTTGCGGGCGACGCCAACAGCAATGGCGAGATGTACCCCGACCAGTCGCTGTACTCGGTGGACTCGGTGCCCAAGGTGGTCAAGAAGATCAATGCCACCTTCGCCCGCGCCGACCAGATCCAGTGGAGCGAAGGCAAGGACGACATCGACTTCTTCGCCCCCATCGTCGCCGACGCCGAAGCCGGCTTCGGCGGCGTGCTGAACGCCTTCGAGCTGATGAAGGCCATGATCGAGGCCGGCGCGGCCGGCGTGCACTTCGAAGACCAACTGGCCAGCGCCAAGAAGTGCGGCCACATGGGCGGCAAGGTGCTGGTGCCCACCCGCGAGGCCGTCGCCAAGCTCGTCGCCGCCCGCCTGGCCGCCGACGTGATGGGTACGCCCACGCTGCTGGTCGCCCGTACCGATGCCGAAGCCGGTGACCTCGTCACCAGCGACATCGACGACAACGACAAGCCTTTCTGCACCGGCGAGCGCACCGTCGAAGGCTTCTACCGCACGAAGAACGGCCTCGACCAGGCCATCAGCCGCGGCCTGGCCTATGCGCCGTACGCCGACCTGATCTGGTGCGAGACCGGCAAGCCCGACCTGGCCTTCGCCAAGGCCTTCGCCGACGCCATCCATGCCAAGTTCCCGGGCAAGCTGCTGGCCTACAACTGCTCGCCCAGCTTCAACTGGAAGAAGAACCTGGACGACGCCACCATCGCCAAGTTCCAGCGCGAGCTGGGCGCCATGGGCTACAAGTTCCAGTTCATCACGCTGGCCGGCTTCCACAGCCTGAACTACTCCATGTTCAACCTGGCCTACGGCTATGCCCGCAACCAGATGAGCGCGTTCGTCGAGCTGCAGGAGGCCGAGTTCGCCGCCGCCGAGAAGGGCTTCACCGCGGTCAAGCACCAGCGCGAGGTCGGCACCGGCTACTTCGACGCCGTCACGACGACCATCGAGGCCAATGCCTCCACGGCCGCGCTGAAGGGCTCGACGGAAGACGAGCAGTTCTTCGACGCCAAGCATGGTTGAGTCACGTCGACACGGTTAATCACAGTCAGCGTCAACTCCTGACTTTCACGACCCGCCTCGGCGGGTCTTTTTTTTTGTCATGCGGGTGTTATCGAGCTGATGACCAAAAGCCTTTTAAATCAAAGGCCTAGGGTAGGCTCAGGACGTCCTTCCGGAAAAATTAGAGCCCCGGCGCCACCAGGTTGCGCCAACCGACGCGCACGGGGCAGAGCCATCGTCAGTTGGGCCAGTCCGGCCCGCGAACACCTTCGTAGAACGACGGCCCGACCTCGAGCTGCAGGGGGACCGTGCTGCGCCATCAGCCGAGCAGCAAGCGCCGGAGACACTCGGTCAGTGAAGTCGAACAGGTAGCCGTACGGCATCTCGCCGCTGTGACTGTTCAGCTCGGTGGGCTCCACGTCCGTCAGCTCCTCCGCCTCTGCCACCTCGATGTTCAGAGCCTCTGCGAGCGCTTCCGCCAGCGTCTTGACTGGCGGCTCATCGTCGCCCCAGTCGTAGTCCAGGCCGGCCGACACCACTTCAATCTCTGGCTTCTCGAAGCAGCGACGGCCGCAACGCGCAAGAGATGCGGCGACCTGGAACCGCACTTGATGCCCGGCGTACGGCCTCTCGCCATCAATTCCGAGACCGGCGCGCCCAGTTCGCCGCTGCTAGACGACGGATACCGATTAATCGCCGCGGCTAAACGACACGGAGCCGTCTGAGAGATTGGAATCACCGCCGCTACACGACAGCGCCTACCGCCTGCTTCGCGCAAACGGCGAAGCAAACTTGAGCTCAAGCACGTCCACGTAGCAAATCCGCCGCAGGCGGATTTACTGCATAGCTATCGCTTTTATCGCATCGCCGACGCCGCGTGGCTGGTGCGCCCGCACGGCCGGGACGGCGTTCTCCAACCCAGGCGCCAGCGAGGCGTAGACCGTTTCCAGCCGCGCGCTGGTACTTGAGCCGGTCTCACGGTCCCGGCCGAGTCGGGCGAGACCTCCGGATAGCCCAGCGAAATTGTCGCCCCAAGGGCCTCCAACTTGGCCAGAGCGTCGGACGCGGTACGTTCGAGCTCGGCCAGAGTTGCCAGTCTCTTGGCTAGCCGGGTCTCGGCGGCGGCTTGGTGCAGCCCGGCGAGTCGGCCAGCAAGGGCCGCTCGCTCGTTGAGCAGCCACTTCAGCTCTGGCGGGGTCTGAGTACGGCACGACGGTAGGTCATAGGTTGACGCTACCCGTGCATAGCCACCGTTTCCAGCGGTTAGGCCCAGGAAAGAGCGCTCAAGCCACCCTCCAGAGCCAGCTTGGGTCATCTGCTTGATAACACCCTGTCATGCGCGCGTCACACTCATTTCACAGACTGGCGCCATGAACAACACAACAACGACAACAAAGTTCAGCCTTGCCCACCGGTTCGGTGCCTGGTGGTCGCGGCAGCGGGAGGCCCGGCAGCGGGAAGGCTTGCGCCGGCGCTGCCCGCCGGCCACCGTGGCGGCCGACCAGATCCCGGCGGCGGTCCGCTCGGCCTGGGCGCACCACGCCCCTGATGAATTTCCCGGCCTGCCCGTCGACGACGCGGCCTGGCTGCGCTGCTCGCTGGGTCTCGCGCAGTTCTTCGAGGCCTGCCGGCTGCAGCGCGGGCAGGGCGCTTGTGCGCTACCGAGCAAGGCGGCCGATTCGGTCTGGCACACCTGGCTGGCGCTGGACCCCGTCGGCCTCGCCAACTGGCAGCAGCGCTGTTTTGGCTTCGAGGTGCCGCACCGCGAGGCCGAGGCGCTGGAGGCGCCGCTTGACGACTGCCTGGCCCGCACGTGGGCAGGCAGTTGCCGCAGCGAGGGGCTGGACCTGTTGGGGCTGCGCCTGCCGCTGCTGTTTGCGCTGGACGGCCGGCTCCAACTGCCTGCGGGCTGGACGTACAGCTTCGAGAAGGGCGGCCTGGTGCACCGCCAGAACGACGGATTCGGCCGGCCCATCGGCAGCGCCATCGCCCATGCCGCCGCGGCCGGCGCCGGCCTGGTGGCCCTGGGCCTGATCAGCCAGGCCGAACTGACCGAGCTGCAGCGGCGTCAGGCCGCCGATGGCGGCACCAGCACGGGCTGGAGCTCCGGCGACGGGGGGTGCGATGCCAGCGCCAGTTCGGATGGCGGAGGCAGCAGCTGCGGCGGATCGGGTTGCGGCGGAGGCGGCGACTGAGGCCGTCGCCCGGGCCGCTGTTCAGCGGCGCGCGACCTGGAAGGTCCCGACCGCGCCGTTCAGTGTCGCTGCCTGCTCGCGCAGGCTCTCGGCCGCGGCGGTCGACTCCTCGACGAGGGCGGCGTTCTGCTGCGTGACCTGGTCAAGCTGCGCGATCGCGATGTTGACCTGGGCGATACCGTCGGACTGCTCGGCCGTCGCCGTGGTGATCTCGCTCATGATGTCCTTGACGCGCTGCACGGCGCCGACCAGCTCGTCCATCGTCTTGCCTGCCTCGCCCACCAGGCGCGAACCGGCTTCGACGCGCTCGACGCTGCTGCCGATCAAGCCCTTGATTTCGCGGGCCGCGTCCGCCGAACGGCCGGCCAGCGAGCGCACCTCGCTGGCGACCACCGCGAAGCCGCGGCCCTGCTCGCCGGCGCGCGCCGCCTCGACGGCGGCGTTCAATGCAAGGATGTTGGTCTGGAAGGCGATGCCATCGATGACGCCGATGATGTCGGCGATCTTGCGAGAGCTGGTGTTGATCTCGTCCATGGTCTGGACAACCTGGGCGACGACCTCGCCGCCGCGCTGGGCCACGCTGGCGGCCGACACGGCCAGTTGATTCGCCTGGCCTGCCGAGGCGGCCGACTGGTGCACCGTGCCGGTCAGCTCCTCCATTGCGCTGGCGGTCTGCTCCAGGCTGGACGCCGCCTTCTCGGTGCGGGCGCTCAGGTCCTGGTTGCCGCTGGCAATCTGGGACGAGGCGGTGCCGATGGATTCGGCCGAATCGCGGATGCTCCCGATGGTCTGCGACAGCGTCTCGCGCATCCGGCGCAGCGTCGTCTGCAACTGGCCGATCTCGTCGCTGCGCGCGGCCATGCCCTGGCCGGAGCGCATCAGGTTGCCGTCGGCCACGCGTTCGGCCAGTTCGTTGGCCGCCGCCAGCGGCAGGGTGATGCTGCGCGTGATGCGCCACGCCGCGGCAACGCCCAGGCCCAGCATGGCCAGGCCCAAGCCCATCAGAAGCAGGCGGCCGTTGCCGTTGGCCGCATCGATGCCGGCGGCGGTCTGGTCGATGCTCTTGCGCTGGTGCTCGAGGAATTCCTGCATGCGTGCCAGATACACCTTGGAGCCGGGCACGAAGACGTCCGTCAGCTCCTTGTCCGCCGCCTCGGCCTGACCGTCCTTCTTGAGCTTGACGATCGTGTCACGCGACGCGATGTAGACCTTGCGGGCCTCGCCGACCGCGTCGAACAGCGCCTGCTCCTCGGGCGAGCGAATCAGCGTCTTCAGCTTGTCCTGCATCTCGCCGGAGGATTTGGTGGACTGCTCCTGGTCTTCCTTGAACAGCGCCACCAGCGAGGTGTCGGAACTCTTGGCGATGGCCATGGTGCGGCGCACGCCCGAGTTGATGTTGCGGCTCCAGTCCGAGATCAGCCGCTCCTTGGCCAACGGCTCGTCCATCATCTGCCGCGTCGCGGCCGCGGTCGAGGCCAGCCGCCAGGACGCCAGCGTGATGACGCAACCGGCCAGCACCAGCACCAGCCCGAAGCCGGCCGCCAGTCGTCCACCGATGGATAGCTTGATCATGTTCCCCTCCATTCTTCTGATCTGTACGCGGCGCAGACACGCCGGGCAACAGAGAATGCTAGTGCCGCGTCAGCGCCCGGGCCAGGGACGAACTGGGACTTCGATCACGCAGTCCGCGACAAAAAACGAGGGGGTCCGTTTCAGCGCGAGGCTGCCAACAGCGTGCGGTAGTCGTCGGCGCTGGCGATGCGCGGGTTGGTCTTGTGGCAGTGGTCCAGCAGCGCCCGCTCGACGATGCGCTCGTCCAGCCCGGGTGCCACGCCCATGGCGGCGAGACCCCCGGGCAGGCCCAGCCGGGCGTTCAGCGCCGCGATGGCGCTGGCCACCGCTTCGGCGTCACGACCGGCCAGGCCCATGGCCTGGGCCAGGCGGGCGACGCGGTCCTCGCGCCGTACGCTGTCGGCCTCGGCGTTGAAGCGGATGACGGCGGGCAGGAAGACGGCGTTCAGCGTGCCGTGGTGCAGACGCGGCTCGAGCCCCCCCAGCGCATGGCTGAGCGAATGCACCGCGCCCAGCCCCTTCTGGAAGGCCAGGGCGCCGTGCACGCTGGCGCACATCATGTCCAGCCGTGCGTCGCGATCCTGGCCGTCATGCGTGGCGCGCTCGATGCTCTGCCAGCCGCGGCGCAGGCCCTCCAGGGCGATGCCGTCCGCCGGCGGGTTGAAGGCCGGGGCCAGGAAGGTCTCGATGCAGTGGGCGATGGCGTCCATGCCGGTCGCGGCCGTCAGCGCCGGTGGCAGGGCCAGTGTCAGCTCGGGGTCGCAGATGGCGGCCTTCGGCAGCAGCGCCCAGTTGTGGAAGCCCAGCTTGCGGCCGTCGTCGACGATGAGGATGGCGCCGCGCGCCACCTCGCTGCCAGTGCCCGCCGTCGTCGGCACTGCGATGACGGGCAGCACCTTGGCGCTGATGTCGACGGCGCCGCCCTCGATGGTGGCCCAGCGCTTCAGCGGCCCCTCGTGCGTTGCCGCGATGGCCACGCCCTTGGCCAGGTCGATGCTGGAGCCGCCGCCGATGGCGATGAGGCCGTCGCAGCCCTGTTCGCGCAGCTGTTCAACGGCCAGCCGCACGGCGGCTTCGTTGGGGTTGGGCGGCGTGCGATCGAAGACCGCGGGCGGTTCGGAGAAGGCGGCCAGCGCCCGGTCCAGCACGCCGGCCGCGCGAACGCCGGCATCGGTCACCACCAGCGGCCGGCGCATGCCGGCGCGCTCGCATTCGGCGGGCAGCAGGCGGCTGGCCCCGAACTCGAACTCGATGCGGGTCACATGAAGGATCTGCGCCATGGCCGTGGTCTCCGGAGTGTCTTTGGGCATCCTAGTGCGGACTGTCTAGACTGGCCGTCATGCGCGCGACTCGCCCAGCCTTGCTGCTCGCCCTGGTCCTTGTCGCCTGCGGCGGCGGCGGGGGCTCGTCTCCCACGTCGACGCCACCGCCCGTCGACATCCAGCCAGGCCTGACGGACGCCACGGTCTACTCCTCGGCGGCGGATGCTTCGCTGCCGGGCGCCGTCGAGGCCGCCGCGGTCAGCACGCAGACGCTCACGGCCAACGGTCAGACGCTGAGCTACACGGCCACGGCCGGCCACCTCATCGCGCGCGACCCTGCCGGTGCCGCCCAGGCCTCGGTCTTCTACGTGGCCTACACGCTGCCGGGCATGGACGTGGCGACCCGTCCGGTCACCTTCTTCTACAACGGCGGCCCCGGCTCGGCCTCGGTCTGGCTGCAACTCGGCAGCTTCGGTCCGAAGCGTCTCGTCACCAACGCGCCCGACACGACGGCCTCACGGCCCTTCCCCCTGGTGGACAACGCCGAGCACCTGCTCGGCCAGAGCGACCTGGTCTTCGTCAATGCCGTCGGCACCGGCTACTCCCAGGCCATCGCGCCCTTCACCAACCGCAGCTTCTGGGGCGTGGACGTTGACGCGGCGCTGTTTCGCGACGTCATCCAGCGCTACCTGGCCGTCAACCAGCGTGCCGCCTCGCCCAAGTACCTTTACGGCGAAAGCTATGGCGGCCCGCGCACGGCGGTGCTCGCGCGCCGGCTGCAGGAGGCCGGCGTCATGCTCGACGGCCTGGTGCTGCAGTCACCCGCGATGGACTACAACAGCAACTGCGGCATCACCTCCGGGCAGGGCTGCACCGGCTACCTGCCCAGCTTCGCGACCGTCGGCGCCTTTCACCGCCTGACCCAGCCGGTGCCGGCCGACCTCAACGCCTGGGCCGCCCAGGCCCGCAGCGTCGCCGACCAGGCCTATGCGCCGGCCCTGCAGGCCTGGCAGCTCAGCCGCCAGCCCACGCCGGCCCTGTGGCAGCCACTGGCCGACCTGACCGGACTGCCGGCGGCGCGGTGGCAGGCGAGCCTGGATGTGTCCGCCGACAACTTCCGCCTGTGGCTGATCCCGGGCCAGCAGCTGGGCCGCTACGACGGCCGCATGAAGGCCGCGGTCGGCAGCCCGCTGGCGGCCGACGGCGACGTCTCCAGCACCTGGATCAACGACAGCTTCGCCACCGGCATCGTGACCCACCTGCGCGACCAGCTCGGCTACCGTAACGCGTCTACCTATGTGCTGCTGAGCAACGCCATCAACTTCTGGGACTTCAGCCATGCCGGTCGGACGCTGCCCGACACCATGCCCGACCTGGCCGCCGCGCTGGCGCAGAACCCGCGCCTGCGCGTGCTCGCCGTAAGCGGCTATCACGACCTGGCGACGCCCTTTCGCATCACCGAGACGGACCTGGCCCGCGTCGATGCCAGCCGCGTCCAGGTCCGCAACTATCCGGGCGGCCACATGAGCTACCTGGACGACGCGACCCGCGCCGCCCAGCTGGCCGACCTCAAGGCCTTCTATGCCGGCACCCTGGCCCTGCGAGCCGCGGCCGACCTCGGACCTGAGCGACGCGCGCAGTCGGCCCGGCCCGCCGTGGCCGTCGACCGCGCCGGCACGCCGCAGCCGCCGGGCAGCGTGTCGCCCAGCCGCGAGCCTGCCGTGCAGGCACCGATGCGCGATCCCTGGGTGCCGCCCGGACGGTGAGGGCCGGCCCGCGGCTCTTGCAGAATGCGGGCTCCATGACATCGCCCACCCAGCTCCTGACCCCGCGCATGGCGGGGCTGCTCCAACGCATCCACCGCGCCAACCGGCCGCCTTTTCACAGCCTCACGCCGCGCGAGGCGCGCATCGCCTACCGCATGGGCGCCGAAATCCTGGACCTGCCGCGCGCGCCGCTCGCCCGCGTCGAGGACCTGCAGGCTGCGGGCCTGCCCGCGCGTCTGTACGCACCCAGCGTCGAGCGCCTGCCGACGCTGCTCTACCTGCATGGCGGCGGATTCACCATCGGCGACCTGGAAACCCACGACAGCCTGTGCCGCCAGCTCAGCTTGCGCAGCGGCATGGCCGTGCTGGCGCTGGACTACCGCCTGGCGCCCGAGCACCGTTTCCCTGCGGCGGTGGACGACGCCTGGGCGGCGCTGGCGTGGCTGCATCAGCAGTCCGACCGCCTCGGGCTGGACGGCAGCCGGCTGGCCGTGGGCGGCGACAGCGCAGGCGGCACGCTGGCGGCCAGCACCGCCTTCTTCGCCCGCGACCGTGGGCTGCCGCTGGCGCTGCAACTGCTCATCACGCCCGGCACCGCCAGCAGGCCCGACACCGCATCGCACCGCTTCTTCGCCAACGGCTTCCTGCTGGACGCCGCCAGCATCGCCTGGTTCTTCGACCACTACATTGATCGCGAACAGCGCTGCGACTGGCGCTTTGCGCCGCTGGAAGCCGACGACCACTCGGGCCTCGCGCCGGCCTGCGTCGTGCTGGCCGAGTGCGACCCCCTGGTGGACGAAGGCATCGCCTACGCCGACACGCTGCGCGCCGCGGGTGTCGACGTGCAGCTGGAGCTCTTCCGTGGAGTCACTCACGATTTCATCAAGATGGGCCGCCAGATTCCCGAGGCATTGACGGCGCTCAACGCCTGTGCCGAAGCCCTCAAGAACCATCTGACACCATGAAACGCACCGACTTCCGCCATCTCGAGCCTCTGCGTGTCCGCTGGGCCGAGGTCGACGCCCAGGGCATCGTCTTCAACGGGCACTACCTGACGTATCTCGACACCGCCATCAGCGGCTACTGGCGCGCGCTGGCCATCCCTTACGCCGAGACGATGAAGAGCATGGGCGGCGACCTCTACGTGCGCCGCGCGACGCTGGACTACCGGGGCTCGACCCGGTACGACGACCGCCTGGACATCGGCATCCGCTGCCGGGAGTTCGGCAATAGCTCCATGAAGGTGGACGGCGCCGTCTTCCACGGCGACCAGATGCTGGTGCAAGCCGAGATGATCTATGTCTTCGCCGACCCGGGCACCCAGACGCCGGCGCGCCTGCCCGACGCGCTGCGCCGCGTCATGCACGATTTCGAGGCAGGCCAGGCCGTCGTCGACGTGGCGCTCGGACCCTGGGGCGAACTGGGGGAACCGGCCGCCGCGATCCGACGCCAGGTCTTCATCGAGGAGCAGCACATCCCGGCCGACATGGAATGGGACAGTGCCGATGCGAGCTGCCTGCACGCGCTCGCGCGTAACCGATTCGGCGTGCCGCTCGCGACGGGCCGCCTGCTGGAGCACGTGCCCGGCGTCGCCAAGATCGGCCGCATGGCCGTGCTGCGGCCGATGCGCGGCACGCGGATCGGCCGCCAGGTGCTGGATGCGTTGATGGCCGAGGCCAAGAAGCAGGGCTACCGCGAGGTGCTGCTGCATGCCCAGCTGTCCGCCGAGAACTTCTACCTGCGGGCTGGCTTCCAGCGGCGCGGCGAGCCCTTCGAGGAAGCGGGCATCGGGCACGTGGAGATGGTGAGGGCGCTCTAGCCTGCGCGTCGGGCGGGGCGCCTCAGCGGCACCTCAGGGGCGCCTCAGCGGCGCCGGGGATCAGCCCAGCATCTCGAAGCGCTCGACCTGGCGTTCCCCAGCCAGCCACGGCGCCATCGCCGCGGCGACCTGGGGCTCGCGATGGCCCCAACCCTCCGGGTAGATCTCCATCCACGTCCAATGCCCGTCGGCATTGGGTTCGGGACGTTGGAGCAGCTCGATCGGCGCCTCCACCCGCGCTTTGCGGAAGGCGATCAGCGCGGTGTCGACATGCTCGGCCGCGACGCGGTAGTAGACGTAGAGCTGCACGCTCACTCCTGCGGCGGGATCTCGTAGGGGAGGGCCTGCGGCTGCAGCGGGGCGCCGCTGACGCTGCCCAGATGCAGGCTGCCGCCTTCCAGCGCGGCGAGCTTGATCTCGGCCGCGATGGCCGTGCGACCGTCGCGCGTGCCGCAGCCGGCCACCACGCCGGCCGGCTGATCGGGGTCGGCGCTGCTGAAGATCTCCTGGCCGACTGCTGCGGTGCCGTCGGTCTCGAAGACCTGCAGCCTGCGCTTGAGCGTGCCGCGGTACTGGCTGCGCGCAACGATCTCCTGGCCCGGGTAGCAGCCCTTCTTGAAGTTCACGCCGCCTATCACCTCGAAGTTGATCATCTGCGGCACGAAGGCCTCGACGGTGGCGCCGCGCACCCAGGCGATGCCGGCGCGGGCTTCGGCGAAGGCCCAGTCCTGCGCGGTCATGGCCGCACCGGCCGGGGCGGGCGCGTCCGCCGGCTGCACGCGCAGGGCGCGGCCCGCATCGGGCAGCGCCACCTGCACCGCATGGCCATCGCGCGCGAGCGACCAGGCGGGGGCGGCCGGGGCGCCCAGCAGGCCGTAGACGGCGAACTCGGCGCTGGCGTCACTGAGCTTGCATTTCGCGCGCAGCACGAACATGGACAGGCGTTTCAGCGTCGCGGCCAGCGTCTCGGCGGGCAGCGCCAGCAGGATCTCGTCGTCGCCTTGTTTCCAACCCACCATCGTGGCCAGCAACCGGCCCTTGGCCGTGCAAAAGCCGGCAAGGCGGGCGTGGTCGCGATCCAGCAGCGCGAAGTCCTGGGTCAGCTGGCTGTGCAGGAAGCTGGCGGCGTCGGCGCCCTGGGCGCGGATCACGCCCCAGTCGCCGAGTCGCAAAGAGGTGGGTTCGGTCATGCCCGCAATTATCATCAGCCCCCTTTTGGCAGACCCCGGGCAAGGGCATGAAATGGTTGGTGCGGGCGCTGCTCGCTGTGTTGTTGATTGCGGCGCTCGCCGCAGGCGCCGTCTGGCAGTGGCTGCGCAGCCCGCTGAGCCTGGCCGCTGCGTCGGTGGAGCTGTCCGTCGAGCCTGGGACCAACCCGGCCGACGTCGCGCGCGCCTGGGTCGGGGCGGGCGTGCAGACCGATGCGCGCTACCTCTACCAGTGGTTCAAGTGGTCGGGCCGCGCCAAGCAGATCCGCGCCGGCAGCTATGAGGTCCATGCAGGCGTCACACCCGGGGAGCTGCTGGACAAGATGGTGCGCGGCGACGAGGTGCTGGAGCAACTGCGCCTCATCGAGGGCTGGAACTGGCGCCAGGTGAGGGCGGCCCTCGCGGCGGCGCCGGCGCTGAAGGCCCGGACGGCGCAGATGAGCGACGCCGAGGTCATGGCCGCGCTGGGCGAACCGGGCCTGCTGCCCGAGGGGCGCTTCTTTCCCGACACCTATGCCTACAGCCGTGGCGTCAGCGACCTGACGGTGCTCAAGCGCGCCCGTGCGGCCATGCAGCGCCGCCTGACCGCCGCCTGGGCGGCCCGCGCGCCCGAGCTGCCACTGAAGAGCGCCGAGGAGGCGCTGATCCTGGCGTCCATCGTCGAGAAGGAGACCGGCGCGGCCGCGGACCGCAGCCGGGTCGCGGCCGTGTTCGTGAACCGGCTGCGCGTGGGTATGCCGCTGCAGACCGACCCGACCGTCATCTACGGCCTGGGCGAGGCCTTCGACGGCAACCTGCGCAAGCGCGACCTGCAGGCCGACACCCCCTTCAACACCTACACACGGGGCGGCCTGCCGCCCACGCCCATCGCGATGCCGGGCCAGGCCTCGCTGCAGGCCACCCTGCATCCGGCGCCGGTGAAGTCGCTGTACTTCGTTTCGCGCGGTGACGGCAGCAGCGAGTTCAGCGAAGACCTCACCGCGCACAATCGCGCGGTCAACAAATACATACGCGGCAAGTGACGGGACGATTCATCAGCTTCGAGGGCATCGACGGTGCCGGCAAGTCCACGCACATCCAGGCCGTGGCCGACTGGTTCCACGCCCGGGGGGCCGACGTGCAGCTCAGCCGCGAGCCTGGCGGCACGCCGCTGGCAGAGACACTGCGCGACATCGTGCTGAGCCAGCCCATGGGCTCGCTGACCGAGCTGCTGTTGATGTTCGCCGGCCGGCGCGACCATGTCGAGACGGTCATCAAGCCCGCGCTGGCGGTCGGCAAGACGTTGCTCTGCGACCGCTTTACCGACGCCAGCTTTGCCTACCAGGGCGGCGGCCGCGGCCTGCCGCTGTCGGTGCTGGAGCCTCTGGCCGACTGGGTGCAGGAGGGCACCGAGCCCGAGCTGACGCTGTGGTTCGACCTGCCCGCCGGGCAGGCCGCCGCGCGCCGCGTCGGGCGTGAAGCGGGGGCCCGCGAGGCCGACCGAATCGAGCAGCTGGACCTGGCATTCTTCGAGCGCGTGCGCGCCGGTTATGCCGCCCGCGCGGCCAAGGCGCCGCAGCGCATCGTGCGCATCGATGCCAGCGGCACGGTCGAGCAGGTCGGCGCCCAGGTGCTGGCCGTGCTGTCGGAGCGCTATCCATGCTGAGCGCCGATCTGCCCTGGCTGGAGCGGCCCTTGGCCGACGCGCTGGCCCGTGCGCGCTCGCACGCCCTGCTGGTGCAGGGGCCGGCCGGCGTCGGCCAGCTGGAGCTGGCTGTCAAGCTGGCGCAGAGCTGGCTCTGCGAGGACCGCGCCGAAGCCCAGCCCGCCTGCGGTCACTGCGCGAGCTGCAAGCTGTTCGCCAGCGGCACGCATCCCGACTTCCAGCTGCTGCTGCCCGAGGCGCTGGACGCCTCGGCCCGCGAGTCCCTGGGCCTGCCTTTCGAGGAGGCCGAGGCGCCCAAGGCCGGCAAGGCCAAGCCCAGTCGCGAGATCAAGGTCGAGGCCGTGCGCCACCTGCTCGCCTTCGCGCAAGCCACGTCGGCGCGCGGCAAGGCCAAGGTGGCCGTCATCTTCCCCGCGGAAGCGCTGAACGGCGTCGCAGCCAATGCGCTGCTCAAGACGCTGGAGGAACCTGCCGGGCTGCTGCGCTTCGCGCTGGCGAGCCACGACAGCGCCGCATTGCTGCCCACCATCCGCAGCCGCTGCCAGCCGTTGTCCCTGCCACTGCCCGAGCGCGAAGCCGCTCTGGCCTGGCTGGCGGCCAAGGGCGTGGACGGTGCTGCCGGCCTGCTCGACGCCACCGGCGGTCGGCCCCAGCAGGCGCTGGCCTGGTCCGAGGCGGGGCTGACGGATGCCGCTTGGCAGTCCATCCCCAAGCGCGTGGCCCGCGGCGAGGTGGCCGCACTGTCGGACTGGGCGCCGCCGCGCGTCATCGATGCGCTGCAGCGCCTGTGCCACGACCTGCTGCGTCGCGCCCATGGTCGGCCGGGGCAGTTCTTCGCCGCGGCCTCGCTGCCAGCGCCGCGCCGTGCAGCGCCGCTGCTGGGCTGGGATGCCGAGCTGCGCCGTGCGGCTCGGCACGCCGATCATCCTCTGAACGCCGGGCTGTGGATCGAGGCCCTGGTCGCGCAAGCCCAGGCGGCCATGTCGGCCGCCGCCCGGTGAATACACTCGCCGCATGAGCGACGCCAACTCCAAGCCCGGCCCCGCCGCGCCATTCCACCCCAGCCACATGAGCGGCGCGCTGCCGCTGCCCGCAGTGAGCGGTGCCGGGGCGGCGTCAGGGGCGCGGCCCAGCGTGATCCAGTTGGTGTTCAAGGAGAAGTCGGCCCTCTATGCGGCCTACATCCCGGCCTTCACCGACGGCGGCCTGTTCGTGCCGACGACCCGGGACTACCGGCTGGGCGAGGACATCTACCTGCTGCTGGCCCTGCCCGAGGACAACCAGCGCTATCCGGTGGCCGGCAAGGTCGCCTGGCTGACGCCGCCCAATGCCTCGGGCGGCCGCACCCAGGGGGTGGGCGTGCGCTTCCCCGCTGATGAGAAGACGCGGCTGATCCGCGTGCGCATCGAGGAAGTCCTGGGGACGGCCGTGTCGTCGAGCAAGCCGACCCAGACGCTCTGATGTTCATTGACTCCCATTGCCACCTCAGCTTCCCGGAGCTGAAGGAGAACCTGCCCGCCATCCTGGACGACATGCGCACGGCGCAGGTCGACCAGGCCGTCTGCATCTGCACGCAGATGGAGGAGTTCGACGCCGTGCATGCGCTGGCGCTGGCGCACGGTCAGCTCTGGGCGACGGTGGGCGTGCACCCTGACACGGAGGACATGCGCGAGCCCGACGTGGCCGAGCTGGTGCGGCTGGCCGCGCTGCCGCGTGTCGTCGCCATCGGCGAGACGGGGCTGGACTACTACCGCCTCAATGGCCGCAGCATCGACGACATGGAGTGGCAGCGCGAGCGCTTTCGCACCCACATCCGTGCGGCGAAGGCGGCGGCCAAGCCGCTGGTCATCCACACCCGCTCCAGCGCGGCCGACACGCTGCGCGTGCTGGACGAGGAGGGCGGTGAGGCGGCGGGCGGCGTCTTTCACTGCTTCACCGAAACGGCCGAGGTCGCGCTCGCGGCCGTGGAGCGCGGCTACTACATCTCGTTCTCCGGCATCGTCAGCTTCAAGAACGCGCAGGACCTGCGTGACCTCTTGAAGCTATTGCCACTGGACCGCGTGCTGATCGAGACCGACAGCCCCTACCTCGCGCCGGTGCCGTTCCGCGGCAAGACCAATTCGCCGGCCTACGTGCCCCATGTCGCGAAGGCGGTCGCCGACGCGCTGGGCCTGCCCGTGCCCGAGCTGGCAGCCGCCACGACCGCGAACACGCGACGGCTGTTCGGCCTGCCCGAGGTGGCGGCGTGAAGCAGGCCGGGTTCGCCGCCTGCTTGGCCGCCTGGGCGTTGTCGGCTGCGGCCCTGGCGCAGGCGGCGCCCATCGATGACCTCGTCATCGCTGCCGAGCTCAACGACGGCCGCACCGTGCTGGACCTGCTGCTCAAGGGCGTCAACCCCAACCAGGCCGACGGGCGCGGACGCAAGGCCCTCTTCATCGCCGTGCGTGAAGAGTCGCTGCGCGCACTGGACAGCTTGCTTGCCGCCCCCGAGACGGCGGTCGACGAGGCCAATGCCCAGGGCGAGACGCCCCTGATGATTGCTGCGATCCGCGGCTCGCTGCCTGCGGCGCAGGCCCTCGTGAAGCGCGGCGCAGCCGTCAACCGCACCGGCTGGACGCCACTGCACTACGCCTGCGCCGGGCCGGACAACGGCGTGGCGGCCTTCCTCATCGCCCAGGGGGCCGAGATCAATGCGCGCTCCGAGAACGGCACCACGCCGCTGATGATGGCCGCCCGCTACGGCAACAGCGATCTCGTGCCCCTGCTCCTCAAGGCCGGTGCCGAGCCACGCGCGGCCAACGAGCAGGAGCTGACGGCCGCCGACTTCGCCGTCCGCGGCGGGCGCGACCTGATGGCCAAGGAGTTGCGCCGCGTCATGGCGGAACGCCAGCGTGCCGTGGATGCCGCCAAGGCCGCCGCCGGCGCCAACTAGTTCTCGCCCAGGCGGGCGTGTAGGGGAAAGTCTTACAGCGTCTAGCGCGCTGTGCCGACTGTCGCGGCGTGTGGCCCTTGCCTACAGTGAAGCCATCGATTCCCACCGAGGCTCACCATGCTGACCACCACCCCGAATCTGGCCGACCCGTTCGCGATGCTGATCGCACCCGAGCAGGTGATGAACGCCATCGAACGCTCCGACCGCCTGGCCCGCCTGCAGCGCCGCGTCTACCGTCCGCTGGACCGTCCCTGGATTCCGGTCCGGGGCAGTGCCGCCGATTTCGATCGCGAGATCGACGACGCCCTGGACGTGCCCGACCTGTCCGACGAGGCCTGAAAACAAAAACGCCCGCTGATGCGGGCGTTTGTGCTGGCGAGGCCGAAGCGGCGTTCAGACGCGCTTGCGGTACTCATGCGTGCGGGTGTCGATTTCGATCTTGTCACCGTTCTCGACGAACAGCGGCACGGCGATCTCGAAGCCGGTGCCCTTCAGGCGGGCGGGCTTCATGACCTTGCCCGAGGTGTCGCCCTTGACGGCCGGCTCGGTCTCGATCTCGCGAACGACGCTGGTGGGCAGTTCGACCGAGATGGCCTTGCCGTCGTAGAAGGTCACTTCCACGGGCATGCTGTCTTCCAGGTAGGAGATGGCGTCACCCATGTTCTCGGCCTCGACCTCGTACTGGTTGTACTCGGTGTCCATGAAGACGTACATCGGGTCGGCGAAGTAGGTGTAGGTGCACTCCTTCTTGTCGAGGATGATCTGCTCCATCTTGTCGTCGGCCTTGAAGACCAGCTCGGCGCCGGCGCCGTTGAGCAGGTTCTTCATCTTCATGCGCACGGTGGCGGCGCCGCGGCCACCACGGCTGTATTCGGTCTTCAGGACGACCATCGGGTCCTTGCCCTGCATGATCACGTTGCCGGCGCGGATTTCTTGAGCGAGTTTCATGGTGTGTTGCGGTGTGATGGGGCCGGACTTCCGGCTGGACGGCGCACCAGACTCCAGGAGACTCTGTCTCGGTTTGGCGCGGCAAAGCCCGTCATTCTAGCTGGAAACCCCTAAGAAGCTCTGCAGTTGCGTTAGCAGATCGGGCTGCGTCGCCAACTGCGCACGCCACGCTGCGGCCTGCGGCCGCGCCGCCGCCAGCCCGCTCAGGGAGGCCGGCAAGGGCGCAAAACCATTCCAGCCGCGCCACACCGCGCGCCAGGCCTCGGGCAGGCCGGCGCGCGACATGAAGGCCTCCAGCTTGGTGCGGTGGGCGTCGTCGTGCTGCGGGTAGATGTGCCAGACGAAGGGCTTGCCGGCCCACTGGGCCCGCACGAAGGAGTCCTCGCCCCGGACGAAGTTCAGGTCGCAAGCCCACAGCAGCCGGTCGTAATCGTCCTGGGGCAGATAGGGCAGGGCGAGCGTGCGCAGCCCCGGCCGGTCGGCGACCTGCGGCTGCAGCGGCCCCGGGCAGGCCAGCAGCAGCGTGGGCTCGGCGGCCAGCGCGTCCAGCAGTGCCGGCAGCGCCGGGTTGCCATAGGCGAACAGGCTGACGACGCGCTCGCCCGGGTGTGGCGCCCAGCCGTGACCGGCCAGCCAGGCCGGGCCGTCGAAGCCGGCAAGGGACTCCAGCAGTCCCGGCTCGCGCAACAGCCCGCCGGTGCGCGGCGTGAAGCCGGGGTAGAAGAAGTGCTTGGTCAGCCCGGCGCCGGGGCCGTGGAACTGCGGAGACGCCAGGCCGTGGCTGCGCTCGACATAGTCCTCGGCGCTCAGGTATTCCAGGTTGACCCAGCGGGGCGGCGGTGACTGCGTGGCCATCCGGGCGACGAAGGCGGGCGGGAGCTCGCAGCCGAAGGCTTCGATGACGACGTCGCCGGGCTGCTCCGCCACGTCGCCTTCGGGCCAGGCGTGCAGCGTGATGCCGGCCGGGCGGTTCGGCGCCATCCAGGCAAGCGCCCCGGCATCGTCCACCCACAGCCGCGCCCGGTGCCCGCGGGCCGCGAGGTCGCGCGACAGCCGCCAGCAGACCCCCAGGTCGCCATGGTTGTCGATCACGCGGCAAAAGATGTCCCAAACCACCGGCCTGCTCATGGGGAGGATTGTCCCAGGCCAAAATCGCGCGCCATGTCGACGTCGCCCGTTCCTCCGTCCCCTTCCGAACTCGGCGCGCAGCAGCAGGCCGAATGGTCCGCCGAGCGCGCCGCCGTCGAGGCCGCCGAGAAGCTGCGCGCCGCCGAGATGGAGGCCGCCGCGCGCGAGGTGCGCGAGAAGCTCGTCGCCGAAGTCAATGCGCTGCCGCCCCTGCCGGGCGTCTACCGCTACTTCGACGCCCGGGACGAGGTGCTGTACGTCGGCAAGGCCAAGGACCTGAAGCGCCGCGTCTCGAGCTACTTCCAGAAGAACCATGGCGGCACGCGCATCGGCATGATGGTGGCGCGCATCGCGCGGCTCGAGACGACGGTGGTGCGCACCGAGGCCGAGGCCTTGCTGCTGGAAAACAACCTGATCAAGACGTTGAACCCGCGCTTCAACATCCTGTTCCGGGACGACAAGAGCTACCCCTACCTGAAGATCACGTCGCACGCGTACCCGCGCATGGCCTATTACCGCGGCGCGGTGGACAAGCGGCACCAGTATTTCGGCCCCTTCCCGAGCGCCTGGGCGGTGAAGGAGTCCATCCAGCTGATGCAGAAGGTGTTCAAGCTGCGCACCTGCGAGGACAGCGTCTTCAACAACCGCAGCCGGCCCTGCCTGCTGCACCAGATCAAGCGCTGCACGGGGCCCTGCGTGCCTGCCGGCCAGACGGGCGACTACGCCCGCAACGTGGCCAGCGCCGAACGCTTTCTGCGCGGCGAGACTGACGAGGTCATGGCCATGCTGCAGCAGCAGATGATGGCCTACGCCGAGGCGCAGCACTACGAGCAGGCCGCCGAGGTGCGCAACCAGATCCAGGCGCTGTCCAAGGTGCTGCAGCAGCAGGTCATCGAGGAAAGCAGCGCCACGGGACGGGACCGCGACGTTGACGTCCTGGCGGTGAAGGTGCAGGGCGGCCGGGCCTGCGTGAACCTCGCGATGGTGCGGGGCGGCCGGCACCTCGGCGACCGGGCCTTCTTTCCGAAGCATGTCGACGACGCGACAGCCATCCGGCTGGAGGACGAGGAGGCCGTGTCGCCCGAGCGGCAGGTGCTTGAGGCCTTCATGGCCCAGCACTACCTGGCGTCGCCCGTGCCCGGCCTGATCGTCGTCAGCGAGGCCGTCGATGCCGGCCTGGCGGACGCCTTGGGCGGCCAGGCGGGCGGCCGCGTGACCGTGCAGGCGCAGCCGCGCGGCCAGCGGCGCATCTGGCTGGAGATGTGCATCAAGGGCGCCGAGCTGGCCCTGGCGCGGTTGCTGGCGGAGGAGGGCTCGCAGCAGGCGCGCACGCGGGCGCTGGTCGACGCGCTGGATCTGGCGCCGCCCGAGATCGACAAGTTCCGTGTCGAATGTTTCGACATCAGCCACACCGCTGGCGAGGCGACGATGGCAAGCTGCGTCGTGTTCGAGGGACACCAGATGCAGAGCAGCCAGTACCGGCGCTACACGATCGAGGGCATCACCGGGGGCGATGACTACGCGGCCATGCGGCAGGTGCTGACGCGCCGCTACAGCAAAATGGCCGAGGCCGCGCAGCTCGGCACCGGACGGCTCCCCGACCTCGTGCTGGTGGACGGTGGCCGCGGCCAGGTCAGCATGGCACGCGAGGTTTTCGAGGAACTGGGACTGGACCTGGGCCTGATCGCCGGCGTCGAGAAGGGCGAGGGCCGCAAGGTCGGCCTGGAGGAGCTGGTGTTCGCGGATGGCCGCGAGAAGGTCTACCTGGGCCGCGACTCGGCCGCGCTGATGTTGATCGCGCAGATCCGCGATGAGGCGCACCGCTTCGCCATCACCGGTATGCGGGCCCGGCGTGCCGCGACGCGCACCGGCGGCTCGCGCCTGGAGGACGTGCCCGGCGTCGGCCCCAAGAAGCGCGCGCAGTTGCTGCAGCGCTTCGGGGGCGTGCGCGGCGTGGCGGGCGCCAGCGTCGACGAACTCGCCACCGTGAAGGGCGTTTCGCGCGAGCTGGCTGAAGAAATCTACCGCGCGCTGCACTGAGCGCGCTTTCGAGGAGACAACGTGTCCGCCATCGACCATTTCAAGCGTGCCGTGCGCTGGCTGATCGGCCCGGTGCTGGCCGGCTGCACGGCGGCGCCGCGCGCGCCGGCCCCGGCGCCCCTGCCGACGCCTGTCGCTGTCCCCGCGCCGCT
>NZ_DASWYS010000176.1:0-5007 GCF_036404855.1 Roseateles sp.
CGCCGCCCAGCTGGGCCTTGGCTGCGGCCATCACCTTGCCCATGTCACCTGGACCGCTGGCCCCCAGCTCGGTGACGATGGCGGCGACCTTCTCGGCCACGGCCTCGGCTGACAGGCGCTCGGGCAGGTAGACCTGCAGCACGGCCAGTTCAGCCGTTTCCTTGGCAACGAGGTCGTCGCGGCCGGCGGCGGCGAACTGGCTGATGGAGTCCTTGCGCTGCTTGATCAGCTTGTCGACGATGGCCACGAGGGCAACGTCATCAACGGTGATGCGCTCGTCCACTTCCTTCTGCTTCACAGCGGCCAGCAGGCCGCGGATGGTCAGCAGGCGGTCGGCTTCCTTGGCGCGCATCGCGGCCTTCATGTCTTCGGTGATGCGGTCTTTGAGGCTCATGGCAGGAGGGTAGTCAAAAAACAAAAACCCGCGACAGCGTCCTGTGGCGGGTTTTGGGGTCAACCGGGACTGCTGTGCAACAGGCTCCGGGTCGCGTCAGAGACGATCAGTACAGCTTCTTGGGCAGCTGCATGCTGCGCACGCGCTTGTAGTGGCGCTTCACGGCAGCGGCCTTCTTGCGCTTGCGCTCGGCGGTGGGCTTCTCATAGAACTCGCGGGCGCGCAGCTCGGTCAGCAGGCCCAGCTTTTCAATGGTGCGCTTGAAGCGGCGCAGGGCGACGTCGAACGGCTCGTTTTCCTTGACGCGGATGGTGGTCATGTATTTCCTTCAGATTGCGCTCGGTGTTCGCGGCTAAGTATCAGCAGCAGGTTCCGGATTACTGCGTCACTTGTGAAGCACAGCGAATCGACGCGCGGGTTTGCCAGCAAAGCCGAGGATTGTAGCCGGGAAATCAAGGACTTGCCAAGATTTGCTCAGGCCGGGGCTGACAGGGTGGCCAGGGCTTCGGCGCAGGCGGCCGCGCTGGCCCAGGCCCACTGGAAGTTGTAGCCCCCCAGCCAGCCCGTCACGTCGACGACTTCGCCGATGAAATACAGGCCCGGCACGCGCTTGCTTTCCAGTGTCTGGGAGCTGAGGTCACGGGTGGAGACGCCGCCGCGCATGACCTCGGCCTTGCGCCAGCCCTCGTCGCCGCTGGGCATCAGCTGCCAGTCATGCACGCTGCGGCCCAGGCGCTGCAGGTCGGCGTCGCGGCACTCTGGCAGCGGCCGGGCCGCGTCCAGGCCGGCGCGCTCCAGCCAGGCCGCGGCCAGACGCTGCGGCAGCCGGGCCGCCAGTTCGTTGCCCAACTGGCGGCGCGATGCAGCCTTGGCTTCGACCAGTTCCTTGTCCAGATGCAGCTCCGGCGCCAGGTTGATCTGCAGCGGCTGGCCGTTGGCGGTGCGGTAGCTCGAGATCTGCAGAATGGCCGGGCCGCTGAGACCGCGGTGGGTGAACAGCAGGTCTTCCAGGAATCGCCCGCGGGCCTTGCCGGCGCCGCAGGCCACCTCGACCGGCAGGGACAGCCCCGCCAGCGCCGCGAAGGGGGCCCAGGCGTCGGCGTCGAACGTCAGCGGCACCAACGCCGGGCGGGGTTCAACGATGGCGTGGTCGAAGCGCTTCGCCAGGCGCAGCCCCCAGTCGCTGGCGCCGATCTTGGGCACCGGCAGGCCCCCGGTCGCGACGACGACGCGCGGCGCCGTCACCGGGCCCAGGCTGGTGTCCAGCTCGAAGCCGCCTTCGGGACGCGGGCGGACATCGGCCACCGTGCAGGGCTGCCAGCGAGTGACGCCACCCGCCTCGCATTCCCGGACCAGCATTTGGATGACCTGCTCGCTGGAGTCGTCGCAGAACAGCTGGCCCTTGTGCTTCTCATGGAAGGCGATGCCGTGGCTTTGCACCAGCTTGATGAAGTCCTGCGGTGTGTAGCGGGCAAGCGCCGAGCGGCAGAAGGCCGGGTTCTCGGACAGGAAATTGGCCGGCCCGGCCTCGCGATTCGTGAAATTGCAACGCCCGCCGCCCGAGATGCGGATTTTTTCGGCGAGCTTGGACGCGTGGTCGATCAGCAGCACCTTGAGCCCGCGTTGGCCGGCACGCCCCGCGCAGAACAGGCCTGCCGCGCCCGCGCCCACCACCACCGCATCGAATCCCTGCATAGACCTCCCGTGAATGGGGCGGCATTGTCGCGGGTGGGCACGACGAAACTCGGTAGGATTCACGGCAGGCATCGAAGGGGACTTCTAGGGGGGAGTCCCGATTCGCGGGGTGGCGCAGCCTTGCTGGCGTCTCTTTGGCCCAACTACATTCCCTCGACACCCTGCGCGCATCGCGGTTTCCGCGGCGAGTGCACGATCGCACCAAAACGATTTCATGGACATGACTGCCGACCAGACCGCGATGGAGCCGCAACCCGGCAGCCTGGCGCATTGGCTGGCTGGACATGCCGAGCTCGGCAGCGAAGCGCTGGCCGGCCTCGTGGCGCTGATCGAGCCGCTGGGCAGTCAGGCAGCCATCAAGGCCGTGGCCACCGGGCGCTATGTGTTCGCGAGCGCCGGCCTGGCCCAGATGTTCGAGCGCGAGGTCGTCGTCGGTCATTCCGATGCCGAACTGCTCAAGCCTGACGAGACGACCGCGCTGCGGCGCGTCGAGCAGACCGTCATGGCGCAGCGTTTTCCCGTCGTCAGCGAGCACAAGCTGGAGATCAACGGCCGCCGGCGCGAGTTCAGCGTCACGCGGCTGGCCCTGGGGCCGGACTTCCTGCTCGCCGTCTGGCATGAGCGCACCGAGGAGCGCCACCGCGAGGCGCACCTGCAGCGGGCGCTGGCCCAGATCGAGCAGCAGCAAAGCGCCATCGAGCAGATCCGTCGCGAGCTTCAGCAGGGATCTGGCCGGGACGAGGTCTCGGGCCTGTACATGCGCGCGCAGTTCGACGACCAGTTGCTGCGGGAGATCGACCTGTCCTCGCGCGAGCACCGCGAGTTCGCCCTCGTCGTCATCGCGCTGGACGCGTCGCCGGCCATTGCCGGGCTGGGCGACGCTGCCCAGCAGCGTCTGCTGGAAGGCATCGGCCGCATGCTGCGCGCCAACACGCGGGCCATGGACTCCGCCTGCCGCATCGGCCCGCAGCGCTTTGCCGTGCTGCTGTCGGGCGTGGGCCTGGCCACGGCCCATGCGCGTATGGAGCAGTTGCGCCGGCAGTGCGCGACCCAGATCGTTGTATTGAACGGCCAGGACCTGGGACTGTCGATTTCGATGGGTGTGTCCAGCTTCCCGCACACGGCCTCGCGGCAGGACGAGTTGATGGTGGCCAGCGAGGCCGCCGTGCACGAGGCCCAGCGCCGTGGCGGCAACCAGGTCGTGCTGGCATCGATTGCCTTCGGCTAGTGCCTGCCTGGCGCCTACGCTGAAATGAGTTCGGCGATGCGCTCGTCGGTCAGCCGCATGGGCAGCGACTGTGGCGACACCAGGGCCACCACGGCTAGGCCTTGACATGAGGTGTCCCGGCGGAGCGGGCTGATCCGGGACTCGCCTTGGGCATCGGTCAGCGTGGCCACGACGGGGTGGTAGGCCTTTTCTCCATTGCCCACGACCAGGCCCAGCTCCCCCGAGGCCAGTTGCACCAGCGAGCCGGGCGGGAAGACGCCGAAGGCCTTGATGAGCCCTGCGGCAAGCGGGCTGGCGTCGGCCATCAGGTGAAGCTCGCGGCCGGCCTGCTGGGCCGACATGGCCGGCCGGTTGGCGCGGGCGCTGAGGCGCGCGGTGTAGACGTCGGCGAACCGTAGCAGCGAAGCCAGCTCGCTCACTTCCGTCAAGCCGCGGGGATAGCCGCTGCCGTCGGGCAGTTCATGGTGCTGGGCCACGGCGTCGAGCCAGCGCGAGTCGGTGACACCCGCCTTCTCGAGCAGCTCCGTGCTCAGGTCGGGGTGCTGCCGTATCGCCTCACGCTGCAGCGTAGTGGGCGGCGAGACCTGCGTGGCCAGTCGGGCCTGCAGGTCGATCATGGAGATGTTCATCGTCAGCGCGGCCTGGAAGGCCAGGCGCTGCTCGGTGGATGACCATCCCAGGAAGCGCGCGGCCGCATGACAGGCCGTGGCCGCGTGGATGGAATGACTGACGCCGTAGTGACCGTCGCCCTGGCGCAGGATCTGGGCCAAGGCGACGCCGGGCGCGTGATCGATGAGTCGAAGCAGCTCGTCGGTGGTGCTGTTGACGCTGGCGACCAGTTGGTCGGCCGGCTGGGCCAGCGCGCGCCGGGCTTCGTTGCCCAGCCGCGCCCATTCCCCGGGCAACTGCGTGGCGCTCAGCGGCCGCGCGGCGCGGCGCTTCGGTTGCACGGCATGGGTGAGTTCGTCGATTTCCACCAGCGCGCCGCGCTGGAACAGTTCTTCCAGCTGGGTGGCGTCGTGAATGATCTGGCCGCGCGCCAACAGCAGCTGGCGACTGGCGTCCCGCACGGAGAAGGCCAGCGGCTCGCCAATGGCGACGTGATTTCTGACGGATTGCAGGGAGCACAGTCGCATGGGAGGCCAATAGCGTAGCCCAACTTTCCGGGCGGCAGGGCTTTCTAGAATGCCGTGATGCCCGATGTGAATACCGCACAACAAGATCTGCCCTTCGTCCACCTGCGCATGCACACCGAGTTCTCGGTGGTGGACGGCACCCTTCGCACCGATGACGCCGCCGATGCGGCCGCCAAGGACGGGCAGGTGGCAGCGGCCATCACGGACCTGGCCAATCTTTTCGGGGGCATCAAGTTCTACTCGGCCGCGCGCAAGAAGGGCGTTCAGCCCATCCTCGGCGCGGATTGCTGGCTGGAGTCCGACGCGACCGACAAGCCGCCGACGCGGCTGCTGCTGCTGGTGCAGGACAAGCAGGGCTATCTGAACCTGAGCGAGCTGCTGTCGCGTGCGTGGATACAGAACGTGCAGCGCAACCAGGCGTGCCTGAAGCTGGAGTGGCTGCAGGAACTGGGCGGCGGCCTGATCTGCCTGTCGGGCGCCCAGCACGGCGGCCTGGGTCAGGCGTTGATACAGGGCGACAAGGCTCGGGGCCGGGAATGGGCGCTGAAGCTGTC
>NZ_DASWYS010000177.1:0-15455 GCF_036404855.1 Roseateles sp.
ATGAACTACCTGCAGGGCGACACGCTGCAGGACTTCATCGTGACCGCGCGCGACATGAAGCGCGACAAGGTGTTCCGCGAGTCCACGATCCGCAGCCTGTTCGACGAGATCCTGCGCGGCCTTCGCATCGTGCACCAGCACAAGATGCTGCACCTGGACATCAAGCCGGCCAACGTCTTCATCACCAACGACAACAAGGCCGTGCTGCTGGACTTTGGCGCTGCGCGCGAGGTGCTGAGCAAGGAAGGCAACTTCATTCGTCCCATGTACACGCCGGGCTTCGCCGCGCCGGAGATGTACCGCCGCGACGGTTCGCTGGGCCCCTGGACCGACATCTACGCCATCGGTGCCTGCATTTATGCCTGCATGCAGGGCTATCCACCCAACGACGCGCCGCAGCGGCTGGAGAAGGACCGCCTGTCCCTGAGCCTGTCGCGCCTGCGCAATGTCTATTCCGACAATCTGCTCGAGGTGACCGAGTGGTGCATGTCGCTGGACCCGCTGTCGCGTCCGCAGAGCGTGTTCGCGCTGCAGAAAGAGCTCGCCCGCGAGACTGAGCGCCGCTACACCAAGCTGTCCTTCAGCGAGCGACTGAAGCTGCAGCTCGAGAACCTCAAGTCCGGAGCGAAGGCTTGAGGTTCAGCGTCTTCCAGGTGAGCCGCCGTGGCGGCCGCGAGACCAATGAAGACCGCATGGGCTACTGCTTCACGCGGGAAGCGGGCTTGTTCGCGCTGGCCGACGGCATGGGCGGCCATCCCGAAGGCGAGGTCGCGGCCCAGATCGCGTTGCAGACGCTGGCGGCACTGTTCCAGCAGGAAGCGCGGCCCGTCATCCCCGATCCTCAGCGGTTCCTTCAGGAAGCCATCATCGTGGCCCATCAACAGCTGCTGCGCTACGCCGCCAGCAAGGGCCTCTCCGACACGCCGCGCACGACGGTCGTGGCCTGCATCCTGCAGGGGAACCAGGCCTGGTGGGCGCATTGCGGCGACTCGCGCCTTTACCTCGTGCGTTCGTCCAAGCTGATTGCGCGCACGCGCGACCACTCCTACTCCGAGTTGCAGGAAGCCCTGGGGCGCGTCTCGCGCGGCGGCGAACCCTTCAACCGGAATGTCCTCTTCACATGCCTGGGCAGCCCCGGCCGACCCATGGTGGACGGGCAGGGGCCGCTGGTGCTGGAAGCTGCCGACCGCCTGCTGCTGTGCTCCGATGGGCTGTGGGGCAGCGTGGAGGATGACGAGATCGTCCAGCACCTCGCCGACCAGCCCATCTCTGAAGCCGTGCCCGAGCTTGTCGAACAGGCGCTGCGCCGCGGCGGCGCGCGCAGCGACAACGTCACCGTCCTTGCCGTCGAATGGGAGGGCGAGGGCGAGCCCAGCGGCGACACGACGCAGAGCCTGGGCAATTCCGGCTTCGCCACCACCATCCAGGGCGCGCTGGACGCCGACCTGGTCGCCGCCATGGATGAGGAGGAGATCGAGCGCTCGGTGCGCGAGATCAACGAAGCCATCCGTGTGCGCAGCGCCGCCAACCGCCGCTAACTCTCATCTCCCCATGACCCAGACATTCATGCGCAGCGCAGGCCGCGCCGCCAACCAATTGCGCCCGGTGCGCATCACCCGCGGTTTCACCGTGCACGCCGAGGGCTCGGTGCTGATCGAGTTCGGTGCCACGCGCGTGCTCTGCACCGCCTCTGTCGAGGAGCGCGTGCCGCCGCACAAGCGCGGCTCGGGCGAGGGCTGGGTGACGGCCGAGTACGGCATGCTGCCACGTGCCACCCACACCCGCAGCGACCGAGAGGCGGCCAAGGGCAAGCAAAGCGGCCGCACGCAGGAGATCCAGCGTCTCATCGGCCGCTCGCTGCGGGCCGTCTTTGACTTGGGTGCGCTGGGCGAGCGCACCATCACGCTGGACTGCGATGTGCTGCAGGCCGATGGCGGCACACGCACGGCCGCCATCACCGGCGCCTTCGTGGCTGCCACCGATGCGGTTGGCAAGCTGCTGGCCGACGGCAGGATCGCGAAGTCGCCGATCAAGGATTCGGTGGCGGCCATCTCGGTCGGCATCGTCGACGGCACGCCGCTGCTGGACCTGGAGTACGTCGAAGATGCAGCCTGTGACACCGACATGAATGTCGTCATGACCGGCAGCGGCGGCTTCGTCGAGCTGCAGGGCACGGCCGAGGGCGTGGTCTTCACGCGCGACGAGATGAACGCGCTGCTGGACCTGGCCGACCAGGGCATCCGCGAGTTGATCGCGCTGCAGAAGACCGCATGATGGACGGCGCCAAGCACGCGCCCGTTCTTGCGGGCGGGAGCCAGGCATGAAGCTGGTCCTGGCCTCCAACAATGCCAAGAAGCTGGTCGAGCTGCAGGCCTTGTTTGCGCCGCTGGGCATCGCGTTGGTGACGCAGGGCAGCCTGGGCATCACGGAGGCCGAGGAGCCCTATCTCACCTTTGCGGAGAACGCACTGGCCAAGGCCCGCCATGCCGCGACGCTGAGCGGCCTGCCCGCGCTGGCCGACGACTCGGGCTTGAGCGTGGACGCGCTGGGCGGTGCGCCCGGCGTGCGCTCGGCCCGCTTTGCGCTGGACGCCGGCGGCGAGAAGAGTGACGGGGCCAACAACGCCCACCTCCTTCGCGAGATGGCCGGCGTCGCCGACCGCCGTGCGCGCTTCGTCTGCGCGTTGGTGGCGGTGCGCAGCGCCGAGGACCCCGAGCCGCTGATCGCGATGGGGCGCTGGAGTGGCGAGATCCTGGCGGCGGCTAGCGGTGAGGGCGGATTCGGCTACGACCCGCTGATGCACATCCCGACCCTGGGCCAGACCGTTGCCAGCCTGGGCGCCGAAGTCAAGAATCGTCACAGCCACCGCGCGCTGGCGGCCGCGCAACTGATTGATCAGTTCCGCGAGGTCTGGCATCTCGGTTAAACCCATGGCCGATCTCGTCCATCTGATGCGCCCGGGCACGCTGCAGCTGCCAGCACTGCCGCCACTCGCGCTCTACGTGCACCTGCCCTGGTGCCTGCGCAAATGCCCCTACTGCGATTTCAACTCCCATGAGGTCAAGGGGAACGCGCTGGCAGCGGACACCGCCGAGGCCTATCTCGTCGCGCTGCGGGCCGACCTCGAGGCCGCGCTGCCACTGATCTGGGGCCGGCCAGTCGTCAGCATCTTCATCGGCGGCGGCACACCGAGCCTGTTCAACCCAGGGCAAATCGCTCAGTTGATCTCCGACATCCGTGCCCGCCTGCCGCTGGAGCCGGGCTGCGAGATCACGCTGGAGGCCAATCCCGGCACCTTCGAGCGCGAGCGCTTCAAGGGCTTCCGCCAGGCCGGCGTCACGCGGCTCTCGGTGGGCGTGCAGAGCTTCGACGACGCGCAATTGAAGACTCTGGGCCGCGTGCACAGCGCGACGCAGGCACGCGAGGCGCTGGCGGAGGCGGCCGAGTCGTTCGAGACCTTTAACCTCGACCTGATGTACGCGCTGCCGGGCCAGACGCTGGACGATCTGGCCCGCGAGCTGGATACGGCGCTTGCCTTCCGGCCGCCGCACCTGTCCATTTACCACCTGACCATCGAGCCCAACACGGTGTTCGCCACGCGCACGCCTGCGGGCCTGCCGGACTCCGACCTGGCCAGCGACATGCTGGACCTGATCACCGAGAAGACCGGTGCCACGGGGCTGTCGCGCTATGAAGTCTCTGCGTACGCGCGCGACGGCCATCGCTGCCTGCACAACCTGAACTACTGGCAGTTCGGCGACTACCTGGGCATCGGCGCAGGCGCCCACAGCAAGCTCAGCTTCCCGAACCGCGTGCTGCGCCAGGTGCGCTGGCGCGAGCCGGCGGCCTTCATGGCACAGGCGAACAAGGTCAGCAACGAGCAGGAGGTGGCGCGCAAGGACCTGCCGTTCGAGTTCATGCTGAACGCGCTGCGGCTCAAGGAGGGCGTCACCGTCACGCAGTTCCTGGAGCGCACCGGCCTGCCGATGTCCGCCATCGCCAGGGGGCTCGAGACCGCCCGCGGCCGTGGCCTGCTCGCGGACGACCCGACCCGCATCCAGCCCACCGAGCGCGGCTTCGACTTCCTCAGCGACCTGCAACAGCTGTTTCTGTGAGCCGTTGCTGAAGGGCGGCGATCTCGGCGTGTAGCCAGTCGCAGAAGGCGCGAACGGCCGGGTCGTCGCGCAGCCTCTCGGGGTAGACGACGTGGTAGTCGCGCCCGGCGTCCAGGTCCAGCTCCTGGGGCGCGACCCGCACCAGACGACCATCGAGCAATGCGTCGCCGGCGATCAACTCGCGCGCCAGCGCGACGCCCATGCCCTGCTCGGCGGCTTGCAGCAGCACACCGCCGTCGTTGAAGTTGGCGACGACGACCGGCGCCACGGGCAAGCCCGCCAGCGCAAACCACTGGCGCCAGACGTCCACATCGTCCAGCAGTGGCTGCGAGGCGAGGGCCGACAGCGGCTGGCCGATCAGGCGATGCGCCAGCGCCGGCGCGGCGACGGCGATCAACGGCGAGTGGAAGAGGCGTTCGTTGACGAGACCCGGCCACGGCCCGCGGCCGACGCGCAGTCCGATCTGGTAGCCATCCCGCTCCAGGTCGACCAACTGCTGGCCCGTGTGCAAGTCCAGCGTGATGCAGGGCTGCAGGGCCTGCCAGCGCGACAGCCGCGGCATCAGCCAGCGCTGAGCGAACGAGGGCAGGGAGGTCACGCGCAGAGTCTGTGCCGCGTTGTTGTTGGCCTGGCTGGCTGCCAGCAGGCCGGCCTGCAGCTCGGCGAAGACCTTGCCGACCGCGCGTTGCAGGGCCTGTCCGGCCGGGTTCAGCGTCAGCCGACGGCCCTGGCGCGTGAAGAGCTCGAAACCCATTTGGGCCTCCAGGCCGCGGATCTGCTGGCTGACCGCGCTGTGCGTGAGGTGCAGGCTTTCGGCCGCCGCGCGCAGGTTTTCCGTCTGGGCGGCAGCGCGGAAGGCGGCCAGGTAGTGCAGCGGGAAACGGTCGAGTGAAGCCATCTGGTTAGCCAATCAAACCAATCAGTGAAGAAAAGAGCGCTTGGTGGCGCCTGATTGGATGAATAGCATAACCAGCATTCAAGGAGAGCCCATGAGCACGCCGCTTCGCAAGATCGCACTCGCACCGTTGGCCGCCACGCTGGTCCTGGCCGTCACAAGCGCAGAAGCCTTCACGGATTCGAACGCCGACCTGAAGGCGGCTGTCGCCGATCCCTCCGCCCGGGTCGTCATCACCGGCAAGGCCGTGCGCCCGCTTCAGGCGGTCTGGGTGCCGCCCACCCCCAAGTCGCTGGACGGGTTCACCCCGGTTGTCGCCGAAGAGCGCCTGGCCGCGGCACGCCACCGCGCCACGCTGCTCGCCAAGGCAGACGCGGCGGCCAGCGCAAGCCGGCGTTGAGGGGGGTCAGACGCGGTTGAGCGACATGCCGGAGGTGGCGCGCAGCCGCTCCAGCACCTTGCCCGCGATCTGGTTCAGCGGCAGCACCTCGTCCGCCGCACCGGCCGCGATGGCCTCGCGCGGCATGCCGAAGACGACGCAGCTCGCCTCGTCCTGACAGTAGTTGTACGACCCGGCGTCCTTCATCACCTTCATGGCGCGGGCGCCGTCGGCGCCCATGCCGGTCAGCATGATGCCGATAGCGTTCGGGCCGACGACCTTGGCCGCAGAAAGGAAGAGCGCTTCCACCGAGGGTTTGTGGCGGTTGATGGGCTCGCCGTCCTGCACGCGCGCGACGTAGTTCGCACCGCTGCGCTCCACGGTCAGGTGCATGCCGCCTGGCGCGATGTAGCCGTGGCCAGGCAGGATGCGCTCGCCGTCCTGCGCTTCCTTGACCCGGATCTTGCACAAGCCGTCCAGCCGCGCCGCATAGCTCTTCGTGAAGCCGGGCGGCATGTGCTGGGTGATGACGACGGCCGGGCTGTCGGCCGGCAGGTTCAGCAGCACGTCCTTGGTCGCCTCGGTGCCGCCGGTGGAGGCGCCGATGAAGATGATCTTCTCGGTGGAGGCCCTGCCCAGGCTGGCCATCGTGACGGCCTTGACCGGTGCTGGCGCGGCCGTGCCCGGCGCAGGCGCGACGTGGCGCCGGATGTGTGCCTTGGAGGCGATACGGATCTTGTCGGTGATGTCCTGGGCCAGCAGGCGGATGCCGTCGGCCACGCCGATCTTGGGCTTGGCGACGAAGTCGACGGCGCCCAGCTCCAGCGCCTTCAGCGTGACCTCGGCGCCGCGCTCGGTCAGCGTGGACACCATCACCACCGGCATGGGCCGCAGCCGCATCAGTCGCGACAGAAAGTCCAGTCCGTCCATGCGTGGCATCTCGACGTCCAGCGTGATGACGTCGGGATTCAGGTTGCGGATCATCTCGCGCGCGACCAGCGGGTCGGACGCCGCGCCGATGCACTCCATGTCGGGCTGGCGGTTGATGATTTCAGTCAGGATCGAGCGCACCAGCGCTGAATCGTCCACCACCACGACCTTGGTTTTGGCCATTGGTGTCTCCTCAGAACAAATCGATGGAGCCGCCGCTGCTCGCGACCGGCTGCACCTTCTGGATGGCGGCGCGGTCCTGCTGGACCAGCGCGTCGGTATTCGTCGATGCCAGGCGCTTGACCATGGCCTTGCCGCTGGCCGGCAGAAAGCAGACCTTGCGCGGATAGACGTCGAGGACGTCTTTGGACACGATCGGGATGCGCTCCAGCTTCAGGTAGTCGATGACGAAGTTGGTGTTGCGCTCGCCGACGTTGAGCGAGTTCATGCCGGAGATCACGGCGCCGCCGCCGAAGATCTTGGCCTCCATGCGCGCCTTGCTGGCGCCGCGCTTCATCATCTCGTTGATCAAGAGTTCCATCGCGAAGGAGCCGTAGCGCCCCGAGTCGCCGTTGCCCTCGGGCAGCATGAAGTGGTTCATGCCACCGACCTTGGCGACGCGGTCCCACAGGCAGGCGGCAATGCAGGACCCGAGCGTCGTCATGACGAGCAGGTCCTCCGTGTCGACGAAGTACTCGCCCGGCAGGATCTTGACGGCGGCGTTCTTGAAGTGAGCGTCGTAGAAGAAGAACGAGGCCTCGCCCTGCCTGCGCGGCTGGGCCTTGAGGTGGTTGACCTTGGCCAGTGCGGCCGGGTTGCCCACGGTTGATGCGGAAACGAGAGGCGTGCTCATGGGCTCAGACCCGTTCGTAAATCGTTTTGCCGCGAAGCTTGAACAGGTCGCGCGATTCGGTGAAGTTCTCGGAGTGCCCCACGAAGAGCAGCCCGCCGGGGCGCATGACGCGGTGGATGCGCTCCAGCACCTTGCGCTGGGTGGCCGCGTCGAAATAGATCATCACGTTGCGGCAGAACACCATGTGGAAGGGGTCGCCCAGCTGCCACTGCGTGTCCATCAGGTTGAGGGGGCGGAACTCCACCCATCGCTGCAGCTCGGGCTTGACGCGGATCTTGCCGGCGTTGGCGCCAGTGCCGCGCATGAAGAAATTCTTCAGCCGCGTGGCGTCAAGGCCACGGGAGTCGGCGTTGTAGACGCCGCGCTTGGCGGTGGCCAGCACCTGGGTGTCGATGTCGCTGGCGACCAGTTGCACCGAGGCGCTCGGCCCGAGGGCCTCGCCGCAGGTCATCAGGATGGAGTAGGGCTCCTCGCCGGTCGAGGCGGCGCAGCACCAGATGCGCACCGGCTTGCCCACGAAGGGCTTGAGGTCGTCCTTGAGCGCGTGGAAATGGTGGTCCTCGCGGAAGAAGGAAGTCAGGTTGGTCGTCAGGCAGTTGACGAACTCCTGCCATTCGGCCGCACCGGCTGTGCCGGTGGACGCTTCCAGCCACTGCAGGTAGCTCGCGAAGCTCTTGTGGCCGGTCTCGCGCAGTCGGCGCGACAGCCGGCTGTAGACCATCGCGTGCTTGCCATCATGCAGGCTGATACCGGCGTGCTTGTAGATCAGCTCACGAACGCGGTCGAAGTCGGCCTTGCTGAAGCTGAACTCGTGATCGAGGGAATCGTTGCCGGAGGCGAGGTCGGGTGCGGGCATGTCGGAAAACAGATGTTTATTGGTGCTCGCAGCAGTTCTGGCGGTGGCGTGTCGATTTTCCACCGCAGGGGCGGTTGTACGGCCCTGACGCGGACCAGCATAGTGCAAACAGCTCACGGGAACGTGCCTGTTTCACGACCTGGACATGAGGGGGGCGCTGCTAGACTGCCTCGAAACCACAATCCAGCTGTTCGCCCCACCTTTGGAACATCGTTTGCCCGCCCCTCACCTGATCGACGCCCAAGTGCTCGTTCTGGACCAGGCCCTGCAACTGCTGCAGCAGGCCGGGGCGTTGCTTCCGGACGAGGCGCCGATGACGGCCGCCTGGCTGCAGGCGGTGCTGGATGCGCTGTGCGACCTTTCCAGCCGGGACGCGCTGACCGGCCTGGCCAACCGCCGCAGTTTCGAGATGGCCTTGGCACGCGAGGTCGATCGCGTCGCCCGCTCCGACGAGGCGGCCCTGCTGCTGATGCTGGACATTGACCACTTCAAGGCCATCAACGACACCCATGGCCATGGCGCCGGCGACCAGGTCATCTGCGCCGTGGCTCGCGCCATCGAGCAATCCGTCAGGCCCATGGATCTCGTCGCCCGGGTGGGTGGCGAGGAGTTCGCCATCATCCTGCCCAACTGCGCCCCGCACGTGGGGCTGGCTGTCGCGGAGCGTGTGCGCGAGCGCGTCTCCAAGCTCGATATCGAAGTCAGCCCCGGCCATCGCATGCTGGGCGTCACCATCAGCCTCGGCGGTGCCTTTGCGCCGCAGTGGGTACGTTCATCGCCGCTGCTGTGGATGGAGCGGGCTGATCGCCAGCTCTACCGCGCCAAGGCCGAGGGCCGCAACCGCGCCTGCCTCGAACCCCAGGTCGACTCCCTGGTCAGCGCCGAAGAAAGGGGCATGTTGTTCGCCTCCCTGAACCTCGATACGCAACAGGACCTGCCATGAGCACGACAAACGATCCTGCTGCCCCCCGTCCGCCTCGATCCGGCGCCCGCACGCTTGCCGTCACCAGCGGCAAGGGCGGCGTCGGCAAGACCTTCGTCACCGCCAATCTGGCCGCCGCCCTGGCGGCGCGCGGGCAGAAGGTGCTGGTGCTGGACGCCGACCTCGGCCTCGCCAACCTCGACGTGGTGCTCAACCTGCACCCCAAGCTGACGCTGCACGACGTCTTCACCGAGAAAGCCACGCTGGAGCAGGCCATCCTGCCGGCGCCCGGCGGCTTCTCCGTGCTGCTGGCCGGCTCAGGCATGGTGGAGTACTCGCGCCTGACGCCCGAGGTGCGCGACAAGTTGCTGCACATCATCGACCTCGTCAAGCCACGCTTCGACTGGGTGCTGCTCGACACCGGCGCGGGCATCTCCGACGTCGTGCTTTTCGCGATCTCCATGGCCGAGGACGTCCTCGTCGTCGCGACGCCCGAGCCCACCTCGCTGACCGACGCCTACGCCACCATCAAGGTGCTGGCCACGCAGCAGCAGCGCCGCCATGTGGGCTTGGTCGTCAACCAGGCCAATCGGGTGGGCGAGGGCAAGCTCATCTGCGGGCAACTGCAGCAGGTGCTGCAGCGCTTCGTCGGTCCGACGCCAGGGCAGACCTTTCGACTGGAGCTGTACGGCGAGGTCAAGGCCGACCTGGCCGTGCGTCAGGCCGTCCTCAAGCGCCAGCTGATGTTGGAGCATTACCCGGGCTGCGACGCGGCCCAGGCCATCAAGGCGCTCGCCTCCAAGCTCCTTGGCTGATTCCACGCCAGCAACCGCTTTCGACTGGATGGGCGGCGAGGCCCGCGTGCGCGAGCTCGTCGACCGCTTCTACGACCTGATGGACCTGGAGCCGGCCTATGCCCGGCTGCGCGCGGCGCACGGCGACTCGCTGGAGTCGGCGCGCGACAAGCTGTTCTGGTTCCTGTGCGGCTGGCTGGGCGGGCCGGATCACTACATCAGCCGCTTCGGCCACCCGCGGCTGCGGGCGCGGCACCTCCCGTTTCGCATCGGCATCGCCGAGCGCGACGAATGGCTGGCCTGCATGGGCCAGGCCATGCAGGAGACCGGGATGGACCCGGCCTTGCAGGCCCGGCTGGCCGAGTCCTTCGCGGGCACGGCCGACTGGATGCGCAACGTCTAGTCGATCCTGAACGCGAAGTCTTGCTGAAACACCGCGTCGCCCTGGCACTGGTAGCCGGCGAGGGCGGACTCGACGGCGCGCTGCAGCGAGCGCCGGGTCTTGGCGTCCGGCGCTCCCTGGGCCATGTGGAATGCGGTGCCGACGACGCGACCACCTCGCACGGTGGCGAGCACCTGCAACACGGCCTCGCCGCTCCAGTTGACGGCCGGCACTTCAGGCCTGGGCATCGTGGAGCAGACAGCGCCCGGAGTCAGCGGCAGCGAGCTAATGCCGGTCGGCGGCTGCGCCACGACCTGCGTCGGACCCGGTTGGGTGACGAGCGGGGCAGGGTCCCGGGGTGCGACGACGGTGTTGACGAGCGGGGCTTCCACGGGCGGCGCCACGTCAACGATGGGCGGTGGGACCATGATCACCGGCAGGTCCCGCACCGTTGGCTTGGGGGCACGCACCGGCTCCGGCGGTGGCGGGTCGCGGTCGACCTCCGGCGGCAGCGGCTTCAGCGTGATGATCTCCGGCGGCTTGGATGTCGGCTGGATGAGTCCGGCGCTCAGCGCGTAGATGCCGGCCAGGTGCAGGGCGACAACCAGGCTGATGCCGACGTAGCTCTTGGGCTTGGCGGCGGGGAAGGCGTGTGACAGGTTCATGGGCTCTCCTCTCGGCGGCGGTTGGGACACCAGGAACCGCGCTGTCGGCGGCTGAGCCCAGGCTACTCCCGCCTAACCGTACGGGTCAATGGCGTTGGGCCGCGTGTCTGCGGCGCGACGCGGACGCCCGGCGACCGGGCGCGTCAGCGGTCCGTCAGGCTGTTCCGGCCAGCAGCACCATCAGCGCGCCCGCACCGCCATCACTCGCCCGCGCCTGAACGAAGGCCAGCACCTCGTTCTTCTGCACCAGCCAGCGCCGCACGCGGCCCTTGAGCACGGGCTCGCGGCCGGGCGAGCCATGGCCCTTGCCGTGCACGACGCGCACGCAGCGCAGGCCGCGCCGGGCGCTGTCGTGGATGAAATGCCCCAGCGCCTCGCGCGCCCCGTCGCGCCGCAGACCGTGCAGGTCGAGCTGGGCCTGCAGCGACCAGTGGCCGCGGCGCAGCTTGCGCACGACCTCAATGCTGATGCCTTCGCGGCGAAAGCTCAGCGTCTCGTCGGTGTCCAGCAGCGTGTCGACGTCGATCTCGTCGGACAGTGCTTGCAGCAACACGGCGCGTTCGTCGGCCTCGCGCTGACGCGGCTCCGGTGCGGGCTGCTCGCGTTGATGCAGCACGCGGTCGACGCTGCGCAGCGGCGTCACGGGCCCGACGGTGAGCTCGAAGACCCGCCTTTCCTGCTCCGCCAGCCTCAGCGCGGCGGCCCGGCGCTCTCGCTCCAGCTCGGCCGCCAGCCGCGCGGTGGCGAGTTCCCGCGCCAATGGCTTGAGGTCGGCCAGGCTGCGCACGCTTGCGGGCTTGCTCACAGCAACCCCCGCTCGGCCATGGAGACGACCTCGGCAGCGCCGACGACGAGGTGGTCGACGACGCGCACCTCGACCAGGGCCAATGCCTGGCTGAGCTGGCGTGTCAGCAATTCGTCGGCTTTGGAGGGCTCGGCAACGCCGCTGGGATGGTTGTGGGCCAGGATAGCTGCGCCGGCACCGAGGGCCAGCGCGCGCTTGACGACTTCCCGGGGGTGGACGGTCGTCGACGTCAGCGAACCGGTGAACAGCGTTTCCATGGCGATCAACCGCAATTGGGCGTCCAGGAACATCACGGCGAACACCTCGTGGCCCAGGCCGCCGAGCTGCAGGCGCAAGTAGGCCTTGACCGTCTCGACGTTGCTCATTGCCGGCTTCTCGGCCAGTTGCTGGTTCAGCGAGCGCCTGGCGATCTCCAGCACCGCGGCGATCTCGGCGCGTTTGGCTGGCCCCAGGCCCCGGATCTTGCCGAGGTCCTGCACGCTGGCAGCCAGCAACCCTGCCCAGCCGCCGAAGCGGTCCAGCAGGCTCTGCGCCAGCTGCAGCACCGGCATGCCCTGGATGCCGGTGCGCAGCAGCAGGGCCAGCAGCTCGGCGTCCGCCAACGCCTGCGGGCCGCGAGCGAGCAGCTTCTCGCGCGGGCGGGCGTCCGGGGGCAGATGGGTCAGCGGCATAAAATCGGCAGTCTAGCCAAGCGCTCCCTGACCTCTTCCGAATGAATTCCATCCAGGCCGGCTCCTTCCTCACGCTGCATTACCGGCTCTCGGGCCCGGACGGCGCCGACATCGTCAACACCTTCGACGACAAGCCGGCGACGCTGTCGTTGGGCGCCGGACAGCTTTCGCCTGCCATCGAGGCGCGCCTGATCGGCCTCCCCGAGGGCGCGCACGAGCGTTTCGAGCTCGCGCCCGGCGAGGCTTTCGGCGACCGTAACCCCGAACTGCTGCAGCGCGTGAAGCTGTCGCTGCTGCGCCAACTGGGCGACCCGGACGAGACCTACAACGTCGGCGACGTCGTTCAGTTCCCCGGCCCGGACGGGCAGGGGGGCTATGCCGGCGTCGTACGCGAACTGGGCGAGGAGGCGCTGCTGTTCGATTTCAACCATCCGCTCGCTGGCCAGCCGGTGAGCTTCGAAGTGCAAGTGATCGGGGTGCTGTGATGAGTGCTGACCAGCAACTCCAAGAAGTGCTGCTGGCCGAGCCGCGCGGCTTCTGCGCCGGCGTGGACCGCGCCATCGAGATCGTCGAACGGGCGCTGCTCAAGTTCGGTGCGCCCATCTACGTGCGCCACGAGATCGTCCACAACACCTATGTCGTCAACGACCTGAAGGCGCGTGGCGCCATCTTCATCGAGGACCTGGCGGAGGTGCCGGCCGGCGCCACACTGGTGTTCAGCGCGCATGGCGTGAGCCAGGAGGTGCGCCGCGAGGCCGCGGCCCGCGGCTTCAATGTCTTCGACGCTACCTGCCCGCTGGTGACCAAGGTCCACGTCGAGGTGGCCAAGCTGCACCGCGAAGGCTACGAGTTCGTCATGATCGGCCACAAGGGACACCCAGAGGTGGAGGGCACCATGGGTCAGCTTTCCGAGGGCATCTTCCTGGTGGAGGACGTCGAGGACGTCGCCAGGGTGCGCGTGAAGGACCCCGCCAAGCTCGCCGTCGTCACACAGACCACGCTGAGCGTGGATGATGCGGCCCAGATCCTGGCCGAGGTGAAGCGCGTCTTCCCCCAGGTGCGCGAGCCCAAGAAGCAGGACATCTGCTATGCCACCCAGAACCGCCAGGACGCGGTCAAGCTGCTGGCGCCGCAGGTGGACGTGGTCATCGTCGTCGGCAGCCCCACCAGTTCCAACAGCAACCGCCTGCGCGAGCTGGCCGAGCGCCTGGGCACACCGGGCTTCATGGTCGATGCCGCGGAAGACTTGAAGGCCGAGTGGCTGCAGGACCGCCCGCGTGTAGGTCTGACGGCCGGCGCCTCGGCGCCCGACGTGCTGGTTCAGGCCGTCATCAGCCGGCTGCGCGAGTTCGGCGCCACGACGGTGCGCAGCCTGCCGGGCGTCGAAGAGAACGTGCATTTCCCGCTGCCTATGGGCCTGGGCGACAAGTCGATGGCCGAGGTGAGCGCCTCCCGATCTTGACGCCGATGCCTCACGCATCCGGCGGCGCTGTGACATCGGCGCCGTTTTCGCATTCGATTCCCGAAGGTTTCCTCCCATGCTCGACATCACCCAACTGCGCAAAGACCTCGATGCCGTCATCGAACGCCTGAGCGCGCGCAAGACCCCCCAGCCCTTCCTCGACGTGGAGCGCTTCAAGGCGTTCGAAGCCGAGCGCAAGGCCGTGCAGACCCGCACCGAGGAGCTGCAGGCCCGCCGCAATGCGCTGTCCAAGCAGATCGGCATGGCCAAGGGCAAGGGCGAGGACGCCTCGGCGCTGATGGCCGAGGTCGGCGGCATCGCCGACGAGCTGAAGGCCGGTGCCGAGCGCCTGGATGCCATCCAGGTCGAGCTGAACGAGCTGCTGATGGGCGTGCCCAATCTGCCCGATGCCAGCGTGCCCACGGGCACGGACGAGGCCGGCAACGTCGAAGTACGCCGCTGGGGCCAGCCGCGCACCTTCGACTTCGACGTCAAGGACCACGTCGACCTCGGTGCGCCGCTGGGCCTGGACTTCGAGACCGGCGCGAAGCTGTCGGGTTCGCGTTTCAGTTTCCTGAAGGGCCCCGTCGCCCGCCTGCATCGAGCCCTCGCCCAGTTCATGCTGGACGTGCAGACCACGGAGCACGGCTACACCGAGTGCTACACGCCCTACATCGTCAATCGCGAGATCCTCGAAGGCACGGGCCAGTTGCCCAAGTTCAAGGAAGACATGTTCTGGGTGCTGCGTGGCGGCGACTCGGAGCATCCCGAGCAGTACCTGATCTCGACGTCGGAGATCTCGCTGACCAACACGGTGCGTGACAGCGTGCTCAAGGCCGAGGACCTGCCCGTCAAGCTGACGGCCCACAGCCCCTGCTTCCGTTCCGAGGCGGGTTCGGCGGGGCGCGACACGCGCGGCATGATCCGCCAGCACCAGTTCGACAAGGTCGAGATGGTGCGCATCGAGCAGCCCGAGCACAGCATGGCCGCCCTGGAAGAGATGACGGGTCACGCCGAGGCCGTCCTGCAGAAGCTGGGTCTGCCGTACCGCACCATGCTGCTGTGCTCGGGCGACATGGGCTTCGGTTCGACAAAGACCTATGACCTGGAGGTGTGGCTGCCGGCGCAGAATACCTACCGCGAGATCAGCTCCTGCTCGAACATGGGTGCCTTCCAGGCTCGCCGCATGCAGGCCCGCTTCAAGAATGCCCAGGGCAAGAATGAACTGGTGCACACGCTGAACGGCTCGGGCCTTGCCGTGGGCCGCACGCTCGTGGCAGTGCTGGAGAACTACCAGAACGCCGATGGCAGCATCACGGTGCCCGAAGCGCTGCGGCCCTACATGGGCGGGATCGACACGTTGCGCACCTGAAGTTCAAGGGCGCCAAAAGCTGGCTATAATGGTCGGCTTCGCACCAGCGCACCGAATCAGGAGAGGTGGCAGAGTGGTCGAATGTACCTGACTCGAAATCAGGCGTACGGTATCCCCGTACCGAGGGTTCGAATCCCTCCCTCTCCGCCAAACGCCTTGAGTATCAAGGACTTAGAAACCCGCCAAGAGCGGGTTTTTCGTTGTTGGGCGGATCGTTCCCGCAATTTCCGCAACTCGCTTTCCCGCAACTCAGCGCGTCGGAGATACCTTCTCCCCTCGGCGGCGGTACACGCGCCGGGTGAGCGCTTCACTGCTGTGGGCAAGCAACTTGGATGCATCGCCGAGCTCGCGCCT
>NZ_DASWYS010000178.1:0-11733 GCF_036404855.1 Roseateles sp.
GCTGCGTTCCGAAGTGCACCACCGAGTAGCGAATGCACAGCGGGTGTTCGAACCAATCAGTGGGATCCAAGAAACGGTGAGCCATAGATCACTCCCAGTTGAAGTGCAGTGGGGCCTGCCCGGTGGCTTGGTTGAAGAGCGCCGGCCGCGTGGCACGTAGCTACGAAAGTCGTAGTAGATCGATTCTACAAAAGCTACGACTCTCGTAGCAATATGCAGGAAGGTGCAACCGATTCGGCTGACGTTTGGCGAACACGCTTGAAGCAAGCGCGAGTCGCATTGGGCATCAGCCAGAAGCAGTTGGGTATCGCCGCTGGGCTGGACGAATTCGTGGCATCAACCCGGATCAATCGGTACGAGCTGGGGGTCCACGCAGCGGATTACCCCATGGCGGTGCGCTTGGCTGGGGTGCTGCAGGTGCCCGTCGCCTTTCTCTATTGCGACAGCGATGAGTTGGCGGAAATGATGCTGGCGTTTCATCGGGCGTCGAGGGCAGCGCGGCGCAATGCACTTCAGGCTCTGAAGTGAGGCACGCCGGAGTGCGCTAGCTAGCGTCCTCTTGGCGTTCGGTCGTGAGCCCGCCGCCACGACGAACCGCTACGCGCGACTGCTGAATGTCGGGCGGCCAGCCATGGGAGAGGCATGGCCACAGGCTCCAGAGCTCGCGCGCCTGACTAAGTAGGGCGGGAATTGGGGCGAACGACTCTCCTCCCGGAGCTTCGCGGCATCTATACCGGTTGGCCGCGGCTCAAAACCGAACGATCGAGGCTGTCGACCTTGGTCTAGGTCCAACGCCTTGGCGAATCTCGGCACCTTCACGTTGGCGACGGCGTGACTCTCGATGACGTGATGGCTCCGGCCGGGAGTGGCGGTCCGAACGGTGGCCAGGGCTACCGTCGCTCTGGTTGGCACGGCCTTTGAAGGCTCGCCAATTGGGCCGAATACTGTCGGCGGGCCGCCGGCGACCAGACCGAGCCACGACGAGCGACGAATTCTGGGAGGCTCCGATTCGTCGTCAAACAGCCCCGCCCGCACGCCAAAAACGCACTATGACACTCGCGTGAACTTCAGATGACAGCTGTCACAAAGCGGTGCTGAGAGGTGCTGAGAGCTTCCCAGCGGACCGCCGACGCGCTCCAATGTCCGGATTGATGACGCGGCGGTCACCGAATCGTCACATTGCATCCCTAGGATGCCGTTCATCGTCAAAACCGCCCTGCGGAAGGTGTCTCAGATGAAGTTTTTCCAGGTCAGCAAGTCCCTCGCCCTCGTTGTCGGTTTGGTCGGTGCCCAGATGGCATCCGCCCAGGACGTAACCGGTGCTGGTGCTACGTTCCCCGCCCCCATCTATGCCAAGTGGGCCGATGCCTACAACAAGGCGACTGGTGTGCGCATCAACTACCAATCGGTGGGTTCGGGTGCCGGCATCAAGCAGATCAAGGCCAAGACGGTGGACTTCGGCGCGTCGGACATGCCGCTGAAGGACGAAGACCTGGCCAAGGACGGTCTGGTGCAGTTCCCGACCGTCATCGGCGGTGTCGTGCCGGTCATCAACGTCAAGGGTATCGCCCCGGGCCAGCTGAAGCTGACCGGCCCGGTGCTGGCCGACATCTACCTCGGCAAGATCACGAAGTGGAACGATGCTGCTATCGCCGCGCTGAACGCCGGCGTCGCGCTGCCTGACGCAGCCATCGCCCCGGTGGCCCGCGCCGACGGCTCTGGCACGACCTTCATCTTCACGAACTACCTGTCCAAGGTCAGCGAATCCTGGAAGAGCCAGGTCGGCGAAGGCACGACGGTCAAGTGGCTGACCGGCACTGCCGGCAAGGGCAACGAGGGCGTCGCCGCCTTCGTGCAGCGTCTGCCGAACTCCATCGGCTACGTCGAGTACGCCTATGTGAAGCAGAACAAGATGAACTACGTCCAGTTGAAGAACCGCGACGGCCAGTGGGTCAACCCCAGCGACGAGGCCTTCAAGGCCGCTGCTGCCGGTGCCGACTGGAACAAGACCTTCTACCAAATCACGACCGACCAGCCCGGCAAGGCCGCCTGGCCCCTGACGAACCCGACGTACATCCTGATGTACAAGTCGCAGGACAAGGCCGCCCAAGCCGCCGCCGCCCTGAAGTTCTTCGACTGGGCCTATGCCAACGGCGACAAGGCCGCCGACGAGCTGGACTATGTGCCGCTGCCCGCCAGCGTGAAGGATCTGGTGCGCAAGCAGTGGGCCGATCACATCAAGGACACCGCCGGCAAGCCCGTCGCCTTCAAGTAAAAACCATGCGCCATTCGTGGCAGTGACGCGAGCCCGGCGCAAGCCGGGCTTTGCTGCATCGAAGGCGCCCACATCCCTGACCAGACCTTCCGGAGGTTCCTTGGCAGCCATATTCCCCGCCGACGGCGCCGGCGCTGATCGAAGCGAGCTACAGCCGCACTCGATGAAGCCGCAGCCTCCCCGCCGCCGCGTCGCCCCCTGGGCCGACACGGTCTTCGCAGCCCTGTCACAGGGAGCCGCATGGCTTACCCTGGCGCTGATGGTCGGCATCATCGGTGCCCTGATCGTCGGTGCCGCGCCAGCGCTGAAGGCCTTCGGCCTGGGCTTCCTGACAAGCGCGGAATGGGATCCGGTCCAGGAGAAATTCGGCGGCCTGGTCATGATCTACGGCACGCTGGCCAGCTCCTTCATCGCGCTGCTCATCGCCGTTCCGGTCAGCTTCGGCATCGCCATCTTCCTGACCGAACTCTCGCCAAGCTGGCTCAAGCGGCCCCTGGGCATTGCCATCGAGCTGCTGGCTGCCGTGCCGTCCATCGTTTACGGCATGTGGGGCCTGCTCGTCTTCGGTCCCATCCTGGCCACCTTCGTGCAGCAGCCGCTGCAGGCATTGCTGGGCGGCGTGCCGGTGCTGGGTTCTCTGGTCTCAGGCCCGCCGGTGGGCATCGGCATCCTGTCGGCCGGCATCATCCTGGCCATCATGATCATTCCCTTCATCGCCTCGGTGATGCGTGACGTCTTCGAGGTCACGCCGCCCATGCTCAAGGAGTCTGCCTACGGCCTGGGCGCGACGACCTGGGAGGTTGTCTCCCGCGTTGTGCTCCCTTACACCAAGACCGGCGTGGTCGGCGGCATCATGCTGGGCCTGGGCCGCGCGCTGGGCGAGACGATGGCCGTCACCTTCGTCATCGGCAACATGAACCAGCTCAACTCGCTGTCCGTCTTCGAGGCGGCCAACAGCATCACGTCGACGCTGGCCAATGAGTTCGCCGAAGCAGGCGATGGCCTGCACCAGGCTTCGCTGATGTACCTCGGCCTGGTGCTGTTCCTGATCACCTTCGTCGTGCTGTCGATCTCCAAGCTGCTGCTGGCACGCCTGAAGAGGAACGAAGGAGCCCGGTCATGAGCAACGCCCTCGACGCACGCCGCCTGGCGATGCACAACAAGCGCAAGCGCACCAACGCGATTGCGCTGACGCTGTCGCTGGGGGCCATGGCCTTCGGCGTGTTCTGGCTGATCTGGATCCTGTTCGAGACCATCTACCTCGGCATCGGCGGCCTCAGCCTGGCCACGTTCACGGAGATGACGCCGCCACCGCAAGGTGAGGGCGGTGGCCTGGCGAATGCGCTGTTCGGCAGCTTCGTGATGGTGGGGCTGGCTACGCTGGTGGGTACGCCCATCGGCATCCTGGCCGGCGTCTACCTGGCCGAGTACGGCCAGAAGAACTGGCTGGGCGCGGCGGTGCGCTTCATCAACGACATCCTGCTGTCCGCGCCCTCGATCGTCGTCGGCCTGTTCGTCTATGCCGTCGTCGTCGCCAAGCTGAAGAGCTTCTCGGGCCTGGCTGGTTCACTGGCGCTGGCGCTGCTGGTCATCCCGGTCGTCATCCGGACGACGGAGAACATGCTCAGCCTGGTGCCCAACGCGCTGCGCGAGGCGGCCTACGCCCTGGGCACGCCCAAGTGGAAGGTCATCCTGTCCATCACGCTGAAGGCCGCGAGCGCCGGCGTCATCACCGGCATCCTGCTGGCGCTGGCCCGCGTGTCCGGCGAGACCGCGCCGCTGCTTTTCACGGCGCTGTCCAACCAGTTCTGGACCAGCGACCTCAGCTCGCCCATGGCCAGCCTGCCCGTCACCATCTTCAAGTTCGCGATGAGCCCCTACGAGAACTGGCAGAAGCTGGCCTGGGCCGGCGTCTTCCTGATCACGGTCGGCGTGCTGCTGCTGAACATCCTGGCACGCGTGCTCTTCAAGAACAAACACTAAGGACTCACCATGGACGCCAAGATCGAAACGCCCGTGGGCGAGCGCGCCAAGCTGTCGGTGCGCAACCTGAACTTCTACTACGGCGGCTTTCACGCGCTGAAGAACATCAACCTCGACATCCCCGAGAAGAAGGTCACCGCCTTCATCGGCCCGTCGGGTTGCGGCAAGTCGACGCTGCTGCGCACGCTGAATCGCATGTTCGAGCTCTACCCCGAGCAGCGAGCTGAAGGCGAGATCCTGCTGGACGGCGAGAACATCCTGTCCAGCAAGGACGACGTGTCGCTGATCCGCGCCAAGGTCGGCATGGTCTTCCAGAAGCCCACGCCGTTCCCGATGTCCATCTACGACAACATCGCCTTCGGCGTGCGCCTCTTCGAGACGCTGCCGCGCGTGGAGATGGATGAGCGCGTGGAGTGGGCGCTGAAGAAGGCTGCCCTCTGGACCGAGGTGAAGGACAAGCTCAACCAGAGCGGTGCCGGCCTCTCCGGCGGCCAGCAGCAGCGCCTGTGCATCGCGCGTGGCATCGCCATCAAGCCCGAGGTGCTGCTGCTGGACGAGCCCTGCTCGGCACTGGACCCCATCTCCACCGGCAAGATCGAAGAGCTCATCCATGAGCTCAAGAGCGACTACACGGTCGCTATCGTGACGCACAACATGCAGCAGGCTGCCCGCTGCTCGGACTACACGGCGTACATGTACCTGGGCGACCTCATCGAGTTCGGCCCCACGGCTGAGCTCTTCATGAAGCCCAAGCGCAAGGACACTGAGGACTACATCACCGGCCGCTTCGGCTGATCAAGGAGGACGGTATGGTGGACAAGCATCTCTCGACCCAATTCGATGCCGAGCTCAGCGGCATCTCGACCCGCGTGCTGGAAATGGGCGGCCTCGTCGAGGCCCAGGTGGCGCAGGCCGTGCAGGCACTGGTGGACTTCAGCGCCGAGTCGGCTGACGAAGTGCTGGACAAGGAAAGCCGCGTCAACGCGATGGAAGTGGAGATCGACCGTGATCTCTCCAGCATCATCGCCCGGCGCCAGCCCACGGCCCGCGACCTGCGCCTGCTGATCGCCATCAGCAAGAGCATCGCCAACCTCGAGCGCGTCGGCGACGAGGCGGCCCGCATCGCGCGCACCGTGCAGCGGCTGGTTTCCAGCGGCATCTCCAGCCGCATGCGGCTGCCGATGTCCGACCTGGCCTATGAGGCCGAACTGGCCACCAGCCAGCTGCGCAAGGCGCTGGACGCGTTCGCGCGCCTGGACGTGGAGCGGGCGCTGGACGTGCTCAAGCATGACGACGAGATCGACAAGGAATTCGACGGCCTGCTGCGCAAGCTCATCACCTACATGATGGAAGACCCGCGCACCATCTCGTCGTCCATCGACCTCGTCTTCGTCGCCAAGGCCATCGAGCGCGTCGGCGACCATGCCAAGAATCTGGCCGAGGTCATCATCTACGTGGTCAAGGGCCAGGACGTCCGGCACAACTCGCCGGAGACGGTCGAGACCATGGTGAGGTAAGCATGAGTCGTGTTCTCGTTGTCGAAGACGAATCAGCGATTGCCGAGCTGATCTCCATCAACCTGCGCCACGCCGGTTTCGAGGTCACGCTGGCCGCCAGTGCCACGCAGGCCCAGTACGAGGTGGACCGGGTGCTGCCCGACCTCGTCGTGCTGGACTGGATGCTGCCCGGTCAGAGCGGCGTCGCCCTGGCCCGCCAGTGGCGCGGCACGGCGCGCACCAAGGAGCTGCCCATCATCATGCTGACGGCGCGCGCCGAGGAGGGCGACAAGATCGCCGGCCTGGATGCAGGCGCCGACGACTACGTCACCAAGCCCTTCTCGACCAACGAACTGCTGGCGCGCATCCGCGCCGTGCTGCGCCGCAAGGCGCCCGAGGCCCTGGACAGTGCGGTCGAGGTGGGCCCGCTGCTGCTGGACCCCGGCACGCGCCGCGTCAGCCGCGACGGCGCCGAGGTCAAGCTCGGCCCGACCGAGTTCCGCCTGCTGCATTTCCTGATGACGCACCCCGAGCGCGTGCACAGCCGCTCGCAACTGCTGGACCGTGTCTGGGGCGATCACGTCTTCATCGAGGAGCGCACCATCGACGTCCACGTCAAGCGTTTGCGCGAGGCGCTGGAGCGCGTGCAGTGCGCGCGCATGATCGAGACCGTCCGCGGCGCCGGCTACAGGCTGACGCAGCAGAGCAGCGCGCTTTCCGCCTGAATCCACACCTGGCTTCATGACCTGGTTGTTGTCTCGACTGCTGATGGCCCTCGGGGCCGCGCTGTTCGGGTTCGTCGTCGGCGCGGTCGTGCACTCGGCCACGCGTATCGAAAGCCTCAGCCTGGGCCTCGGTGTCGTGGCCGGCGTGTTCCTGGTGCTGGTGGTTGATGCCGTCCGCGGCAACCGGCTGCTGACCTGGTTGCGCGGCAACCAACTCGACAACGCACCGCGCGACACCGGGCTTTGGGGCGAGCTGGGCTACCGGGTCGAGCGTGCCATGCGCGACCGCGATCGTGCGGTGGCCCGCGGCCAGCTGGAGCTGGAGCAGTTCCTGTCGGCGATCGAGGCCTCGCCCAATGGTGTGCTGATGCTCGACTCGCACGAGCAGATCGTCTGGTGCAACCGCGTCGCGGCCGACCATTTCGCGCTCGATCCGCAGCGCGACCTGCGCCAGCGCATCACCAACCTCGTGCGTGCGCCGGCCTTCGTCGCCTATCTGCAGGCCGGCAACTATGCCGAGCCGCTGGTGCTGGGCAACGGGCGCGGCCCGGGCACGCTGTCCATCATCGTGCGCGATTACGGCGAAAGCATGCGCCTGGTGCTGTCGCTGGACATCACCGAGCGTGTGCGCAACGAGGCCATGCGCCGTGACTTCGTTGCCAACGTCTCGCACGAGATCCGCACGCCGCTGACCGTGCTGTCGGGCTTCATTGAGACCATGCACACGCTCCCGCTGACGGCGGTCGAGCGCGAGCGCGTCATCGTGCTGATGACGCAGCAGACGGAGCGCATGCAGACCTTGGTGGCCGACCTGCTGGCGTTGTCGCAGCTCGAGGGCAGCCCGCGCCCGGCACCGGACCGCTGGGTGGGCCTAGACGGCCTGCTGCGCCGCGTTGCAGCAGATGCCGAGGCCCTGTCGGCCGGCCGCCATCGCCTGCATCTGGCGCCCGACACCAGCGTCGAGTTGGCCGGCATCGAGAGCGAACTGCTGAGTGCCATTGCCAACCTCGTCACCAACGCGGTGCGCTACACGCCGGACGGCGGCGAGGTCGAGGTGGCCTGGCGGCTGCTGGAGGACGGCAGCGGCGAGCTGACCGTCATCGACACGGGCCTGGGCATCGCGCGCGAGCACATCCCGCGCCTGACCGAGCGCTTCTACCGCGTTGACGGCAGTCGCTCTCGCGAGACCGGTGGCACGGGCCTGGGCCTGTCCATCGTCAAGCACGTCATGCAGCGTCATGGTGGCGAGCTGATGATCCAGAGCGAGGTCGGCAAGGGGTCGCGCTTTCGCCTCGTCTTCCCCGCCGCGCGGGTGCGTCACGCCAGCGACTCGGCGCTGGGCGACGAGGCCGCGTTCAACGCGGCCGCGCTGTCAGATCACTGACGACGGAGCAGCACCAGCCCGGCACCGCCGCTGCGGTCCGTGGGGCGCTTGACCTGGGCGATCACGCGCCAGCCTGACGGTGTCGGCTGGCCGGCGCTGATGACGGCGTGGCTGCAGCCGGAGGTGTCCAGCGTACCGCGACCCTGCACCTGCCAGCCGCCGTGCCATTCCAGCGCGGCCAGCGTCGCGAGGCTCTGCCCCGGCGCCGCCAGGCAGCCCGTATTCACGGGCATGTGCGGCTTCAGCCTGGCCACCAATGGCGACAGGCTGCGTGCGTAGTCCAGCGGCGGCAGCAGCAGGCTCATGACGAGCAGCCAGCCGAGGGCCACGCCGCCGGCCGGCAGGGCCAGGCTTTTCCACAGCGCATGCCGGTGCCGCGCGGTCCGCCAGCGCACGAGGGCCAGCCAGGACAGCGTCGCCGCGATCGCGAACACCAGCGCGGCGACGCTGAACGCAGGCTCGAAGCCTTCCGCGAGCCGGCGCAGGTTGGCCAGCGGGCGCGGCGGCCAGCCGGTGTGCATGGACAGGTAGTAGAGCCAGAAGAACAGCGCTGCGGCGCTGAAGAAGAACACCGAGAACCAGTCCACCGCCGCCGAGAAGCCCCGGCTCAGCGTCGGCAGCGCAAAGGCGGCCAGGATGGCCAGCGAGGGCAGGGCCAGCAGCAGCGCGCGCTCCGAGCCATCCATGGTGATGCAGGCCGCCAGCGGCACGAGCAGCGCAATCGCGGGCACCGTGATGTGGCGGCGCAGGCCGTGGCGTCTCCAGCGCCACAGGGTCCACAGCGCCAGGGGCCCGGCGGGCCAGCAGAACCAGGCCAGCAGGCTCAGCAGCGAGCCGAGCTGCAGGCCCGGTTGCACGCGCCAGGCCCAGCCGTCGAAGGCCCAGGCTGCCAGCACGGCCAGCGTCAGCGCGCCCAGCAGCCAGGCCCGCTGTGCCTTGGCCTCGGCATAGCTGGAGCGGTGGTTGAGCAGGACGCCCAGCAGGCCCAGGGCGCAGGCGACCGTCGGCGCGCCGCTGGCGGCCAGCACCGGCAGTGCGATGAGGACGGCGGCGCGAGAGCGTCCGGGCTTGAAGGGCGCCGCCGCCAGGCCGTAGAGGTAGCCGGAGACGGCCAGCAACTGCAGCAGCTCCGGCGTCGTCTCGTGGCCCAGTTGCAGCAGGCCCAGCGAGGCCATCAGCGCCAGCAGCGAACCGTCGGCCAGTGCGCGGGCGTAGTCCACGGCCTGCGCCTCGCCGCCGAAGGCAAAGGCCACGGGCTGGGCTGCCTCGGTGCGGGCCAGGTGGAAGCAGGTGTACCAGACGGCGACGAGCACGCCGACCAGCACCAGCGCGTAGGGCAGGCGGGCCGCGACGGGCTCGTCGAGAAAGGGCAGAGCCTTGATGGCCAGCGCGCCCAGCCAGTAGGGCAGGGGGCCCCCTTCGGCGGGAATGCCTGCGATGGCGGGCTGCCACCAGGGCGCGCGCCCCTCCGCGATGCTGGCCATGAAGCCGAAGGCGGTCAGGTCGGCATTGCGCCACGGGTCGCGGCCGAAGATCCCGGGCAGCACATAGGCCGCGCACAGAAGGATCAGCGCCAGGCGCGGCAGGCGCTCGACGCCGCGCTCGGCGACGATGGCGGGGGTAGGGAGATTCACGCGCTGGCGTATTTTTGAAGTGGCGGGATCATGCCGCAGAAATGACAGGGCTTGCCCCCCGGCTGCGGAAATGACAAAGGGCAGCCGAGGCTGCCCTTGCTTTCGGAAGCGGTGCGAGACCGCCTCGACGAATTACTTCTTGAGGTGAGCGAACTTGTTGCGGAACTTCTCGACGCGACCGCCCAGGTTGTCCACGCTCTTCTGCGTGCCCGTGTAGAAGGGGTGCGATTCGCTGGTGGTTTCCAGCTTCACCAGGGGCATGGTCTTGCCTTCGAGTTCAATCGTTTCCTTGGTCTGGACGGTGGAACGCGTCACGAACTGGAAACCGTTGGACAGGTCGACGAAGACGACGTCGCGGTAGTTGGGGTGAATGCCTTCTTTCATGGGAACCTCTTGGCTTAGGTCGGGAGCCACGCCGCGCAGATTGCTGCTTTGCGACGCACTTTCCGAAGGTGTCTGGGCGGAAAACCGGCGATTGTAGCCGGCTTCCCCGCGGTTTGGCTAGTTCGAGGCTGGGAAGGGTCAGCCGCCGCGCCGCATCATGTCGAAGAAGTCCAGGTTGTTCTTCGACGCCTTCATCTTGTCGAGGATGAACTCCATCGCCTCGATCTCGTCCATGTTGTAGAGCAGCTTGCGCAGGATCCAGCTCTTTTGCAGGATTTCCGGCTTCAGCAGCAGCTCTTCACGGCGGGTGCCCGACTTGTTGATCAGGATGGACGGGTAGACGCGCTTCTCGGCCATCCGGCGATCCAGGTGGATCTCGCAGTTGCCGGTGCCCTTGAACTCTTCGTAGATCACCTCGTCCATCTTGGAGCCGGTGTCGATCAGCGCCGTGCCAATGATGGTCAGGGAGCCGCCTTCTTCGATGTTGCGCGCAGCGCCGAAGAAGCGCTTGGGGCGCTGCAGGGCGTTGGCATCCACACCGCCGGTCAGCACCTTGCCGGAGCTGGGCAGCACGTTGTTGTAGGCGCGGGCCAGGCGGGTGATCGAGTCCAGCAGGATGATCACGTCCTTCTTCAGCTCGACCAGTCGCTTGGCGCGCTCGATGACCATCTCGGCCACCTGTACGTGGCGTGCGGCGGGCTCGTCGAAGGTGGCGCTGATGACCTCGCCGCGCACGGTGCGCAGCATTTCGGTCACTTCCTCGGGGCGCTCGTCGACGAGCAGCACGATGAGGTGGCAGTCCGGATGGTTGGCCACCAGCGCATGCGCCAGGCTCTTCATCATCTCGGTCTTGCCGGTCTTGGGCTGCGACACGATCAGGGCGCGCTGGCCTTTGCCGATGGGAGCGATCAGGTCGATGATGCGACCGGTGATGTTCTCCTCGCCCTTGAAGCCTTCACGCTCGAGCTTGAACTGCTCCTTGGGGAACAAGGGCGTCAGGTTCTCGAACATGATCTTGTTCTTGCTCTCCTCCGGCGTCTGGTTGTTGACGCGGTCGACCTTCACGAGAGCAAAGTAGCGTTCGCCGTCCTTGGGCACGCGCACCTCGCCTTCCACCAGGTCGCCGGTGTGCAGGTTGAAGCGCCGGATCTGGCTGGGCGACAGGTAGATGTCGTCCGTGGAGGCCATGTAGCTGGCTTCGATGGAGCGCAGGAAGCCGAAGCCGTCCGGCAGCACCTCGAGCACGCCATCGCCGAAGACCTGCTCGCCGGCTTTGGCGCGCTTCTTCATGATGGCGAACATCAGCTCCTGCTTGCGCAGGCGGGTGACGTTGTCGATCTCCAGCTCCTCGCCCATCTGGATGAGGGCGGAGACGTGGAGGGCTTTGAGTTCGGAAAGATGCATGGGTGAACACCCGTCAGGGGCCGCGGCGCCAGCCAAGGCGCTTGCGGCGGTATCTCGGCCGCCCCGGAACAGGACCGAATGGCTACCGTTCAAACGGCGAACGGCGCAAATTCGACAACTCAGTGGAGGGAGGGGGAGCCGAGTCCACGCTGGCTGAGCGGCTGATTCGTGATCAGCGCGCCCGGGGCGTGTTGGCTTTGGCTGCTGCAGTGACCGCGCGGAGAGCGCCGTGAACACTGCAGCAGTTGGACGCGATTATAGGTTCGCGTCGAGGAAGGCGGTCAACTGGGCCTTGGAGAGGGCACCGACCTTGGTGGCGGCGAGCTGGCCGTCCTTGAACAGCATCAGCGTCGGAATGCCGCGGATGCCGAAGCGCGCAGGCGTTTCCTGGTTCTCGTCGATATTGACCTTGGCCACGCGCAGCTTGCCGGCGTAGTCACGCGCCACT
>NZ_DASWYS010000179.1:0-1708 GCF_036404855.1 Roseateles sp.
GGGCTGGTCCATGGGCAGCCGCATTGACACGAGCCTGGTCCTCGATGCACTGCTGATGGCGCTGTGGCGCCGCCAGCCGCCGGCGCCTGTCTTGGTTCACTCCGATCAGGGCTGCCAATTTACGGGTCATGAGTGGCAGACTGAATCGCCCCGGATTTTGAGGAGGCTCCTTCGATTGAGAATGGAGCCATCATGAGGAAGTCCCCGAAGTTTTCCCCCGAAGTTCAGGATCGCGCGGTGCGCATGGTCTTTGACGCCAAGGACCAGTACCCGTCGCAGTGGGCGGCGATCGAATCGATCGCCGGCAAGATCGGCTGCACGGGCGAGACGCTGCGCAAGTGGGTGCGCCAGGGCGAGCGCGACAGCGGCGTACGGCCAGGCCCGAGCACCGTCGAACAGCAGCGCATCAAGGATCTGGAGCGCGAGGTTCGCGAACTGCGCAAGACCAACGAGATCCTGAAGTTGGCCAGCGCGTATTTCGCCCAGGCGGAGTTCGACCGCCAACTCAAGAAATGAACGCCTTCATTGACGAGCATCGGGCTCGTTGCGGGGTCGAGCCGATCTGCCGCGCGCTGCAGATCGCCCCGTCGGCATACCGGCGCTACGCGGCACGCCAGCGCAACCCGGCGCTGCTGTCCGCGCGAGCCCAGCGTGATGCGAGCTTACTGCCTCAGGTGCAGCGCGTGTACGACCAGAACCTGCGGGTCTATGGTGCCGACAAGGTCTGGCGGCAACTGCGGCGCGAAGGCACAGCCGTGGCGCGATGCACTGTCGAGCGGCTGATGCGCATAGGTGGGATGAGCGGTGCGCGTCGTGGCAAGAAGGTGCGCACGACAGTACCGGACGCCAAGGCGGCATGCCCGCTGGATCGGGTGAAACGGCACTTCAAGGCTGACAGGCCGAATCAGCTTTGGGTGGCGGACTTCACCTACGTCTCGACCTGGCAGGGCTTCGTGTACGTGGCCTTCGTCATCGATGTCTTCGCGCGGCGCATCGTCGGCTGGCGGGTCAGCAGTTCGATGCAGACCGACTTCGTGCTCGACGCGCTGGAGCAGGCCCTGTACGCGCGTCGCAGCGAGCGTGAAGGGGTGCTGGTGCATCACAGCGACAGGGGGTCGCAATACGTCTCCATTCGCTACAGCGAGAGGCTCGCCGAAGCCGGCATCGAGCCCTCGGTGGGCAGCACCGGCGACAGCTACGACAACGCGCTGGCCGAGACCATCAACGGGTTGTACAAGGCCGAGATCATCCACCGGCGCGGGCCCTGGAAGACGCGCGAAGCGGTCGAATTGGCCACCCTGGAGTGGGTCTCGTGGTTCAACCACCACCGCTTGCTTGAGCCCATCGGCTATATCCCGCCGGCCGAAGCAGAGGCCAACTACTGGCGACAACAAGCCACAAGCAAAGCTGCCCGGTCAGCGGCGCTGCAGGAGGGTTGAACCATGAGTACATGGCCCAACCGGGGGTGCCTCCGGCGGCCCCTGCGGGGGGGCTGGAATAATGAAAGCAGAACAGCACGAAGAGAAGTCAAACCATCCCGGTCTGACTCAAGCCAACAGGCCTCCTCGAAACCCGGTGCGATTCAGACCTTCCTGCGTGACCACAACTTGGTCAGCAGCATGAGCCGGCGTGGCAACTGCCACGACAACGCTGTGGCCGAGAGCTTCTTCCAGTTGCTCAAGCGCGAACGCATCCGCCGGCGGATCTA
>NZ_DASWYS010000180.1:0-7478 GCF_036404855.1 Roseateles sp.
CGGGCGCGGGCCGAGGTGGACCGCGTCGCGGCACTGCCGCATGCGCTGCGCGGTGCACCCGGCGCGCGGGTGACCCGGGGGCCGGTCGACGGCATGTTCGCCGTCGTCGACACGCTGTTCGGCAGCGTGACGACGCTGTCCGCCGAGGCCGAGGCCATCTATCCTGAGTTGGCCATGTCGCTGGTCGGTGCTCGCTACGCAGCCGAGCTGCGCGAGTACGCGGGCCGGTTGGGGTCGGAATTCAACACGCCGCTGGCCACGCAGGCGCCGCTGACGCGCGACGAGCAGCAGGCCATCCAGCGGCTCGAAGGCCGCATCGAGCAGCTGCGCCGCCTCATCTGGCTGCAGGTGCGACGCGCCGACGCGCCGACGCGCTCTGCCGTCGAGCAGATGGAGGCGCGTTATTTCGGTGAGGATCTGCCCTTCGTGCAGGAGTTGACGGCGCGCGGCCAGGCGGGCCAGGCCTACGGCCTCGACGCGGCCGCCTTCGTGGCTCGCTACGTGCCGTCGATGCGGACCATCGTCGAGCTGCGCGACAAGCTGTACGAAGACGGACGGCAAGCGGCGCTCGCGCGTGTCGCCGCCACGCGCGAGCGCCTCGTCGTCAACGTCGCGCTCGGCGTGGCTGTGCTGTGCATCGAGCTCGGCGTCTTTCTGCTCATCCGCCACCGTGTGCTGATGCCGCTGCTGAGCAGCACGCGGACGATGACGGCCATCATGCAAGGCCGCGTGCCGCCGTCCGATCACGAGCTGCCGGCCGAGCGGCTCGACGAGATCGGTGCCATGCAGCGCGCCGTCGCCGCGCTGCGAGACGCCACGCTGCGCAGCCGAGCACTGGAGGCGGAGCGCGAGCAGCTCATCGAGCAATTGCGAGTCGCCAGCGACACCGACTTCCTGACCGGCCTGCCCAACCGTCGGGCCTTCACCGAGCGCGCCAGCGCCCTGCTGGCGCAGTCGCGCCGCCACGGCTGGCCCGTGGCGCTGGTGGTCTTCGACCTGGACCACTTCAAGCGCATCAACGATCAGCATGGCCACCCGGTGGGCGACCAGGTGCTGCGCGCCGCGGCCGCGCATGCGCGCGGCGAGGTCCGCGAAGGCGAGCTGCTGACACGCCACGGCGGGGAGGAGTTCGTCATGCTGGCCCCCAACTGCGCCCCCGACGAAGCCCTGCAGCTCGCCGAGCGGCTCCGCGCCACGCTGGCTGACACGCCCATCGTGACGGTCGAAGGATCGACGCTGCGCATCAGTGCCAGCTTCGGCGTGGCCTGCGCCCGGGCGCGCGAGCTGACCGACCTGGACCGCCTGTTCCACGACGCCGATCGGGCGCTCTACGTCGCGAAGGCGCGGGGGCGAAACTGCGTGGTCCAGGCCGGCGCGCTCACGCCATCCGTGGGCAACGCAGGCTGAAGTCACGATGACCCGGGCGCACCTGGGAAGGCTCAGGCTGCGACGGGGCAGGGCGTGCCTTGGGCTCGGTGCCACGACGCTCTGACCGCGGGGAGGGCGTCTTCGGGGACGACGCGCACCCCGATGACGGCCAGGCGATCCGCCCGGGTTCTGAGGGCGCGGACTGACGGGCTGCTATCAGGCAGCGCCGCCGCCCTGAGTTAGGCTGGCGACATCCGTCTCCTAGAGCCCGCCACCATGAAGATTCAGACCGTCGCCACCGCCCTTGCCATCGTGCTGGGCGCCGTCTTCGCCGCCCCCGCCGCCGAGGCGCGCGTGGCCCAGCACCACAAGGGCAGCCACGTCAGCAGTGGTGTGCAGGCCAAGAACGGCGCGAAGAAGCCCGCCAAGGCCAAGCACAAGAAGAAGGCCGCCAAGAAGGCCCAAAAGAAGACGCCGGGCTGAGATCGCCCGTCACTCGCGCTCGAACTTGAACACCGCGACGCTGGCCATCAGATTGGGCAGTGAGCGCACCGGCCTGCCGTCCTGCAGGCCGAAGCTGTCCAGGATCTTGAGCCGGTTCTTGCGCGCCAGCACGCCGAAGTCAGCGAAGGTGCCGACGCGGATGTTGGGCGTGTCGTACCACTCGTAGGGCAGAGCGCGCGTCACCGGCATGCGGCCGAACAGCACCTGCACCCGGTTGGGCCAGTGGGCGAAGTTGGGGAAGCTGACAATGCCCATCTTGCCGACGCGCGCCGTCTCCTTGAGCATCTGCTCCGCGTTGCGCAGATGCTGCAGCGTTTCCAGCTGCAGCACGATGTCGAAGCTCTGGTCCTCGAAGATGGACAGGCCTTCCTCCAGATTGCGCTGGATGACGTTGACGCCGCGCTTCACGCAGGCCAGCAGGTTGGCATCGTCTAGCTCCACACCGTAGCCGCTGCAACCCTTGTGCTTGATGAGGTGCTCCAGCAATTCGCCGGTGCCGCAGCCCAGGTCCAGCACACGCGAGCCCGGCGGCACCAGGGCGGCGATGGCGGGGTCGAAACTCATACGGCCACCCCCTTGATCTGCAGGGGCCGGGCCGCCGGGTACAACTCGCCCGCGACGCGCTCGAAATAGGCCCTTAGCACCCCGTGATAGCGCGGGTCGTCGAGCAGGAAGGCGTCGTGGCCGTGCGGGGCGTCGATCTCCGCGTAGGACACGTCCAGGCGGTTGTCCAGCAGTGCCTTGACGATCTCGCGCGACCGTGCCGGCGAGAAGCGCCAGTCAGTCGTGAAGCTCGCCACCAGGAACTTGGCCCTCGCGCTCGCGAAGGCGCGCGCGAGGTCGCCACCATGCTCGGCCGCCGGGTCGAAGTAGTCCAGCGCGCGCGTGATCAGCAGATAGGTGTTGGCGTCGAAGTAGTCGCTGAACTTGTCGCCCTGGTAGCGCAGATAGCTCTCGATCTGGAACTCGATGTCCTGCGTCGAATAGCCCAGCTCGCCGGACTTAAGCTCGCGGCCGAACTTCTCGGCCATGACGTCGTCGCTGAGGTAGGTGATGTGGCCAATCATGCGCGCCACGCGCAGGCCGCGCTTGGGCACCACACCGTGGGCGTAGAAGTGGCCGCCGTGGAAGTCGGGGTCGGTCACGATGGCGCGACGCGCGACCTCGTTGAAGGCGATGTTCTGCGCTGACAGGTTGGGCGCCGTCGCGATGGCGATGCAGTGGGCGAGGCGCTCGGGGTAGCGCAGCGCCCAGTCCAATGCTTGCATGCCGCCCAGGCTGCCGCCCAGCACGGCCGCCAGCTTGAGGATGCCGAAGCGCTCAACGACTCGGGCCTGCGCGTCCACCCAGTCCTGCACGGTGACGACGGGGAAGTCCGCGCCCCAGGCCCGACCGGTCGCCGGGTTGGCGTGCATGGGGCCGGTGGAGCCGAAGCAGGAGCCCAGGTTGTTGACGCCGATGACAAAGAACTTGTCCGTGTCCAGCGGCTTGCCCGGGCCAATGAGGTTGTCCCACCAGCCCTCACTCTTGGCCTGGCCGGCGTAGCTGCCGGCCACGTGGTGGCTGGCGTTGAGCGCGTGGCAGACCAGCACCGCATTGCTGCGCTCGGCATTGAGCTGCCCGTAGGTCTCGACCATCAGGTCATAGGGCCCCAGGCTGGCACCGCTGCGCAGAGGCAGTGGCTCGTCGAAATGAAAACTCTGCGGCGACACGTCGCCGACGCTACGGCCCGTCATGGCCTCACTCCAATAAAAAACCGGCGGCCACTGTTGCGGACGCCGGTTGGTTCGGAGTCCTGTTTAGCGGCATTTGTAGAGCGCCCGCAATCCGGAACAAATCGGCGCTATGGGACGAGATTCTATGCCGTCCGCCGTCACCGCTGCCCGTCAAGCCGGAACTGCGCCACGGCACCAGCCAGCAACTGCAACTGTTGCCGCAGGCTGTCAGCGGCGGCAGCCGACTGCTCCACCAACGCGGCGTTCTGCTGCGTCATGTCGTCGAGCTGGCTGACGGCGCCGTTAATCTGGCCGATGCGCGCGCTCTGGTCGGCCGCGCCTGCGGCGACTTCGCCGATCATGTCGCTGACCTTCTGCACGTTGTCGACGATCTCCTGCATCGTCGCGCCCGCATGCTGCACCAGGCGCGCGCCGGTCTCAGTGCGTTCGACGCTGGCGGTGATAAGCGACTTGATCTCGCGCGCAGCGCCCGCCGAGCGCTGCGCAAGCGAGCGCACCTCGGTGGCGACGACGGCGAATCCCTTGCCCTGCTCGCCCGCGCGCGCCGCCTCGACGGCAGCGTTCAGCGCGAGGATGTTGGTCTGGAAGGCGATGCTGTCGATCAGGCCCACGATGTCGCCGATGCGGCGCGAACTGGCGTTGATCTCGTCCATCGTCGAGACCACCTCGGACACCTCCTGGCCGCCACGCTGCGCCACCACGGCCGCGCCCGCGGCCAGCTCGCGCGCCTTGCCCGCCGCGTCGGCGCCGTGACGCACGCCCTGGGTCAGCTCGTCCATGGAGTTGGTGGTGCGCTGCAGGCTTGACGCCGTCCGCTCGGTGCGCTGGCTGAGGTCGTGATTGCCCGCGGCGACTTCGTCGCTGGCCGTCTCGATGCTGAGTGCCGAGGTCTTGACCTGGCTGACCAAGCCGCGCAGGCTGGCCTGCATGGAGTCCAGCGCGCGCAGCAGGTCGGAAGCTTCGTCACGACCGGCGATTCGCACGTCGTTGTTCAGGTCGCCGCCAGCAATGGACTGGGCTACCGTGCAGGCGTAGCGCATGGGAGTGGTGATGGTGGAGGAGTTGATCAGCGTCAGCGGTACGACCAACACCAGCACCATGGCCAGCACGGCCAGCGCGCGCCAGGTGATGCGCTGCATCTCGGCGCTGAACTCGGCCTCGGCCGCGTGGGCCTGGCGGTCCACGGTGGCGACCATCGTCTCCAGGCGCTTCTCGACCTCGCGCAGCGCCTCCCGGGGTTGCTCCGGCAGGCCTTGCGCCTGCCGCACGTCGGCCAGGGCCTGCCGGATGGCGGTGAGTTGCTGGACCTCCTGCGTCGTGCGCGTCGTGGCCTCGGCATGGAGTGCCGTCAGTTGGCGGCCGCCGAGCAGGCCGGTGAGGGCCAGAGTTGCGAACATCACCAGCACCATGGCGATGGCCCCGTGCATGCGGGTGCGGATGGTGAAACTGCGCATCCAGGTGGCGACATTCATGGGGTTGCTTCCTTGCTCCTTGCCGGGCCGCCGGGTGCGACCTCCTTGTCAAGATGCTAATGATCGACTCGATGCTGGCAAGAAGAGATTGGCTGCGCCTTGCGATTTGCCGAACACTTGGCGAAAAGTCCCGTCCAATGTGGAGTTGTTGCCATGAAGCGAATCTTTCTGCCTGCGATGGCCGCGCTGCTGGCTGGCTGCGGCGACCGGCCGACCGACGGCTGGACGGGTTATGCCGAGGCGGAGCTGGTCTACATCGCCCCACCAGTGGCCGGCCGGCTCACCGAGTTGGCGGTACGCTCGGGCGAGGCCGTCACGGCGGGGCAGCCGCTGTTCGCGCTGGACGCGACGCCCGAGCTCGCGGCGGACATCGAGGCCCAGGCCCGCGCCCAGAGCGCGCTTGCCCAGGCTCGGAACACCGACAAGGGCCGGCGCGTGCCGGAGCTGGCTGTCGTGCGGGCCCAGCTGGAGCAGGCCCGCGCCGCCGAACGCTTGGCGGGCGTGGATCTCGTGCGCCAGCAGGAACTACTGACCCAGGGCTTCGTGGCCCCGGCCCGGGTGGACGATGGGGTGACGGCGCTGGCCCAGGCGCGTGCCCGCGTCGCCGAGCTGGACGCGGCGCTGGTGGTCGCCCGGCTGCCGTCGCGCGAGGACGAGCGCGAGGCCGCCCGCGCGCTGGCCGACGCGGCACGGAGCAGTCGTGCGCAGACGGCCTGGCGCGTCGAGCAGAAGCGTCAGAGCGCGCCCATGCCGGCCCGCGTGCAGGACGTCTTCCTGCGACCCGGCGAGTGGGTGCCGGCCGGTCAACCGGTGCTGGCCCTGCTGCCGCCGGCCAATCGCAAGGCGCGCTTCTATGTGCCGCAGTCGGCGGTGGGCGGCCTGAAGCTCGACACCACCGTGCAGCTGCATTGCGATGGTTGCGGTGCAGCCATTCCGGCGCGCATCTCCTTCATCGCCGCAGGGCCGGAGTACACGCCGCCGGTCATCTACTCCAACCAGCAGCGTGACAAGCTGGTCTTCCTCGTCGAGGCCCGTCCCTTGAAGGCCGAGGATGCGGAGCGCCTGCATCCGGGGCAGCCGCTGGACGTCACCCCATGAGCGAACTTGCGATCGACGTCAAAGGGCTGAGCAAGTCATACGGCGGCCGCAAGGTTGTGGACAGCGTGGACATGCAGGTCGTCACGGGTCGCATCGTCGGCTTCCTTGGCCCCAACGGCAGCGGCAAGACCACCTCGCTGCGCATGCTCTGCGGCTTGCTGACACCCGATGCCGGCGACGGGCATGTGCTGGGCCTGGACTTCCGCCGCCAGGCGGCCGAGGTCAAGCGCCAGGTCGGCTACATGACGCAGAAGTTCGGCCTCTACGAGGACCTGTCGATACGCGAAAACCTGGACTTCATCGCCCGCCTGTTCTCCATGGCCGGACGCCGCGAGGCCGTGGACGCGGCGTTGGGGCGGCTGGGGCTGAAGAGCCGCGAGAAGCAGCTCGCCGGCGCGCTGTCCGGCGGCTGGAAGCAACGCCTGGCGTTGGCCGCCTGTCTGCTGCATCAGCCCAGGCTGCTGCTGTTGGACGAACCGACGGCCGGGGTCGACCCCAAGGCGCGCCGCGAGTTCTGGGACCACATCCACCAGCTCGCCGTGGAAGGCATCACGGTGCTGGTGTCCACCCACTACATGGATGAGGCCGAGCGCTGCGATGAGCTGGTCTACATCGCCTACGGCCGCGTGCTGGCGAGCGGCACGGCGGCGTCGATCGTTCAGGCCGCGGGTGCCAACGACCTTGAAGACGCCTTCGTGCGCCTGGTCGGCCAGGCCACCGACAACTTCGCCGAGGGCACCTGATGCAAGCCCTGGCCCGCATGTTCGCCATCGCGCTGAAGGAAGTGCAGCAGATGCTGCGCGACAAGCTCACCTTCGCGATGGCGGTGGGTGTGCCCATCATGCAGCTGGTGCTGTTCGGCTACGCCATCAACACCGACCCCAAGGGCTTGCCGACCGCCGTGGTGTCGCAGGACGCAAGCCCGATGGCGCGCAGCCTGGTCGCCGCACTGCAGACCAGCGGCTACTTCCGTGTCGTCGAGAGCGGCATCGCAGAGTCCCGCGGTGATGCGCTGCTGCAACGCGGTGAGATCCAGTTCCTCGTCGTCGTGCCGGACGACTTCGGCACGCGCGTCGTCCGCGGTGAACGGCCGGCCGTGCTGGTCGCCGCGGACGCGACCGACCCCTCAGCCGCCGGCAACGCCATCGCCGCATTGGTCCAGCTGGGCCAGACTGCACTGAGCCGTGACCTGCGCGGCGCGCTGGCCGTGGTAGCGCCGCAGCCCCTGCCGTTCGAGGTGCGCATCCAGCGCCGATACAACCCGGAGGGCTTGTCGCGCTACAACATCGTGCCGGGGCTG
>NZ_DASWYS010000181.1:0-4546 GCF_036404855.1 Roseateles sp.
ATGGCCGATGGGCAGGGCCGTGTCCTCGTAGGCCTGGGCGGCCAGTGCGCTGTCGACGAACTCGTGCCGCGGCACGCTGGCCATTGCGGCCAGCACGCGCTCGTCGAACTTCCCCTCGGCGCGCAGCCGGGCCACCATGCGCTCGCGCACGGCCCCGCTGTCCAGCCCCGTGCCACTGGGACGCGCCAGCCGGGCCGCGTCGACCGTGGCCTGGCGCAGGTGGCGCTGGGGCATCAGCAGCTCGCGCTGGGGTGAGGCAGCCGATTTCAGGCTGGCAGGAAAGCGTTTGGGGGTGCTCATGCCCGCGCCGCCCGTTCGCCCGCAGGCACGGCCCCGTCCAATGGAGGGAGCGCAAGCAAAGCGAGCATGGGGGCGGTCATGTCGTCAAACGCCCAGGCGCTGGGCCCAGCTGCCGAGCGACGCATGCTCCGTCAGGTCCACCTGCAGCGGCGTGATCGACACCTGTGCGTTGGCCGTCGCATGGAAGTCCGTGCCTTCACCGGCGTCCCTGGCGTCGCCTGCGGGGCCGATCCAGTAGATGGTCTCGCCGCGCGGGTTGACCTGCTGGATGATGCCCTCGCTGGCGTGACGCCGGCCCAGGCGCGTGATGCGGCGCGGCAGCGTGTCGGCGTCGGGCCGGTTGGGGATGTTGACGTTGAGCAGGAATCCCTGACCCAGACCTCCGGCAATGACTTGCTCCACCACGCTGCGCGCCGCGCGAGCCGCGGCCTCCAGCTCCCCCCATCCCTTCTCGACCTGCGAGAACGCGATCGACGGGATGCCGAACAGATAGCCCTCGGTTGCGGCGGCGACAGTGCCGGAGTACAGCGTGTCGTCGCCCATGTTGGCGCCGTTGTTGATGCCCGAAAGCACCAGGTCGGGCCGGTAGCCCAGCAGGCCGGTCAGCGCGAGGTGGACACCGTCGGACGGCGTGCCGCTGACATAGCGGAAGCCGTTGGCGGCCCGGTAGACGTTCAGGGGCCGGTTCAGCGTCAGCGAGTTGGAGGTTCCGCTGGCGTTCTGCTCAGGGGCGATGACGTCGATCTCTCCCAGGCCTTCACAGGCCTTCACAAGGGCCGCAAGGCCGGGGGCAAGGTAGCCGTCGTCGTTGGAAATCAGGATGCGCATGGTTGCCAATTGTAGGGAGGGCGTCACCTGCGAGACCGGGTGTAACCACCTTGATTCCTATCATGATCGCTTCACAAGAAATCTGGAGATGACGATGAAGGCTTGGCTCTGCGAGAACCCGGTGGGTGTCGAGGCCCTGCAATGGCGCGAACTCCCCCCGCCGGCGCTGGCTGCGGGCCAGATCCGTGTGCAGATCAGGGCCGCCAGCCTGAACTTCCCTGACCTGCTCATCGTGCAGAACAAGTACCAGATGAAGCCCGCCCTGCCCTTCGTGCCAGGCACGGAGTTCGCCGGCGTCGTCAGCGAGGTGGGCGATGGCGTGAAGGGCTTTGCCGTCGGTCAGCGCGTCGCGGCCTTCGGCGGCCTGGGTGGCTTCGCCACCGAGGTCTGCATCCCGGCCATGCTGGCCATGCCGCTGCCCGAAGGCTTCGCGTTCGAGGATGCGGCCGCCTTCATCTGCACCTATGCCACCAGCCACCACGCCCTGATGGACCGCGCTGCGCTGCAAGCCGGCGAGACCGTGCTCATCCTCGGCGCGGCCGGCGGCGTCGGCACTGCGGCGCTGCAGATCGCCAAGGCGGCCGGAGCGCGCGTCATCGCCGCGGCCGGCAGCGACGCCAAATGCGAAGCCTGCAAGGCCCTGGGCGCCGACGCGGCCATCAACTACGCCACGCAGAACCTGCGCGACGAGCTGAAGGCCCTGACCGACGGCAAGGGGCCGGACGTGATCTACGACCCCGTCGGCGGCGACCTGGCCGAGGCCGCCTTCCGCTCGATCGCCTGGCGCGGCCGTTACCTGGTCATTGGCTTTGCGCAAGGACAAATCCCTGCGCTGCCTCTGAATCTGGCCCTGCTCAAGGGCGCCTCCCTCGTCGGCGTGTTCTGGGGCGAGTTCGCCAAACGCGAGCCCGGCCGCAACGCCAAGATGCTGGGTGAGCTGGCCGCCTGGTACGCCGCAGGCAAGATCAAGCCGGTACTGGACCGCGTGCTGCCCATGGAGGAACTGCCGGCGGCGTTCGCCCGCATGGCGGCCCGCGAGGTCGTCGGCAAGTTGGTTCTTACCAATCCTTGAACCCTGAAACGGGGGCTTCGGCCGGGGCTGCTGACCCGGGTCTGATGGGGGCGGTGCGCTACATTCAACGGTCGAACCGACAGCCGCCGCCCGCCCCGCGCCATGACCGTCAAAGTCCTCATCATCGAAGACAACCCCGTTGCCCGCAGCTTCCTGTGCCGCGTGGTGCGAGAGAGCTTCAGCGATGCCATGGAGATCACCGAGGTCGGTGACCTCGAGAACGCCCGTCGCCAGGTGACCAAGCTGTCCGCCGGGAACCCCGAGGTCGGCTTCAAGCTCATTCTGGTGGACCTGGAGCTGCCCGATGGCAATGGCATGGAGTTCCTCACCGAGCTGACCGGCTCGCCGGCCATCAAGATCGTCACGACGCTGTATTCGGACGACGACCACCTCTTCCCCGCGCTGCAGTGCGGTGCCGACGGCTATCTGCTGAAGGAGGACCGCTTCGAGGTGCTTGTGGAAGAACTGCAGCGCATCGTGCGCGGCCAGCCCCCACTGTCGCCGGCCATCGCACGCCGTCTGCTGTCGCACTTCCGGCCCAGTTCCAGCGACAGCGGCGCGATGCCGCTGAACTCCGGTTTCGGCTCGCTGTCGACGTCGCAGGCACCCTTCGCGAACAGCCGGGGCGTCGCGCTCGATCCCCCGCCCGAGTGGGAGCGCCTGACCCCGCGCGAGAGCGAGGTACTGACCTATCTGAGCAAGGGCTTCACGATCAAGGAGATCGCGAACCTGATGGGTATCAAGTGGTTCACCGTCAACGACCACATCAAGAGCATCTACAAGAAGCTCAACGTGTCCAGCCGCGCCGAAGCCGCGGTGTTGGCGTCCAAGCAAGGGCTGGTCTAGATTCTCCTTGAGGGCAACGACCCAGGTCCGTCTGGGCGCCCCGGTCTTTTGCTCCAGGCATAGGCGCTTCGAAGTGGCGAAGTGCCTTCAACAAGGGCGTCGCGGGCGTCAGTGGCCGTTCATGGCAGCGCACGCGGCCGACCCAACTGTGAACCGGCGTGTCCGCTTGGTCGCCCAGGCTTGGTCGCTCAGCCCGCCGACCTCGTCTCGTCGACCGCCCGTCGCAGCTCCCTGAACAGTCACGCGCTCGTCGAACGAGTCGCGGGGTATGCGCATGACGCCAGATTGCGCGTGTCAGTTGGCCAGGTTGGATGGTCCTCCACAGCCTCGAACGTGAACTCGCCTTTCAGGTTCGCGACGTAAAAGCGGAACCAACGCACGCGCCGCACAAGAGCGGCCGTGATGTGGCGCATGGGCCGTGCGCTGGCAAGCCGTCGGAGCAAGCACGGTCGCCTGGAACGGTCAGATCCACAAACTTGTGCATGCCAAGGCGGCATGGCACACCCAGAATCGCCCACGCAAATCACCTCCCGTCTGGAGAATGAGATGAGACTGATCGCCTTGGGCTCTCCACTCGCCCTCGCCATAGCGCTTTCGGGTTGCGCCACCTCCATGCAGGCTGAGCAAGGCAAGGACCTCTCTTCCGCCGGCATTGCCTACGCCAGAGCGACGACGGCAGTCCTGGAGCTCGCTGCAGATGCAGCCATCGACGCCACGAGCTACCGGCGCGTTTCGCTGGTGGCGCGCAAGGCGAGCAATGAGACCGAGGTCGCGGAGCGCATTGACAAGCTGAAGACGCTCGATGAGGAACAGGTCGAGCAAGTCAGGCGGTATGCCGAGATCAAACGCTCGGTCGGCGCCGTGGAGGCCTATTTCACAGGGCTCCAGCAGCTGTCGGGGGCCACGCCGGGCGATGCCGTGGAGACCTCGGTGAAGGCGCTGGTGGACCGGGTCAACGGCGTCAGTGCAGCGCTTGAGGACAAGCCCGACGTCAAGGCCCTACTCACGCCAGAGCGAAAGAGCGCCATCGCCGGCTTCGCCAAGTTCTTGGTCAAGCAAGCCCACGGCGCAGCTGTCGGCCGTGCTTTGGAGCGCGATGCCAACATGATCGGCCGGGCTCTCGTGCTGCAGGAGATTGCGCTGCAGGTGGCGCTCGGGGATCTCGACGCGGTGTCCAACGAGCAATGGGCGCGTTTCCACAGACAGCGGGTTCTCGATCCCTACGGCCAGGGCGGCGTCGGCAACGACTGGGTCAACGATCGCCGCACATACATCAAGGCACAAGCCACGGGCACGGCTGCCGCGGCGGTCAAAACGGCTTCGCAGGCCGCGCGCCAGATGCAGGACGTCTGGGCGCGCATCCTGAGCGGGGCGACCTCGGGCGCCGAGTTCAGGCTGATGCTGCAAGACGTGAACGAGGCGCTTGACGCCGCCGCCGCACTGAAGAAGGCGTTCTGACTCACAGAAGGAGAGCGTTCATGGGGAAGAAGAAAGACGAGG
>NZ_DASWYS010000182.1:0-22372 GCF_036404855.1 Roseateles sp.
GTGGCAGCCCCGGCCCCGGCTCCCGCCGCAGCCGCGCCTGCGCCGACGCCGGCCAACCCCGGCACGCGCCTGCTGGAGCTGCAGGTCGGCCCGCTGACCGACATCAGCCTGGCCGACAACCTCGTCGAGCTGTTCAAGGAAATCACCGACCTCGGCACCATCGAGCCGCTGGATGCCGGCCAGAGCGCCGACGGCATGCGCCGCTTCAAGGTGCTGACCAGCTCCACCGACAACGACCTGCTGGACCTCTTCACCTTCCACGTCGCCCGTGAACAGGTCAAGCTGATGCCTCTCGGACCCGGCTTCGGCTTCCACGAAGGTGCGCCCGGCGCACCGCCGGCCGAGCCGCCGTCCACCGACCCCGGCTACGGCTTCTTCGACAACGCCCCCGGCGTGCCGGCTGGCGCCAGCGCCCCCGCCACAGAAGAGGCCAAGCCCACCGCCGCCATCGTGCCGGCGCGCGCGGCCACGCCGGCGCGGACCGATGCCAAGCCCGCCGGCGGCGGCCTGGACCAGACCACGCTGCGCGTCTCCATCGAGAAGGTGGACCAGCTCATCAACCTCGTCGGCGAGCTCGTCATCACCCAGGCCATGCTGGCCCAGAACAGTCGCGAGCTGGACCCGGCGCTGTACCAGCAGCTCACCAGCGGCCTGGCCGACCTTGAACGCAACACCCGCGACCTGCAAGAGTCCGTCATGTCGATCCGGATGATTCCGATGTCGACGGTGTTCAACCGCTTCCCGCGCATGCTGCGCGACCTGGCCGCCAAGCTGGGCAAGAAGGTCGAACTGGTCACGCAGGGTGAGGCCACTGAGCTGGACAAGAGCCTGGTCGAGAAGATCACCGATCCGCTGACTCACCTGGTGCGCAACAGCTGTGATCACGGCATCGAGATGCCGGAGGACCGCCTCGCGCGCGGCAAGCCCGAGCAGGGCACGATCACGCTGGTCGCCTCCCACCAGGGCGGCAGTATCGTCATTGAAGTTCGCGACGATGGCCGCGGCCTGAACCGCGAGAAGCTCATCAAGAAGGCCCGCGAGAAGGGCATCGATGCGCCGGACACGATGACCGACGCCGAGTGCTGGAACCTGATCTTCGCGCCCGGCTTCTCGACGGCCGATGTCGTCACCGACGTGTCCGGCCGCGGTGTGGGCATGGACGTCGTGAAGAAGAACATCACCTCGCTGGGCGGTACGGTCGAAATCGACTCCGCAGAGGGCTACGGCATGAAGGTGTCCGTGCGCCTGCCGCTGACGCTGGCCATCATGGACGGCATGAGCGTCGGCGTGGGCGACGAGTGCTACATCCTGCCGCTGTCCAGCGTCGTCGAGTCGTTCCAGGTGCAGGCCGACACGATCAAGACGGTCGCCGGCTCGGGTCGCGTCGTCGAGGTGCGTGACGAGTACATGCCCGTCATCGAGCTCGAGAAGGTCTTCGACGTGCCGCGATTCGATTTCGAGCACGTGTCGTCCATCATGGTCGTCGTGGAAGCCGAGGGCGGCCGCGTCGCGCTGCTCGTGGACGAGCTGCTCGGCCAGCAGCAGGTCGTGGTGAAGAACCTCGAAGCGAACTACCGCAAGGTCAGCGATGTGTCGGGCGCCACCATCATGGGTGACGGCCGCGTCGCACTGATTCTGGACGTCGGCAGCCTGGTGCGCCGCTCGCGCCACTAAACAATTCAACCCAGATAGAGAGGTCCACATGGAAGCCAGCAACGTCCCCGCCCTGCGCCAGCAAGGTGCCGTCACGGCCCAGTCCGCAGGCCCCAAGAGCGGCGAATACCTGACTTTCCGGCTCGGCTCGGAGGAATACGGCATCGACATCCTGAAGGTCCAGGAGATCCGTTCCTACGAAGCCCCCACGCGCATCGCCAACGCGCCGGATTTCATCAAGGGCGTCGTCAACCTGCGCGGCGTCATCGTCCCCATCGTCGACCTGCGCCTGAAGCTGGGTTGCCCCAGCGCCGAGTACAACAGCTTCACGGTTGTCATCGTGCTGAACGTGAAGAACCGCGTCGTCGGTGCGGTGGTGGACTCGGTTTCCGACGTGCTGGAGCTGAGCCGCGACGCGATCAAGCCGGCACCGGAGCTGAACACCTCCTCGGTGGACACCAGCTTCATCACCGGCATCGGCTCGGTGGCCGACCGCATGCTGATCCTGATGGATATCGAAGGCCTGATGAGCAGCGCCGAGATGGGCCTGATGGACGCAGCCATCGCCGCATAAAGGCTGCGCCATCAAGCAAAACGGGCGGCCCGCAGGCCGCCCGTTCTTCATTGCGCGAAGTTCGTCTTCAGACGCGTTCGGCCACCCAGGCTGCGACGCTCTGCAAGGCCGCCGGCACGCCGGCCGGCTGAGTGCCGCCCGCCATGGCCATGTCGGGCTTGCCGCCGCCCTTGCCGCCCACCTGCTGGGCGACAAAGTTGACCAGCTCGCCAGCCTTGACCTTGCCAATGCTGTCGGCCGTCACGCCGGCCGCCAGCTGAACCTTGTCCCCGTCCACGGCCGCCAGCACGATGGCAGCGGTCTTGAGCTTGTCCTTGAGCTTGTCCATGGTCTCGCGCAGCGTCTTGGCGTCGGCACCTTCCAGCCTGGCGGCGAGCACCTTCAGGCCCTTCACGTCGACGGCCTGAGCCAGCAGCTCATCGCCCTGGGCCGATGCCAGCTTGCTCTTGGCGGCGGCAAGCTCTTTTTCCAGGGACTTGATCTGGTCCAGCACGGCATGCAGGCGAGCACCCAGTTCGTGCGGCGAGGTCTTCAGCGTCATGGCCGCCCCCTGCACCGTCGTCTCAAGCGACTGGAGATAGGCCAGGGCGTTGTCCCCGGTGACGGCCTCGACACGGCGGATGCCGGCCGCGACGCCCGACTCGGCGACGATCTTGAACAGGCCGATGTCACCTGTGGCCTTCACGTGCGTGCCGCCGCAAAGCTCCTTGGAAGAGCCGATGCTGAGCACGCGCACCGTGTCGCCGTACTTCTCGCCGAACAACATCATCGCACCGGACTTCTGCGCATCGTCCAGCGCCATGACCTGCGCGTTCGCGCCCGCATTGGCCAGGACCTCGGCGTTCACGAGCGACTCGATCTCGCGGATCTCTTCGGCCGTCAGCGGCGCGTTATGCGCGAAGTCGAAGCGCGTGCGTTCGGCGTTCACCAGCGAGCCCTTTTGCTGCACATGGGCACCCAGCACCTCGCGCAAGGCTTTGTGCATCAAATGGGTGGCGCTGTGATTGCGCACGGTCCTGGCGCGGCGCTCGGCATCGACGCGGGCCGTGAACACGTCGCCGACCTTGACCGAGCCTTCGGTCACGCGGCCGTGGTGGCCGAACACGTCGGCCTGGATCTTGACCGTGTCCTCGACGACCACACGCGTCGCGCCATTGCGCAGCTCGCCGGCATCGCCAACCTGGCCGCCGCTCTCGGCATAGAAGGGGGTGTGGTCCAGCACGATGACGGCGTCGTCGCCGGCCTGGGCCTCGTCGACCGGAGCGCCATCGACGTAGACGGCCGTGACCTTGGCGGTCTCGCAGACCAGATGTTCGTAGCCGTGGAAGCTGGTCGGGACGCCACTGTAGGCCAGGCCCTGGGCCATTTTGAACTTGCCGGCGGCGCGGGCACGGTTCTTCTGCTCTTCCAGCAACTCGTTGAAGCGGGCCTCGTCCACCGACACGCCGCGCTCGCGGCAGACGTCGGCGGTCAGGTCGACCGGGAATCCATAGGTGTCATGCAGCTTGAAGGCCGTGTCGCCGTCAACGTTGCCACCCTTGGCAAGCGCGCCTTCGAGGATCTCCATGCCGGTGGCGATGGTCTGGAAAAAGCGCTCCTCCTCCTGCTTCAGCACGTCGGTCACGCGGCCCTGGGACTGGCGCAGCTCGGGATAGGCGTCTCCCATCTCGGCCGCCAGCGCGGCCACCAGCTTGTGGAAGAACGGCGTGCGCGCGCCCAGCTTGTAGCCGTGGCGGATGGCGCGGCGGGCGATGCGGCGCAGCACGTAGCCGCGGCCGGCATTGCCGGGGATGACACCATCGACGACGGTGAACGAGCAGGCGCGGATGTGGTCGGCGATGACCTTCAGCGAAGGGCTGTCGGCATCGCAGTTGCCACCCCCGGCCGCCTCGTCCACGGCCTTCTTGGCCGCGGCGAGCAGGTTCACAAAGGTGTCGATCTCATAGTTGGAGTGCACGTGCTGCAGCACCGCAGCCAGACGCTCCAGCCCCATGCCGGTATCCACACTGGGCTTGGGCAGCGGGTGCATGACGCCGTCATCAGTCCGGTTGAACTGCATGAAGACGTTGTTCCAGATCTCGATGTAACGGTCGCCATCCTCGTCCGGGCTGCCCGGAGGGCCGCCGGCGACCTCGGGGCCGTGGTCGTAGAAGATCTCGGTGCAAGGGCCGCAGGGGCCCGTGTCGCCCATCATCCAGAAGTTGTCGGACATGTAGCGCGCGCCCTTGTTGTCGCCGATGCGCACGATGCGCTCAGCGGGCACGCCGACCTGCTTGTTCCAGATCTCATAGGCCTCGTCGTCCTCGGCGTAAACGGTGACCCAGAGCTTTTCAGCCGGCAGCTTGAAGTGGACGGTCAGCAGCTCCCAGGCATAGGCAATGGCGTCCTTCTTGAAGTAGTCGCCGAAGCTGAAGTTGCCCAGCATCTCGAAGAAGGTGTGGTGGCGCGCCGTGTAGCCGACGTTGTCCAGGTCGTTGTGCTTGCCGCCGGCGCGGATGCACTTCTGGCTGGTCGTCGCGCGCGTGTAAGAGCGCTTGTCGAAGCCCAGGAAGACGTCCTTGAACTGGTTCATGCCCGCGTTCGTGAACAGCAGCGTCGGGTCGTCGCCCGGCACCACGGGGCTGGAGGCGACGATCTGGTGGCCTTTCGACTCGAAGAACTTCAGAAAGGTCTGGCGGATCTCGGCGGCTTTCATCCCGGGGGCTTCCTGGAAAAGGTCAGTGACAAAGAGGGGCGATTGTAGAGAGGGGGCTTTACGTGCCGCGGGTAGAGTGATGTTCAAACCCCTCTGGAGATCCCCGATGGACCCGAATTCCCCGCTGGCCGCGCTCGACGACGCCAGCCTGCTGCGCAGCCAGGCGCTGATCAATGGCGAATGGGTGACCGGCGCCACCAGCTTCACCGTGACCGACCCCGCCACCGGCCGGGAACTGGCCCAGGTACCCAATCTGGGCCGCACCGATGCCGACACGGCCATTGCCGCGGCCGCCAACGCACTGAATGCCTGGCGCGGCAAGCCGGCCAAGGAGCGTGCCGCCGTGCTGGTGCGCTGGCAGCAGTTGCTGGTCAAGCACGCCGACGACCTGGCTCGGCTGATGACTGCCGAACAGGGCAAGCCGTTGGCCGAGGCGCGCGGCGAAGTCGTCTACGGCGCGAGCTTCCTCGACTGGTTCGCCGAGGAAGGCAAGCGCGTCTACGGCGAGACCATCCCGACGACGGACCCCGGCAAGCGCTACCTCGTCATCAAGCAAGCCGTGGGCGTCTGTGCCGCCATCACACCGTGGAACTTTCCGCTGGCGATGATCACGCGCAAGGTTGCCCCTGCACTGGCTGCGGGCTGCACCGTCATCATCAAGCCGGCCGAGGCCACGCCGCTGACGGCGCTGGCCGTCGCCGAACTGGCCCAGCGCGCCGGCATGCCGTCCGGGGTGCTGAACGTGCTGACGGCCGATGCCGCGCAGTCCGTCGAGATCGGCAAGCTGCTGTGCGAAAGCGACGTCGTGCGCCATCTGTCCTTCACCGGCTCCACCGAGGTGGGTCGCATCCTGATGGCCCAGTGCGCACCGACGATCAAGAAGCTCAGCCTGGAGCTGGGCGGCAACGCCCCCTTCATCGTCTTCGATGACGCCGACCTGGACTCCGCCGTCGACGGCGCCCTGGCCAGCAAGTACCGCAATGCCGGCCAGACCTGCGTCTGCGCCAACCGCATCTATGTGCAGGCGGGGGTCTACGACGCCTTCCTGGAGAAGTTCGCGGCAAAGGTCGGCGCGCTGAAGACGGGCAACGGGTTTGAATCCGGCGTCAACGTCGGCCCGCTCATCGACGACCAGGCGATGCAGAAAGTCGAGACGCACGTGGCTGACGCCATCGCGCTGGGCGCCAAGCTGCTGACCGGTGGCAAGCGCATCGAGACGGCGGGCGGCAACTTCTTCGAACCCACGCTGCTGGCCGACGCGACGCCGCAGATGCTGTGCTCGCGCGAGGAGACCTTCGGCCCCGTCGCGCCGGTCTTCAAGTTCCAGACCGAAGAGGACGCAATCCGGCTCGCCAACTCGACCGAGTTCGGCCTGGCCAGCTACTTCTACAGTCGCGACATCGGCCGCATCTTCCGCGTTGGAGAGGCGCTGGAGTACGGCATGGTGGGCATCAACACTGGCCTGATCTCGACGGCCGAGGTGCCCTTCGGCGGGGTCAAGCAGTCCGGCCTGGGCCGCGAGGGCGGGCGGCAAGGCATCGAGGACTACGTGGAGGTGAAGTACCTCTGCCTGGGCGACATCCAGAAGTAGCCCTGCACCGGGCGTGATCGTCCGCGCAGACAAAAGAAAAGGGCCCGTCAGTCGGGCCCCTTTTTTTGGCCGAGCCCTTGACGCGGCTCGGCCATTTCTTGCTCGCTCTTAGAACTCGTAGCGGCCCGTCACCTGCATGGCCCACGACGATTCGCCACGGGTCTGCTTGTTGATGAAGTCCTGCGGGTCGTTGACCGAGTAGATCATCTTGCCCGTGGCCGAGTCGATACCGGCGTAGCGCACGAAGGTGCGGCTGCTGCCGGCGCCGAACGGCGCTTCGTCGATGCGGCCCCAGCGCTTGTTGATCAGGTTGCCGAAGTTCAGGATGTCCAGCGTCAGCACACCCTTGTTGTTGTTGAACAGGCCGGGCACTTCCTGGCTGATGCGGACGTCGAAGCTGTTCGTGAACTTGGCGAAGGCCGTGTTACGACCCACAACGCCACCCTTGAAGTTGCGCAGACCCGGTTCGCTGTCGACGATGGACCAGAACTTCGCTTCCGCAGCCGAGGCAGTCTGCTGCTGGTAAGCAGTCAGAGCGGCCTGCGACGTGATGCCTGCGGTGGTGGGCAGACGGAACAGCACTTCGCCGGAGCCCGGACCCTTCGGGATGTACAGCAGGTCGTTGCCGGACACGCCGTCGCCGTTCATGTCGTTGGCGAAGACCCAGCTGTACGGACGGCCTTCACGACCTTCGTAGACGACGCCGAAGCTCGTCTTGTACTTGCCGAAGAACGCCTTGGAGAAGTTCATCTGGGCGTTGAAGCGGTTGCGGATCAGCGAAGCCGAGTTGGCCGCCACTTCCTCGTTCGGGTTGAAGATGGAACGGTTCAACCAGTTCGAGTTCGAGGTCGAGGAGGTCAGCGGGCTGACTTCCGTGGCGCTCGTGCGGGTGTAGGCCACGCCCCAGCCGAAGCCGTTACGCGTGGGAGCGTTCAGCGACAGGGTCAGCGCATTGCCGCTGCCCTTCTTCGTGTTCTCGACGACGGTGACCGTGCCGTAGGACAGGTTGCTGAGCGACTTGTTGCTCAGGCAGCCGCTCGGGTTGGTGTCGTTGGCATTGCCGGCAAAGCACAGCGGGTTGGAGCCGCCGGCGTTGTAGAACATGTCACGACCGTCGACGGGAGACGTGCGGGTCACGGTACCCAGGTTCAGGTGCTTGTAGTACAGGCCCTTGTTGACGCTGGTGTGCAGCAACTCGGCACCGGCCACCAGACCGAACCAGGGCAGTTCACCGTCCCAGGCCAGGTTCATCTTCCAGACCGAAGGCTGGCTCGTGTTCGGACCAATGAAGTCCACATTGGCTGCCGGCGGCGTGCCCGTGACCGCCGGTTGCGCGCCGGTGTTGGGCGAGAACTTGATGTTCGCGCAAGGCGTCGTCGTGCCGCTGCAGCTGAAGTTGGCGGTGGTGACGCCGGTGTTTTGGTAGGGGTTGGTCAGCCAGACCGAGGCCGCCGAGCCCATGAAGAGACCGAAGCCGCCGCGGACCTGCGACTTGCGCTTGTCCACCGGATCCAACGCGTAGTTGAAGCCGAAGCGCGGCTGGAACAGCTTTTCGCCGTCCAGCGTGCGGGTGTTGTCGTAGCCGAAGCCGCCGGACTGGCGCGTATTCGTGGCCGGGTTGCCGGCGATCATGGGGGCCGAGGCCGCCGCGTTGGCCTTCGGGCTGTCACCCGTGCTGAGCATGTCGACGCGCACGCCGCCCGTCAGGGTCAGGCGCTTGCTGACGTTCCAGGTGTCCTGGATGAACACGCCCACATTGCTCAACGTCCAGTTGGCGGCGCCGTCAGTCAGCGTGTTGCCGTTCAGCGGCATCTGCACCGTGTAGGCATTCACCACGCTGTTCTTCCACAGCTCGACCGGGTCGGTGCCGCTGAAGGTGTAGGTGCCCTTGGTGTTCTGCAGGAAGGCGTTGAAGATCTCGTTGCGCTGCAGGTCGACACCAGCCTTGATCTCGTGATCGTCAAGCAGCAGGTTGCCGGCGAAGTAGGCGTCCAGCGTCTTGGTCTTGAGGCTGTTGAAATGGCGGCTGGACTCCGTGCCGAAGCGCAGCGTGCGGTTACCGGTGGCGGTACCGGTCGGGGCCGGCGTCGTCCAGACCAGGCTGATCTGCGGCAGGTCGCTGTTGTTCTTCGGGTCGCTCGCGTAATCGCGCTTCGAGACCTTCAGCTCGGTGGAGAAGGTGTCCGTCCAGTCGGAGAACAGCTGGCCCACCAGGGTCTCGAGGGTCTTGTCCTGGCTGTACCAGTGCGAGGACATGGTCAGGATCGTGTTGCTGAAGCCCGGGAAGATCGGGTTGCTCTCTTCCGACTTCGTGTAGCGCAGGTTGGCCTTGTGCTTTTCGGAGATGTTCCAGTCGAGCTTGAGCAGGGTGTCCTTGGCCACCAGCTGCACGCCGGTGGGGATGGCCATGCTGCCGATGTCGATCTTGTAGATATCGGAGGCCACCTTCTGGGCGGCGGCGATCTGTTCGTTGGTGATGCCGACGTTGGCCTGCGCGCTGCCCACCGGGCCGAAGCTGGGGGCGTTGCGGCTGCTCTTGAGTTCTTCGTAGCTGGCGAAGAAGAACAGCTTGTCCTTGATGATCGGGCCGCCAAGGGTGAAGCCCTTCAGGTCTTCCTTGAAGGACGGGGTCTTGAAGGTGGTGCCGGCTTGGCGGTTGTAGCGGTCACCCGCCATGTTGGCGTCGCGGTAGACGTAGTAGACGCTGCCCTTGAACTCGTTCGTGCCGGACTTGGTGACGGCGTTGATGTTGGCGCCGGTATAGCCCTGCTGGGTAACGTCGTAGTTGGAGATGTTGACCTGCACTGCCTGGATGGCATCGATCGAGATCGGCTGCTTCAGCGTCGGCAGGCCGTTGGATTCCAGGCCGAAGGTGTCGTTGACGCGCACGCCGTCGATGGTGACGGAGTTGAAGCGGGCGTTCTGGCCGGCGGCGGAGATGTCGCCACGCTCCTTGTCGGTCTGCGACAGGCGCGGGTCCGTGCGGGCGTAGTCGGCCAGGCTGCGGCTGATGGACGCGAAGTTGTCCATATCCGCGCGGCTCAGGTTGGTGCCCGAACCCATGGCGGTGCTGGCGAACTTGCTGTTCGCGGCGGCGCTGCCGGTGACGACCACGGCTTCGAGCTGGTTGGCGCCCAGCGCCACGTCGAAGTTGGTGGTTTCGGCCAGCTGCAGGTAGACGTCTTCACGGACGCTGCGATCGGAACCCTTGCTCACGGTGATGGTGTAGGGGCCACCCACGCGCAGGCCCCGGGCGCCATAGCGGCCTTCGGCATCAGTCACCTGCGTGTTCGACGAACCGGACTCACGGTGCAAGATGGTCACCGTGGCACCAGCCACCGGCTTGCCATCCGCGGCCGTGACACGGCCGGCGACAGCCGCCGTCGTGTTCTGCGCCATGGCGGGCGCTGCGGCCACGATGGCGACGGCGGCGCACAGCGCCGATAGCGGGAATCCAGACCCAAACCTGTTGCTCATCCCAATCACTCCTGTTGTGCGCGCGGGGCGCGGCTGATGTCGAAAACGGTCACGGAAACGTCATGAAGCGCGCTTGCCGTGGTCGCGGCGCCCGGCCCAGCAGGGGGACGGGGGGCGACGGTGAACGGAATTGTCATGACTTTCTGTGACAGAACTTTACGGGTAAGTCAGAAGTGGCCATTTTTCGACACGCAGCCGAGGCAGGAGCACCGGGGCAGTGCGTCGTCAGACCGCGACAGTGCGCCCCGAACGCCCCGCCGCACGGGGTATCTGCACAGTGATTTCCATCGATTTCGCGGCGCAATGCACCATGTTGGTGCTATTTTTTCGGCAATGTAAACATTGAGAGCCTGTGTGGCCTTGTCGCGAATCCGCGACAAACTCGGGCAACAAACCCACTTCTAAGATCGCGCCCTTCTTCAAGCCCCTCCCCGCCATGGTCCCCATCCCCTCCTTGCGCCTCGGCGCCGGCCTGCTCTTCGGCGCCCTGCTGCTCGCCGGCTGCGCCACACAGCCCACCCCCAGGACGGCCGAACTGACGCTGTTCTCCATCAACGACTTCCACGGCAACATCCAGCCCGCCCAACCCACGCCACTGATGCCGCGGGTGGCCGATCCCGCCACGGGCGAGGTCAAGGCACAGCCCGCGGGTGGTGTGGCCCACCTGGCCACGGCGATGTCGACGTTGCGCGCCAAGTACCCCGATTCCATCGTCGTCGCCGGCGGAGACCTGATCGGCGCGTCGCCGCTGATCTCCAGCCTGCTGCGCGACGAGCCGACGCTCGCGGCGCTGTCGCAGCTCGACATCTCGGCCAGTGCGCTGGGCAACCACGAACTCGACGCCGGTCTGCCTGAGCTGCTGCGCAAGGCGCGCGGCGAATGCGCGCCGACGGAATGCCTGTGGCCCGGCTTCAAGGGTCCCGGCTTCCCCTACCTGGGCGCCAACGTCCTGGACGCCAACACCGGCAAGCCGCTGCTGCCGACGCACGTGATGAAGCCGTCGGCCGGCTTCAAGGTCGCCATCGCCGGCGTCGCAACGCTCGACACCCCCCAGGTCATCGTCGCCCGGGCGATCAAGGGCATTCGCTTCGCCGACGAGGCCGACACACTCAACGCCCTCGTCCCGCAACTCAAGGCCGAAGGGGCCCAGGTGCTCGTGGCCGTCATGCACGAAGGCGGCGTGCAAGGTCCCGGCAGCAGCGCCAACGACCCCACCTACGCCTGCCCGACGCTGAGCGGCCGCGTGCTGGACATCGCCAAGCGGCTGGACCCGGCCTACGCCATCATCATCGGCGGCCATACCCACCAGGCCTACACCTGCAAGATCAACGGCCGCCTCGTCGTCCAAGGCGGCAGCTACGGCGGCTGGATCACCGAGACGCACCTCAAGCTCGACGCCACCGGCCGGGTGCTGGACGCCCAGGCCGTCAACCACCCGGTGCTGCAGTCCGTCTACGCGCCCAACCCGGCCCTGGCCAACCTGGTCGCCCAGGCCGCCGCGCTGACCCAGGCCGCACGCAGCAAGCCGGTTGCCACGCTGCCGCGCGGCGCGACCCGACACGCGAAAGAGCCGAACGGCGACTCCTGGCTGGGCAATCTGATCGCCGACAGCCAGCTCCTCTATGCCCGCAAGCAGGGCCCGGCCGATATTGCCTTCATGAACTCGGGCGGCATCCGCGCCGACCTTAACGTCGATCCCGGCAAGGCCACGACGATGAGCGACCTGCTCGCCATCCAGCCCTTCGGCAACGACATCGTCGCGCTGACGCTGACCGGCCAACAGCTCTGGGACATCCTGCAACGCCAGTTGCCGAAGGGTGACGCCGCACCGCGGATGCTGCAACCCTCGTCCACGCTGCGCTATCACTGGCGCAAGGGCGCCGATGGCGTGCCCCAGCTCGGCGAAATCCTCGTTGACGGCCAGCCCCTGAACCGCACCCGGGACTACCGCGTCATCGTCAACAACTTCCTGTCTGAAGGTGGCGATGCCCAGGCCGGCTTCAAGCATGGTCGGGACCGCGCGGTGCTCGGCACCGACATCGACGCCCTCGTCGAGCTGCTGCGCGACAACCCACAGGCTGTCTCGCAGGCCGCGCCCGGCCGCATCGTGCGGAACTGAAAGGCTGATGCAAAAACCCTAGGGCAAACCTGTAACTTCTTGTAGCTACCCGGTCCCGGCGCGTTGACACGCCCGCCCTAGACTCGAAATGCTCGGCCTTGCGCGCCGGGCGTTAGCGGGTCGGGGGAGCGATGGCGGCATGGGACATGCAGGAAGGCTCGGACGGCCCGCCTAGGGCCGCTCCGTTGGCCGCGAACGCCCTGGGTGGCCCTGATCAGGGCGCCCCCGCCAGCCCGCTTTTGCGCGAGGTCATCGCGCACCTCCCCTGCGGCCTGGCCGTCTTCGACGCAGAGCGCCGCCTGCTCGTGCACAACGCCGAGTTCGAGCGGCTGCTGAACGTGCCGGCCTCGCTGTTCGAAGAGCCACCACTGCGCTTCGACGACCTCATCCTCTTCTTCGCCGCCCGTGGCGACTACGGCCAGGGCGAACAGGCCCAGGCCGCCGTCGAGGCCGCCCTCGCCCTCGGCCACGATCAGCGCCCCAACCGCCTCGAGACCTACCGAACGGGTGACCGCCTCATCGAGGCCCGCACCGCGCCGCTGCCCGAGACGTCCTCGGTGCCGGGCGGCCTGGTGCTGACCTGCCTGGACCTCGCGCCCCAGGCCCAGGCCCGCCTTGCTGCCGAGCGCGCTTCGCAGGCCAAGTCGCGCTTCCTGGCCAACATGAGTCACGAGATCCGCACGCCGTTGAACGCCGTGCTGGGCATGCTGCGCCTGCTGCAGAAGACGTCGCTGGACGCCCGCCAGCGCGACTACGCCGTCAAGAGCGAGGGCGCAGCGCGCGGCCTGCTGGGCCTGCTCAACGACGTGCTGGACTTCTCCAAGATCGAGGCCGGCCGCCTCAGCCTGGATCCGCATCCGACACGGCTGGACGAACTGCTGCGCGACCTCTCCGTGATCCTGGCCGCCAACGTCGACAAGCGCGAGCTGGAACTGCTCTTTGACCTCGACCCCGATCTGCCGCCCGTCATCGTGGCCGATGCGCTGCGTCTGCAGCAGGTCCTCGTCAACCTGGCGGGCAACGCGATCAAGTTCACCCCGGCCGGCGAGGTCGTGCTGCGCATCACCCAGGCGGCACGGACCGCCGGCCACGTCGTGCTCGACTTCACCGTGCGCGATACGGGCATCGGCATCCCGCCCGAACAGCAGCAACGCATCTTCTCCGGCTTCAGCCAGGCCGAGGCCTCGACGGCGCGGCGCTTCGGTGGCACCGGTCTGGGCCTGGCCATCAGCCGCCGCCTTGTGCGCCTGATGGGCGGCGACATCCACGTCGAGAGCACGCCAGGGGCGGGCAGTTGCTTCGGCTTCACACTGAGCTTCCCCCTGCCTGTCGACGAGGCCGTGCCGGCGCCGCGCGAGAACGGCGAGGCCCTGAAGGTGCTCGTCATCGACGACCACGCCGAGGCCCGCCGCATCATCGGTACGCTGGCCGCGACCCTGGGCTGGCAGGTGCGACTGGCGGCCGGCGGGGCCGAGGCGCTGGAACGCGTGGCGGACGATGCACCGGAGGTCGTGCTGCTCGACTGGATCATGTCGGGCATGGATGGCTGGCAGACCGCGGTGCGGCTGCGCGAGCGCCTCGGCCCAGGGCCGCTGATCCTTATGGTCACCAGCCATGACCGCGAACGCCTGGCTCAGCGCAGCGCCGCGGAGCAGGCCCTGCTCGACGGCTTCCTCGTCAAGCCCGTCACGGCCGCGCAGCTGAGCCAGGCTGTCGCCTCGGCCAGACAGGCCCGCAGCAACGCCGGCACGCCGCCCGAGGCCGCCCCGCAGCGCCTCGCCAACCTCAACCTGCTGCTTGTCGAAGACAACCCTGGCAACCAGCAGGTCACGCGCGAGCTGATGGAGCTCGAAGGCGCCGCCGTCACACTCGCCACCGACGGCAGGCAAGCCCTGACCCTGCTCGCCCAGACGCGCGGCCGTCGCGGCTTCGACGCCGTGCTGATGGACGTGCAGATGCCGGTCATGGACGGCATGACGGCAACCCGGCTTATCCGCCGCCAGCTCGGCCTGACACTCCCCATCATCGCGATGACCGCCGCCGCGCTGGACACCGAGCGCCAGGCCTGCCTGGCCGCCGGCATGGATGAGCACATTGGCAAGCCCTTCGACCCCGACACCCTCGTCGCCGTGCTGCGGCGTCGCTGCGGTGCGGCGCCGGCCGCCGCACGCACCGAGACCGCCGAGCTGCCACCGGCCGTGCTCACCGATGCGGGCCGTGCAGGCATTGCGCTGGCCGAGGCACTGGCGCGCATGTCGGGCCGCGTCGAGCTGTTCGAGCGCACGCTGGCCGCTCTGCACGAGCAGGACCGCAAGCTCGCCCATGCCCTCGCCCAGGGCGGCCGCAGCGCCACCCGCGGTCTGCATGGCTACCGGGGCCTGGCCGCCATGCTCGGCGCCAGCGAACTGGCCGCCCTGGCGGCCGAGGGCGAACATGCCACTCTGGCGGACACCGACTGGCACCGCCGCTTCCTGGCCCGCCGGGAGGCCGACCTCGCCGCGCTGGACCGCCTGGCCGCCGCCTTGCAGGCCCGCCAGGCCTCACACGATGAGCACGCCGTGACGGTCTCCCCGGCGTCGCCGGGCACGCTCGCGCACCAGCTGGACGCCCTTGCCGCGCTGCTGGACGGCGCCGATCTCGAAGCCCTGGATGCGTACGAGGCCCTGCACCCCCAACTCCCGGCCGCCACGGCCGTGCCGCTGGCTGCCGCCATGGCCGTCCTCGACTTCCCCGCTGCGCTGAGCCTGTGCCGGCAGCTGCGCGACACGCTGGAGGTCCGGGCATGATGCAGCTCTCCCAGCCCGGCCAGACGCCGCTGCAGCCCGGCCAGGCACCGCCCGGCCGGCGGCCGCGACTGCTCATCGTCGACGACCAGCCCGTCAACATCCAGGCCCTGCATCGCGTCTTCGCCGCCGATTGCCAAGTGTTGATGGCCACCGACGGCGCCCGTGCGCTGCAGCTCTGCCGGACGCGCCAGCCCGACGTCGTGCTGCTGGACGTGCAGATGCCCGGCATGGATGGCCACGAACTCTGCGCCGAGTTGAAGGCCGACCCGCTGCTGAGCTCCATCGCCGTCATCTTCGTCACCGCGCAAAGCCGGCCCGAGGACGAGACGCGCGCGCTGGATGCCGGCGCGGCCGACTTCATCACCAAGCCTTTCAATCCCACCGTCGTGCGCGCTCGCGTGCGCACCCAGCTGACGCTCAAGGCCCAGGCCGACCTGCTGCGCGAGCTGGCCTTCGTCGACGGCCTGACCGGCGTGCACAACCGCCGCCACTTCGACGAGCGCTTCAGCGCCGAGGTCCGCCGCGCCCAGCGCACCCGCGCGCCGCTGGCCATCGCGCTGGCCGACGTCGATCACTTCAAGCGCTACAACGACGCACTGGGCCATCTCGCAGGCGACGACTGCCTGCGGCGCGTCGCCGCAGCGCTCAGGACCTGCCTGCGGCGTCCCACCGACCTGCTGGCCCGCTTTGGTGGCGAGGAGTTCATCTGCCTGTTGCCGGACACCGACCTGGCGGGCGCGATCGCCGTGGCCCAGCAAATGGAGGACGCCGTGCGCGCGTTGGCCCTGCCGCATCCGGGCGTGGAGGGCTGCGTGACCATCAGTCTGGGCGTGTCGGCCGGGACGCAAGCGCAGGGGCTGGTCGAAGCGGCGGACCGGGCCTTGTACCTCGCCAAGGCGGCGGGCCGGGGGCGGGTGAGCTGGGTTTGAGGCTGACGGCGAGCCAGGGCGCGCGCGGAGCCCTCGATTCGTCGCGCGCCCCGGGGAACGGAGTCATTGCGTCGCCGCGCTCGCCTCGGACGGAGCCCATCAGAAGAAATGCCTCGCGACTTGCGTTGCGAGGCATGGTGCTCAGGCGCTTTGCGCGGCGTCGGCGCGTGGGATCGGACTGAAAAAGGGACTTTGCTGTCTGGAGCGGGTGATGGGAATCGAACCCACGTAGTCAGCTTGGGAAGCTGAAGTTCTACCATTGAACTACACCCGCATGGGCGATGATTCTAGGTGCGCTTTGGCAAGCACGTCGCCGACCGAAGTTTCAAACTTGCTGCGCCCGCAGTTGGCCTCCTGGCGGTCATCGATGGCCATGCCGAAAATCTCCATCTGCCTGCTGCTCGAATGGCGGCCCGCTTGAAGCGGCCTTCGGACGGACGGTCCAGGTGCAGGCGGCGGGTCGCCCGGCGAACCGGTCTGACCAAACGAAACCTATCTTGTGAACCAAGCGGTCTCCCCTTCATCCGAGCCGGAGCCGCCCGGAGACTCGGCCTCCCAACAACAAGGAGACCGCATGCCCCCCCTGAAAGACGAGCCGGACCTCGCCGTCGACCGAGCGAGCCCCGGGCCGCAACCCACCCCTGCCGCCATCACGCAGCCGCCTTCGCCCAGCCTCAGCCGACGCGGCCTCATGCTGGCGGGACTGGGCGGTCTGGGCGTCACCGCCTGTGGTGGCGGCGACGGTGGCTTGCCAGCGATCGTCACGCCGACACCGTCCACGCCGCCCCCACCGCCGCCGCCGCCTTCCTCGGCGGGGCCGAGCTCCATCACCGAAATCCACTACCGCTCGACGGCTCTCAACGATGAGAGCTGGGTCAAAATCTACCTCCCTCCCGGCTACGCCACATCGGGCCTGCGCTACCCGGTCGTCTACATGCTGCACGGCCGCGGAGACACGCTCTCCGCCTGGGGCCGCAACCAGACGATGTTCGACGAGCTGATCGCTGCCGGCACCATCCCGGCCTTCATCGGCGTCATGCCGGATGCGCCCTCCAGCAACCGCGGCGGCTACTACGTTGACTCGGCCTACACCAGCAGCACGCTGCCGGGCGCCAAGGTCGAAACCGCGTTCATCACCGAACTGCTGCCCTACATCGACGCGAACTACCGCACGCTGCCGCAGCGCGAGGCCCGCGCGCTGGCCGGCTATTCGATGGGTGCCTATGGCGCACTGCGCTACGCGCTGGCCTACCCCGAGCGGTTCTGCGCCAGCATCGTCATGAGCCCGGCCATCTATACGCCACTGCCGCCCGCTGGCTCCAGCACGCGCGAGTTCGGTGCCTTTGGCAGCGGCAACACGCTGTTCGTCGACGAGATCTATCGCAGCAAGACCTATCCGGCCCTGCTGCCGACATTCGCGGCCAAGAAACTGCCGCTGAACCTCTTCATCTCCGCCGGGGACGACGAGTGGAAAGAGAGCGACCCGGCCGAGGCGATGAACGACATCGACATGGAGGCGCACCTGCTGTTCAACCGCGTGTCCCGCGTATCGTCCATCAAGGCCGAGCTGCGCATCCTGAATGGCGACCATGACTGGCCGGTCTGGCAGGCAACGCTGCGGGAGGCCCTGCCCTTCATCTTCAAGGGCATGAGCAAGCCGGTCTGAGCGACCACGCGCTGCGGGCCGAGGTGCCGGCCTGCAGCTTTCGCATGACTCGCGGCCGCATCCTGTGCGCGCCGCTAAAGTCACGCGCATGAAGTCCCCAGCCTCGCCCGCCCAGCGCCCCCCCTCCACCCTGGCCGTCGCATGGCGGCAGCTGCTGCGGGACTGGCGAGCCGGCGAGCTGCGGCTGCTGATGTTGGCCGTCATGCTGGCCGTCGCGGCGCTGTGTGCGGTGGCCTTCCTGTCGGACCGGCTGGACCAGGGGCTGCGCCGCGATGCGGCCCAGTTGCTGGGTGGGGACGCTGTCGTCGCCAGCGACCAGCCCACGCCCCAGCCTCTGGTCGACCTGGCCCGTGATCTGAAGCTGACGACGGTACGCAGCGCGACCTTCCCGAGCATGGCGCGCGCGACCGAGGCCCAGGGCGGAGAGAGCCGGCTCGCCGCCGTCAAGGCCGTCAGCGATGGCTATCCGCTGCGCGGCCGCATTGCACTGCGCGAGGCCCTCCCCGGCCGCGGCGGCGCGCCGGCGCCCGGTGAAGTCTGGGTGGATCCGGCCGTGGCCGACGGCCTGGGGCTGAAGCTCGGCGACCCGCTGCTGCTGGGCGACAGCCAGCTTCAGGTGAGCGCCCTCATCGAGACCGAACCCGACCGCGGTGCCGGCTTCATGAACTTCGCGCCACGCGTGCTGCTGGCCGAGTCCGATCTGGCCGCCACCCACCTGGTGCAGCCGGCCAGCCGCATCACCTACCGCATGGCCCTGGTGCCCGGCCCCGATGCCGCGCCGGACGCGGTGCGCCGCTTTGTCGCCGCGGCCGAGCAACTGGTCGAGAAGGACAAGCTGCGCGGCGTGCGGCTCGAGTCGCTCGAATCCGGGCGGCCTGAGATGCGCCAAACGCTGGACCGCGCGGCGCGCTTCCTGCGCCTCGTTGCCATGTTGTCGGCCCTGCTGGCGGCTGTGGCCGTGGCGCTGGCGGCGCGCGACTTCGCGGCCCGCCACCTGGACGCCTGCGCCATGCTGCGCGTGCTGGGCCAGCCCCAGCGGCGCATCGCCTGGGCCTACGGCCTGGAGTTCGCACTGGCCGGCGTGGGCGCGAGCCTGGCCGGCGTCCTCGTGGGCCTGGGCCTGCATCAAGTCTTCGTGTCGCTGCTGGCGGGCCTCGTCAGCGTGAGCCTGCCGCCGCCCAGCATCTGGCCGGCGCTGCTGGGGCTGGGACTGGGGCTTTCGTTGCTCCTGGGCTTCGGGCTGCCACCGGTGCTGCAGCTGGCGGCCGTGCCGCCGCTGCGCGTGATCCGCCGCGACCTGGGCGCACCCAAGACCGGCTCGCTGCTGGTGCTGGGCGCGGGCGTCGTGGGCCTGGCAGCCATCCTCGTGGTGCTGGCCGGCGACCTGATGCTGGGCGGCATCGCCGCCGCGGGCTTTGCGGGCGCGGTGCTTTTGTTCGCGCTGCTGGCCTGGGGTGCCGTGAAGCTGCTGAGGCGCGTCGTGCCCAGCAACGTCAGCGGCGCGGGCGTGCCGCGGTGGCTGCTGCTGGCAACGCGCCAAGTCGCCGCGCGCCCGGGCTTTGCCGTCATGCAGGTGGCGTCACTTGCCGTGGGCCTGCTCGCGCTGGCGCTGCTGGTGCTGCTGCGCACGGATCTGATCTCCAGCTGGCGCCAGGCCACGCCAGCGTCGGCGCCTGACCGCTTCGTCATCAACATCCAGCCCGACCAGGCCGAGGCCTTTCGCAAGACGCTGACCGGGGCCGGCGTGCAGGACTACGACTGGTATCCCATGATCCGCGGCCGGCTGACGACGATCAACGAGGAGGCCGTGCAGGGCCGGCGCTTCGCCGAGGAGCGTGCCCAGCGCCTGGCCGAGCGCGAGTTCAACCTCAGCCACACGGCCACGCAGCCGGCGCACAACCAGATCGTGGCCGGCCGCTGGGGCGACGCGAAGCCGGGCGAGATGGGCATGAGCGTGGAAGAAGGCCTGGCGCAGACGCTGGGGCTCAAGCTCGGCGACACGCTGGCCTTCGACATCGCCGGCCAGCCGGTGCAGGGCCGCGTCACCAGTCTGCGCAAGGTGGACTGGTCGTCGATGCGGGTCAATTTCTTCGTGCTATTCGAGGCGGCCGAGCTGCCCGACCTGCCGGCCACCCAGATCGCCGCCTACCGCAGCCCGCCGGCCTCCAAGCTGGACCGCGAGCTGGCCCGGCAGTTCCCCAATCTGACCGTCATTGATGTGTCGGCCCAGCTCAATCAGGTGCAGGGCGTGCTGAACCAGGTCATCCAGGCCGTGCAGTTCCTGTTCGGCTTCACGCTGGCGACTGGCCTGGTCGTGCTTCTTGCCGCCGTGGGCAGTACTCGCGAAGCCCGCACACGCGAGTTCGCGCTGATGCGCGCCTTGGGCGCACCGTCCTCGCTGCTGGCACAAGTGCAGCGCGTCGAGCTGCTGGGCGTCGGCGCGCTGGCAGGCTTCCTGGCGGGTGCGGTGGCGTTGGTGCTGGCGGCACTGCTGGCCCGCTTCGTCTTCCAGTTCGACTGGGAGATCAAGCCCTGGGTCCCCCTGGCAAGCGCGGTGGTGGGCGCCCTGCTGGCCTGGAGCGCCGGCTGGTGGAGCCTGCGCAGCGTGTTGCAGCGCCCGGTGGTGCAGACGCTGCGCGAGGCCCAGGCCGAATGACGACCGCCGGCGGCTTGCGCGCCCGCGACGCCGGCCGCTACCTGGCACTGTCGGCCGGCATCACCGTCGTCTACCTGCTGCTGGGCCGGCTGGGCCTGCTGATGGTGCTGCCCCCCTACGAGGTGGCGCCCATCTACCCGGCCGCCGGCTGGGGCCTGGCGGTCCTGCTGGTACTGGGGCTGCGCTATCTGCCGGCCGTGGCCCTGGGCTCCTTCATCGTGCAGGCCGCGATGCTCGGCAACCTCAGCGACCAGGTGCTGCCGCTGGCCGCGGGGATCGCGGTGGGCGCCGCGGCCCAGGGCGCCGTGGGCACGCTGCTGATCCGGCGCTGGTGCGGCCGACCACTGGTGCTGGCGTCCCCGCGCGAGGTGGGTGGCTATCTGGGGGCCGTCACGCTGGCGGGGCTGGTCAGCCCGAGCTGCGCGACGCTGGCGCTGGTTGCGACCGACACCATCGCCACTGCGCAGATGGGCATCGTCTGGATGGTGTGGTGGACGGGCGACCTGATGGGCGTGCTGATCGCCACGCCCATCACGCTGGCGCTGTTCGGCAAGCCGCGCGACGCCTGGGCGACACGCCGGCTGAGCGTGGGCCTGCCCATGCTGCTGACGACACTGCTGGTGGGGATGGGCGTGGCGGCCACGGTCGAATGGGACCGCCAGCGCAACCGCGCTGATTTCACGCGCGACGCGACGAGCGCGGCCCAAGCCCTCGCCGGCCGCCTGCGCGAGCCGCTGCTGGCACTGGAAGGCCTGCACGGCATGCTCAAACTCAAGCCGCTGCCGACGCGGGCGGAGTTCGCCCATGCCACCAGCGGCTTCCTCACCGAGGACAGCCCGTTGATCGCGCTGGGGCTGGCCCAGCGCGTCGCACGCGCGGACATCGGGCGCTTCAACGCCGCTGCGGCGGCCGATGCCTTCCCCGGCGGCTTCCAGGCCCGCGACCGGCTGCGCGCCGGCGACCTGCGCCCGCCGGCGGACGAGGACATGATGGCCATCCGCCTTGTCGAGCCCCTGTCGCGCAACACCGGCGCGCTGGGCATCAATGTGCGCACCGTGCCCGGCGCACGGGCGGCCGTAGAGAAGGCAGCCGCCACGGGGCGGCCGACCGCGTCGGCGGGCATCCAGCTGTCGCAGGACCGGGAAGCCGCCGTCGGCATCGTCATCTACCAGCCGCTCTACCGGGGCCAGGAGCAGCGCGGCGAAGCCGCCCTGGACGGCGTCGTCTTCACGACGCTGCGGCCCGACCTGCTGCTCTCGCGGCTGTCCGCGGGCTGGCCCGAGCATCTGGGCGCCTGCCTCGTCGACCTGGATCCGGACGCCCTCTACCCGCGGCTGGCCGGCCGCCTGGGTTGCGATGCCGTCCAGCGCGGCAGCGGCTCGGCCTTGCCGCTGATCAAGTTGCCGCTGGAGTTCGGCGGCCGGCAATGGGAAGTGCGCATCTACGACCTGCCCGGCCTGGCGCCTGCGCCGGGGCGCAGTTGGGCCTTTGCGCTGGTGGGCCTGCTCGCTACTGCCATGGTCGGCGCGCTGCTGCTGCTGATGTCGGGACGCACCCAGCACGTCGAAGCCCTCGTGAAGGAGCGCACGGCGGCATTGGAGCGCGAAGTCGCCAGCCGCGCCCAGGGCGAGCGCGCGCTGAGCCAGAGCGAACGGCGCTTCCAGAGCATCTTCGAGACGGCGCCCATCGGCATCGCCTTCACCGACCTGAATGGCGGCTTCCAGGAGGTCAACGCGCACTTCTGCAATCTGGTCGGCTATTCGGCCGAGGCGCTGGCGACCCAGCGCTCTGTCGACCTGACCCATGCCGATGATCGCCGCGAGGACATCCGCCTGGCGCGCCGGCTGATGCGTGGCGAGATCCCGTTCTACCGGCGCCTGAAGCGCTATGTGCGGCCGGACGGCAGCGTCGTCCACGTGCGCTCCATTGTCAGCCTGCTGCGCGGCACGGACGGGAGGCCGCACCGGCTGGTGGGCATCGTCGAGGACATCACCGACCAGCTGCGCCTCGAGGAGCTGGGCCGCGCCCGCGAGGCCGCCGAGGCGGCCAACCAGGCCAAGAACGAGTTCCTGTCGCGCATGAGCCACGAGCTGCGCACGCCGATGAACGCCATCCTCGGCTTCACGCAGCTGATGCAGATGGACGCCGGCGAGCCGCTGCCCCCGGCGCAGCGCACCCGCGCACAGCAGATCGCGCAGGCCGGCTGGCATCTGCTGGAGATGATCA
>NZ_DASWYS010000183.1:0-59423 GCF_036404855.1 Roseateles sp.
TTCCATTTGCCAGCGGCGTCGATAGAGTCGCGGTGATAGACGGCCGCCATGCCGCAGTCGGTCCGCGCCAGTGTGGCGAGGAACAGGGTGGTCGGCTGCTCCAGCGTGAACACCACGGTGTGCGCATCCTTGGCCTGCAACTTCATCACCTTGGACGCGCCGCGCCCGTCGAACTCCGGCAGGCAGCGCCAGTTGTTGGCCGGCTGCATGTAGCGCCGCCATGAATACAGCACATCGTCGGCAGTCAGCGGCGCGCCATTGTGAAAACGCACGCCCTTGCGCAGCCGGAAGGTGTAAACGCGGCCATCCGGCGATACCTGGATGCTCTCGGCCAGCATTGGGACGACCGTTGCATCCCCGCGGTAGGCGACCAGGCCTTCCACCAGATGGGACATCACCGCATCGGTGGGGCTGTCGCGGTTCATGCCGGGATCGGTTGAGCGGATGTCACCCTTGGCGCGCACCTTCAGGACATCGACCTGGGATTGCGCCGAGGCGGGTGCGCACAGCAGCACCCCGGCGAAGGCGAGGGCCGCGGTCGCCGCGACTGGAAGCTTGGGACTCATGCCTGTCCTTGCTTGAGATCAGGCGGTCGGCACCGCTGCCGCGCGCCTGCCGGCAGGTTCGTCCATGCCGAGCTGATAGGAGGTGAACTCACGGTTGAGTGCCGGCAGCATGGCCACTTCCATCAATCCGAGCGCGGGTTCCATGATGATCGTGGCGACCGTGGCCGAGAGGTTGGTTCCCAGGCCCAGGCGCGGGGGGCGGCACACGGACCAGGGGTCCTGGAAGTCGTCGTACAGCGCGGCCTTGATGTGGTCTCGCGTGATGTCTCCGTAGTGTGGCTCGACCAGTTGGCGCACGCGCACGTCGCGATAGAGCGAGTCCGGCATGTTGGCAATGCCCGTGTCGCGCAGCTTGCTCAGCGCCACTGGGCTCTGAAAGTGATTGGCATGCACGATCAGGCCGTTGCTTGGCTGGACCTGGAAGGTCTCGTCCGGGGCGCACTCGAAGTCCAGCGCGATCCCCTCGGCATGGGCGACGATCAGGTTGTTTGACGCCGATTTCGGCGTGCAATAGATCAGGCGCATGGCGATCGCCAGCTGAGCCTGCTCCAGGGCCTTGCGGCGCAGCAAGGCCAATGGGATGCCGACCTGGCGGTAGTCCCGGTCGGTCTCGAGGTAGTTGCCACTGATCGAAATGCCGGCGCTGTTGAAACCATGGCGCACCAGCGCACCGGCCTCGGTGTAGGTCAGGAGGTCCGGACCGTCTTCACGGCGCACGCGCAGGATCACCGAGGTCTCGGCGCATTCCGCCTTCCAGTCCCAGTTGTGGGCGTGGATCAGCCGGCCCTCGCGCGTGGCCGTCGGCAGGGCGACGATGCCGGTACAGCCGTCCGAGGGCTCGATGTCGGCTTTCTCGCCCTTGCGACGGCGGTCGGCCATCTTCAGCACTTCGGTACGTGCATTGAGCAGGAACACGGCCGCATACTCGACCCCGGCTCCCTCGGCGATCCCGTGCATCTCGTCTATGTATGTGGGCTCGAAGCCCGCGATCAGTGGCTCGTACGTCTGCACGATCGCCCGGATGTCGGTCCAGTCCAGCCGGCTCCGCTCCAGCTGCGCCGCATAGTGGGCGATCCCGAGCCGAATCCGATCCTGTGCCTGCTCGCCATATTGGCGTCCGCGTTCGCGGGGCGAGCCGTGGATCTCGATGAACGGGGCGGGGGGGACCTTGCGGGCGTCGTGCGCAGACGTGCTGTGGCTCATGGGTTCTCGAGGTGCTAATGGTTGCGTTGTGTACTTTATGCTATATAAATACAATGCGCGTGGCAAGGGAGAATTCCCCCTGAGCGGCGCGATAGATTCGTACTAAGGGTCTATAAAATACATGGCCATGGCCCGCACCAAAGACTCCACCTCTTCTCGCAGCCCACTGCAAATCGACCTTGCCCAGCGAATCGCCCGGCTGATCAAGGATGGAACCTTTGCCCCGGGGCAGCACCTGACGGAGAAAGGACTCGCAGAACAGTACGACGTGTCGCGGACTCCGGTTCGGGCGGCACTCACGATGCTCGAGGAAGAGGGTTTTGTCGAATCGAGAGCCAACAGTGGCTTCTGGGTGGCCAAGGGCGGGCACCGCCTGAGGCTCGAGCGATTGGCGCCCAGCAGCATCACCGAGGATGAGCTGTTCCGCCTGCTGATCACCGACCGCGGCCGGGGCAAGCTGCCCAGCACCTTCACCGATGCCGACCTGCAGGCCGGCTATCCTGCCCCGAAGAGCATGCTCACCCGGGTGATGCTTCGCCTGACCCGGGAAGGCCTGATCGAGCGGCGCAAGGGTCATGGCTGGTCTTTCACTGAGTCGCTCGATACCAAGGAAGCGCATGACGAGAGTTACCGCTTTCGTGCCATCGTCGAGTCGGCCGGCTTGCGTGAACCTACGTTCAAGGTCGATGTCGACGAGTTGCGCAAATGCCGTGCCGCGCAGGAGCGGTTTCTTGCCCATGCGACGGGTGCCAAGGCGCTCGCGGAGTTCTTCGAGATGAATCTGGAGTTCCATGAGATGCTGGCTCGCTTCTCGGGGAATCGCTTCATCGTGCGTGCCGTGGCGCAGCAGAACCAGCTGCGGCGCTTTCTCGAGTACACCTACTTCGAGGACCGTCCGATCAGCCTGGTCGACTCGACCAAGGAACATCTGCAGATCATTGACGCGCTCGAGCAAGGCGACTCCGAGTGGGCGGCAGCACTGATGCAGCGCCACCTCGGCGCGGCAAGCCGTCGCTGAGTCCGCCCCCCGTCCTTGGCTCCAGCTCAGTTGCACATCAGTCCGACTGTGCGGACGTTGAGGTAGGCCTGCAGGGCCTCCGGGCCGCCTTCGGACCCATAGCCGGAGTCCTTCATGCCGCCAAAGGGCATTTCGGCGCTGCCAACTGCCGACATATTGATCCAGAGCATGCCGGCCTCGATCTCCCGAGAGAAGCGCTCGGCGGTTGGAATCGAGCGGGTGAACGCGTAGGCGGCCAGTCCGTAGGGCAGGCGGTTGGCTTCGCCGATGGCCTCGTCCAGCGAGTTGAAGCTCCTCAGCGCGGCGAGAGGGCCGAAGGGCTCATCATTGAAGGCGCGGGCGCTCAATGGCGTCTCGCCGAGCAGAGTTGGCTGCCAGAAGTTGCCGGACTCGCCGATGCGGGCGCCACCCGTCAGCAGCCGGGCACCGGACGCGATGGCGTCAGCCGTCAGATCGGCCATGGCCTTCAGCCGCCTGGGATTGGCAAGCGGTCCCATCTGCGTGTCGGCCGCCAGGCCATCTCCAACCCGGAGTGCGGCGGTCTGCGCAACCAGGGCTTCGGCAAACGCGTCGTAGACGCTCTCGTGCACCAGGAAGCGGGTTGGCGAGATGCACGCCTGTCCTGCATTCCTGAACTTGGACAGGCCCACCGTCCGCAAGGCCTGCGACAGATCGGCATCGGCGGCGATGATGACCGGTGCGTGGCCGCCAAGCTCCATGGTCACGCGCTTCATGTGCTTGCCGGCCAGCGCGGCGAGCTGCTTGCCGACCGGCGTCGATCCGGTGAAGGTGATCTTGCGGATGACGGGATGGGCGATGAGGCGGCTGGAGATCTGGGCCGGATCGCCGTAAAGCAGTCCGAGCGTGCCCGCGGGCACGCCGGCATCGACGAAGGCGCGGACCAGTGCTGCGGGCGCCGCTGGTGTCTCTTCCGGCGCCTTGACGACGACGGAGCAGCCTGCCGCCAGCGCCGCCGAGAGCTTGCGCACGACCTGGTTGATTGGGAAGTTCCAGGGCGTGAAGGCGGCGACGGGCCCGACGGGATCAAAAACGACCAGCTGCCTGACGGCCAGGCTGCCTCGCGATGGCACTGTGCGACCGTAGACGCGCATGCCCTCGTCGGCGAACCACTCGATCATGTCCGCCGCCGCCGCCACCTCTGCCGCGGATTCCGCAAGCGGCTTGCCTTGCTCCTGCGTCAGTGCCCGGGCGATCTCGGTCGCCCGCGTGCGCAGCAGCGCTGCTGCCGCCCGCATGATGCGGTTGCGCTCGGCTGAGGCAAGGCTGCGCCAGGCCAGGAAGCCCTGCTGCGCGGCGGCGATGGCGTGATCGATGTCCGGCTCACCGGCGTGCGCGACTGTGCCGATGGCCTCGCCCGTGGCGGGATTCACAACCGAAATCGTGCGGCCGTCGGACGCATCTCGCCACCGGTCGCCAATGAACAGACGGGTGTTCGGGTAGTTCATGAAAGGCTCCTCAATCCAGCGCGGCCACTACATCGGCGAGTACGCCGAACATCTCGTCGATCTGATCCTCCCGGACCACTAGCGGCGGCGACAGCAGGATCTGATCGCCGCTGGTGCGGACAAGAAGGCCTTTCTCAAGCGCCTTGCGCATCGTTTCATAGGCCCGCTGTCCGGGGCCGCCGGGCCGCGGCTCGAACTCAATCGCCGCCAGCAGGCCGATCGTGCGGATATCGCGTATGTTCGGCAGACCCTTTAGCGCGTGAGCGCGATCGGCCCAGAAGGTCTCCAGGGCCGCGCTGCGCTCAAACAGTCGCTCGCCAAGGTAGAGGTCAAGACTGGCCAGGCCTGCGGCGCAGGCGACCGGGTGTCCTGAATAGGTGTAGCCGTGGGGCAGTTCGATGCTGTTCTCGGGCCCCTGGACGATCGCCTCGTGAATCTTGCGGTCAACGATCACCGCCCCCATCGGGATGGCGCCGTTGGTCAGGCCCTTGGCGCAGGTGATGAGGTCGGGCTGCACGCCGAACCTCTCGGCGGCGAAGGCATGCCCAAGCCGGCCGAAAGCCGTGATGACCTCATCGAAGATCAGCAGAATGCCGTGCTGATCGCAGATCTCCCTGAGGCGCTTGAGGTAGCCAGCGGGCGGTGGGAGCACGCCGGTGGAGCCGGCCACGGGTTCGACGATCACTGCTGCAATGGTCGATGCGTCGTGCAGTTGAATCAGGCGGACCAGATCTTCCGCCAGATGGGCACCCCATGAGGGCTCGCCATTACTGAAGGCCTGCTGTCGGTGGTCATAGGTGTGAGGCAGGTGGTCGACGCCAGGCAGCAGATGACCGAAGGGGCGCCGGTGCACGCCGATGCCGCCCACGGACAGGCCGCCGAAGCCTGTCCCATGATAGGCGCGCTCCCTGCCGATGAACCGGGTCCGGCCGCCATTGCCCAGCGCCTTGTGATAAGCCAGGGCGATCTTCAATGCGGTGTCGACCGATTCGGAGCCGGAGTTCGTGAAGAACACATGGTTGAGGTCGCCCGGCGCCAGGTCGGCGAGCCGTTCCGCGAACTCGAAGGCGAGTGGGTGCCCGACCTGGAAGGTGGAGATGTACTGCAGCTTGCGCGACTGAGCTGCGATGGCGTCAGCAATGGATTCGCGCCCGTGGCCCGCGTTGACGCACCAAAGCCCCGCCGTTGCATCGAGCACGCGCCGGCCGCCGGCCAGTACGTAGTGCATGCCGTGTGCGGCTTCGAACATGATGGGGTCGCGCTTGTACCTGCGGTTTGCCGTGAAAGGCATCCAAAGCGCATTCATTGAGGGGAGGGCGTGCTTTGCAGTCATGGAACTGTGCCGATTGCTTGGGGTGGCCATGTGTGGTCGGGTGTTCGTCGAGCTTAGCAATGTACTATTTAAATGTAAAGAACAATCGTGCGTGGGCCACTCCTGGGTGGGGCGTCAGCATTGATGATCTTGTCTTTTGAAAAAGTCCGAGGGAGACAATGGGAAGAGGTCCATGTGGGCGACACGATTTCTCGTAAGTGGATACCCTCGAGGTGCGTGAGATGCTCTTTACGCTATAAAAAAACACTCATAGACTGGGCTTGTTGCCAGACATAAGGGTGATCTTCACCCGGCCTTTGAACTTTTATTGCAATAAGGACCAGTGATGAAACGCCTCAGCTTCTCTCGATGTGCGCTTGCGGTGGCCATCAGCGCCGCCTGGACAATTGCCCCTCAGCAGGCCGCCTATGCGGCCGAGGCGCCGACACAAGCCGGCGATCCGGCCTCGTCCGGCCAGGCGAATCCGCAGACGGCGGAGTCGCAGGTGTTGGAGACCGTCACGGTGAGTTCCGAGAAGGCCAAGGGCTTTCGCACCAAGCTGGTCCAGGTGGGTGCATTCCGCGATCAACAGGCGCTGGACGTGCCCATGACGGTCAATGTGCTGCCGCGGGACCTGCTGGATGCTCAGGCGGCCAGCGGGCTGTTCGACGCGCTCAAGAATGCTGCGGGCGTTTCACGCTCTCAGGTGGGGGGAGGTGTCAATGACAATCTGTCGATCCGCGGCATCAACGTCGACAACCGGACGAGCTACCGGCTGAACGGGTCCTTGCCGATCAACAACCTGACAGACCTGCCGCTTGAGAACAAGGAGCGCGTGGAGGCGCTGAAGGGTTCCTCGGCGCTCTATTACGGTTTCACCAGTCCGGCCGGCATCGTCAACCTTGTGACCAAGCGGGCCGGCCTGGCGCCGGTCTCGATGCTGAACATCAGCGGCAACGAGTACGGTCAGTTGCTCGGACACCTCGACCTGGGTCGAAAGTTCGGCGAGGACAAGCAGTTCGGCGCCCGCGTGAACCTGGTGGGTGGCAAGGTGAGCAACTCCATCGATGGCGGCAAGGGCAACCGCCGGCTCGCGTCGATCGCGCTGGACTGGAATCCGACCGACGAGCTGAGCTTCCGGTTTGACTACGAGGACCTCTACAAGGAGATCCCCGAGCAGGCCGGCATTGCCTTGCTCTCGGCGGTCAATAACGTGATTGCGCTGCCGCGACTGCCCGATCCCAAGCGTCTGCTGTCCGGCACATGGGCAATGAATGCGGCAGGCTCGAAGAATGCGCTGTTCCGGGCCGACTACGGATTCAGCAGCAAGTGGACTGCCACGGTGGAGCTGGGGCGAGCCGCAACCGATCGCGATGAGCGCAACTTCGGACAACTGACCAACTACAACCTCGCAACCGGCGCGGGTACGCTGAGCACCTCCTTGACGCGCGGACAGCAGTACCGGAATTCGAACAGCCGTCTGGAGCTGAACGGACGCGAATCGACCGGTCCGCTGGATCATGAGCTGACCCTGGGCTATACGCAGAACAAGCGCTATCAGAACGGACCCAGCGCGCAGCGCATCACCCAGGCGCAGAACCTCTACGACCCGATCGTCCTCGCTGCACCCACCTTCTCGATCACGCCGACGTTGAATCCGCAGGACGTGGTCGACAAGGGGCTGTACGTCTTCGACCGAATTCGCCTGGGTTCGCAGTGGCAGCTGCTGGCTGGGATCCGCCAGGAGGACTACGAGAGCATCTCCAGCACTGCCCGGTACACGATCAAGAAGAACACGCTTTCAGGCGGCGTCGTGTACCGCCTGCGCCCCGACACCAGCGTGTATGCCAACTACATCGAAGGGCTTGAGGAGACGGGTACGGCGCCCATCTCCGCGGCCAATGCCTTCGAGGTCCTGCCTCCGTCGGTCAGCAAGCAAAACGAGCTGGGGATCCGGACCGACGTGATACCGGGCATGAGCGCATCGCTGGCCTACTTCGAGATTGAGAGGGCCTCGGCCTATATCAACACGAGCAATGTCTTTGTGCTTGACGGGCGCGCCAATTACCGGGGGGTCGAGTTCTCCGTCAACGGCGAGGTTGTTCACAATCTCTCCGTCTACGTGTCCGGCATGCTGATGGACGTCAAGATCAAGAGCGCCGCGAATGCAGCCTTGATCGGCAAGACCCCGGAGAACACCGCCAAGAAGACGCTCAGCGTGTTTGCGGAGTACCGCCCCGTGTGGCTTCTGGCCGGCCTAGGCGTCAACGCTGGCGCGTTCTACACCTCGGCTCGGCCGGTGAACAACCTGAACCAGGCCCACATCCCGGGTTACACGCTGTTCAACCTTGGTGCGCGGTTTTCGACGCGGATTGCCGGCACCAGCTCCACCTTCCAGATCAACGTCGAGAACGCGGCCAACAAGCGCTACTGGAACGCCGCGGGTGGCAATCTGCTCGGCCAGGGCCTGAGCCGGATGGTCAAGGCCAGCGCGCGGTTCGACTTCTGATTGACGAACGAGAGAGCCATAGATGTCAGTCAGATCCATTGCCCAGCGGGTTCATCGTTGGGCCGGCATTGCGATCGCAGCCTTCATCTTCATGGCCGGTCTTACCGGCGCCGCGATCGCGTTCTTCGACGAAAGTGATGCCTGGCTGAACAGGAGGGACTTGCAGGTATTCCCTGAGGCAAGTCCCCTTGGCATCGAGCCCCTGGTGGCCCTGGTCGAGTCGCGTTATCCGCAAGCCAAGGTTCGCAGCGTGTATGTCGGCGAGGAGCCCGACGAGGCCTGGGTCTTCAATCTGCGGGTGAAGGACAAGGGCGCGCAGGCCATTGACCAGATCTTTGTGGATCCGTACAAGGGGATCATCAGGGCCGAGCGCCGGGTCGAGGGCGTGGGCCTGGATGCCAAGCAGCTGATGCCGACCTTGCTGCTGCTGCATCGTTCAGTATTGCTTGGGGACTTCGGCAAGACGCTTATGGGCGTGGTTGCCTTGCTCTGGCTGCTGTCCTCCCCGATCGGCGTTGCCCTGGCCTGGCCTGCCTCGGGCAACTGGCGTCCTGTGTTTTCGGTGAAGTGGGATGCCCGCCCGGTGCGCCGGCAGTTCGAACTACACCGCGTAATTGGCCTCGTGTCCTCACTCGTGATGCTCGTCATGTCCCTCTCGGCGGTCTACTTGGCCTTTCCGGAGGGGTTTCGAGCGGTCGTGCGCTCCGTGTCTCCGGCAGTCGAGGTGAAACCCCGCGCGGCGGCATCGACGCAAGGGGCCGGGCCGGCAACGCCGGAGCAGGCGATGCGGGCCGCTGTGCTGCAGTACCCGGGCGCGGTGGCACGTGGCATCGTGTTCAAGCCCGATCAGGGGCTTTACGAAGTCCGGGTTCGACTGGAGGGCGACATCAATCTGCATAAAGGTACGGGCAGGGTCGTGGTGGACAAGCGCACCGGGCGGATCGTGAGTACCCAGAGCTTTCGCCAGTCGGACGGTGCGGGAGACACGTTTGTCGCGTGGATGTTTCCGCTGCACAGCGGACAGGCGTTCGGAACGCCGGGCCGCTTGATCATCGCCTGCATGGGCCTGGTGGCGGCCTTCATGTCCTTCAGCGGAGTTCGACTGTGGTGGCTGCGGCGCCAGGCACTCAAGCGGGGCCGCGCGCAAGCGGCAGCGCTCAAGGGCCGACCGCCCACTGCAGCGTGAGCGCTCGGCAGTTGTACCGTGAAGACGATGGAAGGGGCCCAGCGGTGCGTAATTTTGAAAGAGGCCACCGGCCTCGGTGGGAGAAGTAGTCATGCATATGAAGACGCGTTTCATGTCGCTGGGAATTGCTGCCGCGTGTGCCGCGGCCGCCCCAGCCCTGCAGGCGGCGCCGGCGCCCGACCTCATCATTCACAACGCCAAGGTGTGGACGGTCGACCCCGAGCGGCCAATGGCGGATGCCCTCGCCATCGCCGGCAGCCGGATCCTGGCGGTGGGAAAGAGCGCGGAGCTGCTGGCGAGCAAAGGGCCATCGACGCAGACGATGGACGCCAGGGGCGCGATGGTCCTACCGGGATTCATTGACGCGCACACGCACTTTGGCAACGCGGTCGATGCCTTCTACACGGCGCGCGTGATCGACGTCGAGGACACGTCCACGCTGTACACGCGTCTGCGCGAGTCCGCCCTGCGCGTACCCAAGGGCATGTGGATCACGGGGGCCGACATGAGCGGGCTTGTCGCCGCCAAGGCTGCGAGAAAGGGCAATACGGGCTGGACCTTGCCGATGCCGACCCTAGCCGAACTGGACGCGGCGGTGCCGGACCACCCGGTACTGATCCGCTTCTACGACGGCCGCGCATTCGTCAACTCCTATGCGCTGAAGCTGGCCAAGCTGGACCGCACGATTGCGGATCCGGCGTACGGTGCCTACGGGCGCGACGCCAGCACCGGCGCCCTGACTGGTCTGCTGACGGGAAATGCAGTGCAGAAGGTGGCCACCATGCTGCCCCCGCCGTCCAAGCAGAAGAACGTGGTCGCGGGCCGGGCCCTGATCCGGGAACTGAACGCCCTGGGCGTGACCGGCCTGCACGACATCGCCCGTATCGAATCCGTCTCGCGGCTGCAGCAGTTCCAGGTACACGTGGAGCGCAGCTACACCGACATGACGGTCTTCCATGACCTGCGCGAGGCCGGCGCGCTCAGCGTCCGGGTGCACGCGTTGTTGTCCCTGGCGGGGTGGAGAGACTATGCGCGCATCGGTATCAAGCCCGGTGCCGGTGATGACTTCATACGCTACGGTGCACTGAAGGCCTTCATGGACTTCGCGCTGATGAGGGAGCCCTATTTGAATGCGGGCGGACGCAGGGGCACCTTGGCGTACCGGGTGACCGATGCCGACGCGTTGCGCGCGGACATGATTGGTGCCGACCGGCTCGGCTACGACTTGGCGGTCCACGTGGTCGGTGATGCGGGGCTGGACATGCTGCTGGACAACTACGAGGCGGCGATCCAGGCCAATCCGGCGCGCGAACGTCGATTCCGGCTGATTCACATGTGGTACACGGCGCCCGGCCAGCTGGCCCGCGCGACGGCCCTGGACCCAAAGAAGCAGCTGAAGCTCTACGTGGACATCACGCCCTCGCACCTGATCGATCAGCTCGGTACGATTGACGCTGCACTGGGGCATGACCGCACGGCGACGGCATTCCCCTGGCGCAGCGCGGCGGAGGCAGGTCTGCGGCTCAACATCGGTTCCGATTGGCCCGGCAGCTTCGATGGCAGCACCTTGCAGCCGAACAACCCGCTCGAGAACATCGCCGAGGCGGTGAGCCGCAGCGCACCCGAGGGCTTTGAATCGAGCTGGCACCCCGAACAGACGATCACTGTCGAAGAGGCGATCCGCGCCTACACGATCAACCCCGCATCGGCTGCCCGCGAGGAGAAGTCCAAGGGCAGCATCAGCCCCGGCAAGCTGGCCGATCTGGTGATGCTGGAGCGCGACATTCGGCAGCTGTCGCCCAAGGAGATCGCGCAGACCCGGGTGCTTTACACCTGGCTTGGCGGCAAGCAGGTCTATGCGGTCCCGACCGAATCCGGCAGATGAGCACGGGCAGGCCGTGCGGACCGGCGTTCGTGTGGCACCCAACGGGCGAGGGGCAACAACGCCCCCTCAGGCCCGATCCCCCGGCAATGCGGCGCACGGCGCTTTCGGGGAATCCATTTCAGCACTGGAGAAACAGATGACCCATGGGATTTCGTATTCCGCGCAGTTCGCGCGTCGCCTGCTGGTCGGCGTCTGCGCGTTGGCGCTGGCGGGCACGGCGAGCGCCGAATCGGCAGAAGGCCCCAAGGACGGTCCGCTGGACAAGTTCATCAATCTCGATGCCAAGGACACCGCCAGCAAGCTGGAGATCCTGCAGCATGCCGTCTATGAGCAGGCGCAGCATGTCATCGCGCTGGCCTTTGCGACTGAATACGCCGGCCGCATTGAGATGAAGCGCGTCTCCTATCCGGCCGCGGACAACGGCCTGATCCCAGGCTATGTCTTTCGCGGGGCCCGGCAGCCGCCGGGCAGGCGTCCGGCGCTGATCCTGGTGCACGGCGGCTTTCACGAGCATTTCGATCATTCCTGGTTCTGGATGGTCGAGCAGGCCGTGTCTCGCGGCTACGTCGTCATCTTTCCCGAGTACCGGGGCAGCCGCGGCTATGGCGATCGGCACTTCCGCAACGATTACGGCGTCACTGATGTTGCCGACGTGCTGTCGGCTGCGGACTTCATCGCCCGCCAGCCCGATGTCAACCCCGATCGCCTGGGTATCGTGGGGGAGAGCCGGGGCGGCATGGTGACGCTTTTGGCGATCCAGAAGCAACCCAGGCGCTTCCGGGCTGCGGTGGACATCGTGGGACTCACCGACTTCGTGGCCTACATGGCCTACAAGCCCGAGTACCGGCGCCAAGAGGTGGCACGCGAAAGCCCCAGCTTCAAGGGGCAGCTGCCGAATGACAACCTGGCGGCCTACATGGCGGTATCGCCGATCAACAACGTCGACGCAATCGAGTCACCGCTGCTGGTGTTGGCCACGACCGGCGACAAGATTGCGCCGCTGACGCTGCACACCGGTCGTCTGCTCGACGCGCTGAAGGCTCGCGGCAAGACCTTCGAATCCAAGATCTACGACAACGCGCCGGGCGGCCATGTCTTCATGCATGGCGACACCCCGGAGCGGGATGACGCGGCGAATCGCCTGTTCGAGTTTGTCGGCCGCCATCTGAAGCCTTGACGGCAGCCAGAACCGTGGTCGCGCTCCATAGTCCAACCGAAAGCCCATAGATGTCTATCTTCAAGCCGTGCCGCAGGCACTTTTCCATCGCGATCTTGCTGGCGTTCGCGCTGCCTGGCCTGTCCATCGCTGCCAGCCCGGATCCTCGGGAGGACGGGCCGCTAGGCCTGATCACGACCGCGCAGACTGCAGCCGTGGACCGCACCGAACTGCGGCGCTTGCTGCTCGAACGGGGCCTGCCGCAGCTCGAACGCCTCAAGCGAGAAGGCCGCGTGCAGGACTACCGCGTCCTGTTCAGCCGCTATGTGGACAGCGAGGGCTTCGACGTGCTCGTTCAGCTGAGCTTCGCCCGATACGCCGACGTGGCGCGATGGCGGGAGGTCGAGGACACGAGCCCCGGCGGACTGCCGCAGGAGGCCCTGCGCCTGATCAAGACCATGGCCACGGTGCCGGTGGACCGGATGCGCGAGGGTGAAGCCAAGGCGCTGTCCAAGCAGCCGACCTTCTTGGTGATCCCCTATGACTACTTCGTGTCGACCAACGACTACCTGAAGTACCTGGACGGCTACGTGATCCCCCAGTTCAACGGCTGGATTGACGAGGGGGTCGTGTCGCGCTATGGCTTGTACTTCAGTCGTTATGCCGCCGGGCGCCCCTGGGCCTCGATGTTTCTGCTGGAGTACCGCGACGATGCGGCTCTCGGACAGCGGGATGTCGCGGTCGGCAAGGTCCGGGCGCGGCTTGCCGCCAGTCCGGAGTGGCGAGCCATTGCCGACAACAAGCAGAAGATCCGCGTGGAGCGCGCCCCTGTGATTGCGGACCGGCTGTCCCTCCCGCCTACCCAATGAGTGCCGCGATGTTGAACAATTCGGACGAGTTGACGAGGGGCGGCGACAACGCCGCTTGGCAAGCGCGCAAGGATGCGGCGACGCCTCGCGGCGTGGGGGTGATGTGCGGCTTCTATGCCGCCAGGGCCCGAAACGCAGAGCTGTGGGATATCGAAGGGCGACGCTTCATTGACTTCGGGAGCGGCATCGCGGTCTTGAACACAGGTCACTGCCACCCGCGGGTGATGCAGGCAGTCGAGCGGCAGCTCAAATCCTTCACCCACACGGCGTACCAGGTGGTGCCTTACACCTCCTATGTCGAGTTGGCCGAGCGTTTGAACCGTGCAGCGCCCGGGCGCCACTCCAAGAAGACGGCCTTCTTCACGACCGGCGCCGAGGCGGTCGAGAATGCCATCAAGATCGCCCGGTCAGCCACGGGCCGGTCTGGCGTGATCGCCTTTTCCGGCGGGTTCCACGGCCGCACCATGATGGGAATGGCCCTGACCGGCAAGGTGTCGCCCTACAAGCTCTCCTTCGGCCCGCTGCCTGGCGAAGTGTTCCACGTCCCGTTTCCCAGCGCGCTGCACGAGGTTAGCGTCGATGACAGCCTGGCGGCCCTGCAGCAGGTCTTTCTCTGCGACATCGATCCCAAGCGTGTGGCGGCCATCATCTTCGAGCCTGTGCAAGGCGAGGGTGGGTTCAATCCTGCGCCGGCACCCTTTGTGGCGGCACTGCGCCATGTCTGCGATGAGCACGGCATCCTGTTGGTGGCCGACGAGATCCAGACGGGGTTTGCACGCACAGGCCGGATGTTCGCCATGCATCACTTCGAAGAGGAGGCCGATCTGATGACGGTGGCCAAATCGCTCGCCGGTGGCCTGCCCTTGTCGGGTGTCGTGGGCCGCGCGGAAGTGATGGATGGCGCGGCGCCGGGCGGACTTGGTGGTACCTATGCGGGTAACCCGCTGTCGATCGCCGCAGCCCACGCCGTGCTGGACGTGATCGAGGAGGAAGAGCTTGCGGCCCGGGCAATGGTGCTGGGCAATCTGCTTAGGAGCAAGCTGCAAGGCCTAATGCCGCGCGTACCAAGCATGGCGGATGTCCGTGGCCTGGGAAGCATGGTGGCGGCGGAGTTCTTCAACCCGGCGACGGGAATGCCCGACGCGACGTTTGCACTGAGGGTGCAGCGGTCAGCCCTGCAGCGAGGACTCATTCTGCTGATCTGTGGTGTCCACTCGAATGTCATCCGATTCCTGTACCCGTTGACGATTGAGCATGAGGTCTTTGAGGAGGCGCTGGGAATCCTCGAATCTGCGCTGTTGGATGCTGATCCGCATTGAAGAATTCGAGACACACTGAGTGTTGGTCTTTCGGCGATTCGGCCCTGAGCCAGGGAGAAGAACCGGGAGTTCTGCAAGGCGCTGCTGCAGTACGGCTATGTCGACGTCAACGTGACCTTGTCGATGTTGCATCTGATCCGGTGGATGAACGTGGCGTGGATACCGTCACCCCGCGAAGCCTTGTGGCTCGGATTCGAAGGTGGGCCAGCTAACGCACTACAGGCGCTGACGCTCAGGCACAGCCCCCTCGTTGTGGGCTCATAACGGACCATATCGACCCAGCGAGTAGTCGGCTCATGCGCTACTGCAGCAACTGGCCGACTGTGGCTGTTCCGGCGGCCACGGCAAGGCCCACCGAGACTCGGTGGCTCAGGAAAGCAGCAGATTGAACGAGAAGACGCCCTCGAAGTGCCGGCCCGGAAATGAAACATCCTTTCCTCCGCACCTAGCTGTGCGGCCATCAGGCTGCCGAGCCGTGGCATGGGGGCCGTCCTGCTCCTGCAGCACTGCCAAAGTTGGATGAATATCGGAAGCCCTGATTTTTTTGGAAATCAAGGACTTAGGCTGTCAGTCAGTGGTGGAGAGGAGGAGGATCGAACTCCCGACCTCCGCATTGCGAACGCGGCGCTCTCCCAGCTGAGCTACCCCCCCACATGTGTCAAAGTATAGCCGCCCGCCGGTTTGCAGTTGGGCCTGCGTGCCGTGGCATAGCGGCCCACTATGGCCCACATTGAAGCTATCGATTGGCTGGGCGCGTCGGCATGGGAGTAGCGTCTTGATTTCCACACCCCAATGGAGACTGCGATGAGCCTGAAAGGATCCAAGACCGAGCAGAACCTGAAGGACGCCTTTGCAGGCGAATCCCAGGCCAACCGCCGCTACCTCTATTTTGCGAACAAGGCGGACATCGAAGGGCAGAACGACGTGGCGGCGCTGTTCCGCTCCACGGCCGAAGGCGAAACGGGTCATGCCCATGGACACCTCGAATTCCTGGAGGCCGTTGGCGATCCCGCCACCGGGCTGCCCATTGGCGCGACGCGCGACAACCTGAAGGCTGCCGTCGCCGGCGAGACCCACGAGTACACCGACATGTACCCGGGCATGGCCAAGACGGCCCGCGACGAGGGCTTCGACGAGATCGCCGACTGGTTCGAGACGCTGGCCAAGGCTGAGCGCTCTCATGCCAACCGCTACCAGAAGGCGCTGGACGCTTTGGTGGATTGATGTCTCGGGCGGCCACTGCTTGCAGCGGCCGCAATCCTCATAGGTGGGAGCGAGGATGAGCAGCAGAGAAGGCAATCTCGAAGCCCCGACGCGGCACGCGCTCGACTGGAAGAGCCCCGAGTTCAACGACGAGGCGGCCTGCCTCCAGGAGATGGAGCGCATCTTCGACATCTGCCACGGCTGCCGCCGCTGCGTCAGCCTGTGCCAGAGCTTCCCGACGCTGTTCGACCTCGTCGACGACGGCAAGACGGGCGAGCTGGACGGCGTGGACCCGCGGGAGTTCTGGAAGGTCGTCGACCAGTGCTATCTGTGTGACCTCTGCTACATGACCAAGTGTCCCTACGTGCCGCCGCATGCGTGGAACCTGGACTTTCCACACACCATGCTGCGCGCCAAGGCGATCAAGTTCCGCAAGGGCGGCGTGGGCGCTGGCGAGAAGTTCCTCGCTTCTACCGATGTGCATGGTCAGTTCGCCGGCATTCCCGTCGTCGTGCAGGCCGTCAACGCCGTGAACCGCACCAAGGTTGCGCGCAAGCTGCTGGACAAGCAGCTGGGCGTCCATCCGCAGGCCTGGTTGCCGGAGCTGGCGTCCAAGCGCTTTCGCTGGAGTGCGCCTAAGACGCCGGTCCAGGTGGTCACCAACGGCGAGCGCACGCCGGGCAAGGTCGCAATCTTCTCGACCTGCTACGTCAACTACAACGAGCCAGGCATCGGATTTGACCTGCTCAAGGTCTTGGACCACAACGCCATTCCCTATGTCATCGTCGAGAAGGAAGCCTGCTGCGGCATGCCCAAGCTGGAGCTCGGTGACCTGGCGACCGTGGAGAAGCACAAGACGGCCAACATTGCCGTTCTGGCGCCCTATGCCAGGGATGGCTTCGCCATCCTCTCCGCCATCCCGAGCTGCACGCTGATGTTCAAGCAGGAGCTGCCGCTGATGTTTCCGGACGAGCAGGCCGTGCAGCAGGTTCAGGAAGCGATGTGGGACCCTTTCGAGTACCTGGTCGCCCGGCACAAGGACGGCCTGCTGAAGACGGACTTCAAGCAGGCGCTGGGCAAGGTCAGCTATCACATCCCCTGCCACGGCCGCGTGCAGAAGATCGGCCGCAAGACCGAGGAGATGTTCAAGCTCATGGGCCAGAGCGTGGAGGTCAAGCTCAATACCGTCGAGCGCTGTTCAGGCCACGCCGGTACCTATGGCGTGAAGACACCCACCCACCCGGTCGCGATGAAGATCGGCAAGCCCGTCTTTAAGGCGATGGCCAAGGACGAGCCGGACTTCATCGCCAGCGACTGCGCGCTCGCCGGCCACCACATCGCCCAAGGCATGGCGCAAGCCGGCACGCCGGCCAAGGCCCTGGCCCACCCGCTGACCCTCATGCGTACCGCCTACGGACTCAAATGACCGCCTTGACACTCGCTGGGCTCAGCGCTCCCGAGGGCGCGCGGCCATCGCAGCGGGCGGCCGGGCGCCTCAACCATGATCACCATCGACAGCCTCATGACGCTGGAGGCCTATGCGAAGTTCCGCAAGGCCGAAAAACCGGCGATCGTCGCGCACCGCCGCCTGCGCAGCGTGCGTCTCGGCGAGCACCTGAACCTGCAGTTCGAGGACGAGCGCAGCATCCGCTACCAGATCCAGGAGATGCTGCGGATCGAGAAGATCTTCGAGGCGGATGGCATCCAGGGTGAGATCGATGCCTATGCACCGCTGGTGCCCGATGGCGGCAACTGGAAGGCGACGCTGCTCATCGAGTACCCCGATCCCAACGAGCGGCGGCGGGAGCTCTCAAGGCTCATCGGCGTGGAAGACAGGCTGTTCGTCGAGGTGGAGGGGCAGCAGCGTGTCTATGCCATCGCCGACGAGGACCTCGACCGCGAGAACAGCGAGAAGACTTCGGCCGTGCACTTCGTGCGCTTCGAGCTGACGCCGGCGATGCGCCAGGCGGTCAAGGCAGGCGCTGGCGTCAAGCTGGGCTGCGACCACACCCACTATCCGGCCCATGTGCAGATCGTGCCGGAGACGCTGGCTAGCCTGGCGTCGGACCTGGCTTAGGTCGCCACGTAGCGGCCGGGCCGGTGGTTGATGGCGAGGGCGGCGTTGATGGCGGCCATGCCCAGCAGTGACAGGCCGATGCGGTCCAGCGGCACCAAGGGCAGGGCGGCGAGCAGGATGGCCGCGTCCAGGCCGGCCTGCACATAGCCAGCGCGCCAGCCGCGCGTCTCCTGCAGCCACAGCACCAGCACGTTGAGTCCACCGAGGGAGGCGCGGTGGCGGAACAGGATGATCAGGCCCGCGCCCACGAGAAGGCCGCCGCCGATGGCGCCGAACCAGGGGTTGAGCTGGCTGATGCTCAGCCAGCCCGGCAGCGCCTCGGCCAACCCCGCCAGCAGGGCGACGGACAGCAGGCTCTTGATCGTGAAGGCCGGCCCCATACGGCGCCAGGCCAGCGCGTAGAACGGCAGGTTGATGGCGAAGAACAGCAGGCCGAACGGCCAGCCCAGCGCGTAGTGCAGCACGAAGGCCAGTCCCACCGTGCCTCCGCTGAGCATGCCGACCTGCTTGAACAAGGCCACGCCGAGCGCGGCGAACAGCGTGCCGGTGAGCAGGGCCTGGGCGTCCTCGAAGTGGCTGTGCCGCAGCGTCCGGCTCAGCGGCGTCGCAGCGGGCTTCATCCGACGGCGCCCGACAGGAAGAACTTGATGACGCCCTTGGCCGCGAAGCCCACCAGGCCGAAGCCCAGGCCCAGCAGCAGCACGAAGGTGCCGAAGCGGCCGGCCTTGGACTCGCGCGCCAACTGCAGGATGATGAACACCATGTACAGCATGAAGGCCGAGACCCCGAAGGTCAGGCCGAACTGGGCGATCTCAGCTTCGGTGTAGCCCCACATGGTCAGGACCGCCCGGCCGCCCGAAGGCGTTGACGTGTTCCCTGGGCGGGGAACGGACGGGGCGGGCACGAGGGGCGACGGCGCATGTCAATCCGGCCTGCGGGTGACGAGGTCGCGGTAGGCGTGCCAGCTGGCATGGCCCAGCCACGGCACGATGAGCACCAGGCCCAGCAGCGCGGTGGCCATGCCGACCAGGGTCAGCGCAATGATGAGCGCGGCCCAGAGTGCGATGGGCGCAGGATGTTCCAGCACGACCCGCCAGCTCGTGAACACGGCGCCCAGCACGCCGAGCTTGCCCGGTGGCATGTCCACCAGCGCGGGAATGGCCACGACGGTGGATGCGAAGACTGGTGCGGCCAGCACCGCCCCCAGCATCAGCCAGGTCTCGAAAAGATGGGAGTCGTCGTTCAGCACCACCTTGAGCAGGAAGTCGCGGGGGCTCTGGATCGGGTCGGCGGCGAAGCCGGTGACGAAGGCAGCGGAGCACAGGACCCAGCCCGTGCCGGCGAAGGCGAGCAGCACGCCGAAGACGATGAGCCGGCCGTCGCGCGGTCGCCAGGCGTCGCGCACCGTGTGCCAGCCGGGCCGGCCGCCGCGCTGCAGCTCGCGGCTGATGGCGTACAGCCCGGTGGCCAGGATGGGCGCGACGATCAGGAAACCGCTGAACGCTCCCGCCAGCAGCCAGAAACGGTCATGTGCCAGCGCGAACAGCAGTGCACCGAACACGGCCATCGCCAGGCCATGACCCAGCGAGGCCAGAGGCGCCTGCCACAGGTCTTGCCAGCCGCGCGCCAGCCAGCCCAGGGGGCGCAGCACGGGAATGGGACGGACGCCGAAGGCCCGGGATTCCCTCAGGGCCTGTTCGCTGTAGCGGTTGGGCATGACGGCACGGAGTGTGCCGTGTCCGGGCGGTGCCGGCCTTGATACGCCTCAAGCCGTGGCAAGCAAATGTCGGGCGGCGGTGCTCAGCGTGGCGGGTCGGGCGTCTGCCAGGGCAAGCGGGGACACGTCGGCCACGGCCGGAAAATGCCGGCGCAGCGACGCCGCATAGCCGGGGTCGTAGTGCTCGCGCATCAGTGCGGCGAAGACGCCCGGCCAGTCTCCCGCGCGGGCCTGCGCCTGCCACCCGGCCACGCGGGCGCGGCCTCGCAGCTCGATGAGGTCGTCCAATGCCTGGCAGAAGGCTTCAGGATCCCTGGTGAAGTGGGCGTAATCCTGCAGCAGCAGCTCCACACGGGCGGCCTCGGGGAGGTCGATCCACACCGGTCGGCCCTGGCCGTGCAGCGCCGCCAGCAGGGCGGCAGGCAGGGCGATGCGGCCGATCTTTCGGCTCTCGCTCTCGACAAAGACCGGTCGCGTCGGGTCCAACTGGCGCAGCAGGGCCCACAGGGCCGTGTCGAACCCCTTCTGCGTCGGCTGGGGACGATCTGGCAGGCCGCCCAGCACGGATCCGCGGTGGGCGGCCAGGCCTTCGAGGTCCAGCACCTGGGCGCCTTCGGCGGCCAGTGCCTGCAGCAGCCGCGTCTTGCCGCAGCCGGTGAGTCCGCACAGCACGCGGTAGCGGAAGTTCACGGGCCAGGCCTCGAGGTCGTCGCGCACCTGGGCGCGGTAGGCCTTGTAGCCCCCCACCAACTGGCGCGATCGAAACCCGATCTGGCCGAGGAACCAGTGCAGCGACAGCGAGCGCTGCCCGCCGCGCCAGCAGTAAACCAGAGGCCGCCAGGTCTTGGGCTTGCCGCCGGTGCGCTCGTCCAGCAGCCGGGCGACGTTGCGCGCCACCAGCGTGGCGCCCAGCCGGCGGGCTTCGAGCGGGTCCTGCTTGTAGAGCGTGCCGACGATGCGGCGTTCCTCGTCGTCCAGCACGGGCCAGTTCTCGGCGCCGGGCAGGTGGTCCTCGGCGAACTCGCCCGGCGAGCGCACGTCGAGGATGGCGTCGAAGCGGTCCAGTTCGGCGATGGCGTCGCCGATGGCGATGGTGTAGCTCATGCCGGCAGGGATACCGCGTCCAGCAGCTCGCTCTCGATCTGCAGCTGGGCCTTGTTCTGTTGCAGTGCCGGGCCGTCGAGCAAGAAGGTGTCCTCCACGCGTTCTCCCAGCGTGGAGATCTTGGCCAGCTGCAGGTTGATGCCGTGGCGGGCCAGCACCCGCGCGATGGCGTAGAGCAGGCCGGCGCGGTCGCTGGTCGAGATGGTCAGCAGCCAGGCGGTGGCCCGCTCGTCGGGGCGCAGCGAGATGCGCGGCGAGTAGGGGAAGCTCTTGACGCGGCGTGACAGCCGGCCGCGCCGCGGCTCGGGCAGCGGGCCTTCGGCCTGCAGCGCGACGGCGAGCTTCTGCTCCACGAGGGGCACGAGGTCGCGGTGATGCACGTCGGCTTCGGGGCGAATGACCTGAAAGGTGTCCAGCGCGTAGCCGTTGCGCGTCGTGTGCACCTTGGCGTCGAGGATGCTGAAGCCGGCGCCGTCGAAGTAGCCGCAGATGCGGGCGAACAGGTCGGGCTGGTCTGGCGCGTAGACCAGCACCTGCAGGCCCTCGCCGATCGGCGAGGGGCGGGCGCGCACGACGGGCACCTGCGTGTCCACGTGGCGCCACAGCGAGCGCGCATGCCAGGCCAGTTCGGCGCCGTCGTGCCGCGCGAAATAGCTGACGGCCAGGCGGTTCCACAGCGGCTCCTCAGTGCCGGGCAGTTGGGAATGCAGGGCCAGGTCTTGCCGGGCCTCCTGCTTGCGGGCCTCGATCTCGGCGTCAAGGTTGATCCTCGCGCCGCCCAGCGCGCGCAGCGTGATGCGGTACAGGTCCTCGAGCAGCTTGCCCTTCCAGGCGTTCCAGACCTTGGGGCTGGTGCCGCGGATGTCGGCCACGGTGAGCAGGTACAGGGCCGTGAGCCGCCGCGCGTTGCCCACTTTGGCGGCGAATGCGGCGATGACCTCGGGGTCCGACAGGTCCTCCTTCTGTGCGACGCGCGACATCGTCAGGTGATGTTCGACCAGGAAGACGCACATGGCCGTGTCGGCGGCGTCGAGGCCGTGCTGGCGGCAAAAGCGCCTGACCTCGATGGCGCCGAGTTCGGAGTGGTCGCCTCCGCGACCCTTGGCCACGTCATGAAAGAGGGCGGCGATGTAGAGGACTTCCGGCGTGTCGAACTGCGCGGCCAGCTGCGAGCAGAACGGGTACTCGTGGACATGCTCGGGGATGAAGAAGCGCCTCACGTTGCGCAGCACCATGAGGATGTGCTGGTCCACGGTGTAGACGTGGAAGAGGTCGTGCTGCATCTGCCCGACGATGGACCGGAACACCCACAGGTAGCGCCCCAGCACCGAGGTCTGGTTCATGAGCCGGAAGGCGTGCGTCTGGCCTTCGGGCTGGCGCAGCATGGCCATGAAGGTGGCGCGGTTGACCGGGTCGCGGCGCCAGGCAGCGTCCATCAGGCCCCGGGCGTTGTAGAGCGCCCGCAGCGTGCGCGCCGAGAAGCCCTTGATGCCGGGCGTCTGCTGGTACACGAGGAAGGTGCGCAGGATGGCGTGCGGGTCGCGCTGGTAGAGGTCGTCGCTGGCGACCTCCAGCATGCGGCCGCGGTCCAGGAACTCCGGGTGCCCCTCGATGGGGCGCAACTGGTCTTGCTGAGAGCCGTTGATCTGCTCCTCCAGGTTCAGCAGCAGGATCTGGTGCAACTGCGTGACGGCCTTGGCCGCCCAGTAGTAGCGCCGCATCAGCACCTCGGAGGCGCGCTGGGCACCCGTGCCCTCGAACCCGAAACTCTGCGCGACGGCCGTCTGCAGGTCGAAGACCAGGCGGTCCTCGCGCCGGCCCGCCACCGCGTGCAGACGGGCGCGGATGAGCTTGAGCTGGCCCTCGTTGCGCTGCAGCTGGCGACTCTCGAAGGCGGTGATGAGGCCGCGCGCGCTGAGGGCCTTCCAGGTCTTGCCCAGGCCGGCCGCGCGGGCCAGCCAGATCAGCATCTGAAGGTCGCGCAGGCCGCCGGGGCTCTCCTTGCAGTTGGGCTCCAGCGCATAGGGCGTGTCGTCGAACTTGGTGTGGCGCTGCAGGCTCTCCAGCGTCTTGGCGCGGAAGAAGGCCTTGGGATCCATGGCCTGCATGAAGCGCTTGGACATCAGGCGGAACAGCCTCACCTCGCCGGCCAGCGGGCGGGCTTCGAGCAGCGCGGTCTGGATGGTGACGTCGCTCTGCGATTCGCTCAGGCATTCACCCAGCGTGCGCACCGACGAGCCGATCTCCAGGCCGACGTCCCAGCAGGCTGTGATGAAGCCCTCGATCGCGGTCTTGGCCGGGCCGGGCTGATAGGCCTCGACGCCATCCGGCAGCAACACGAGGACGTCGACGTCGGAATGCGGGAACAGCTCGCCGCGGCCGTAGCCGCCGACGGCGGCGAGGCAGGCGCCTTCAGGCATGCCGGCGGCGTTCCAGAGCGTGCGCAGCGTGTCATCGACGTGACGGGCCAGACGGCGCAGCAGGCTCTGGGCGCCGGCCTGCGTCGGCCGGGCAGCCAGGAAGTTGTCGATCAGCGTCTGCTTGCCCGCCTTGAACTGCTGGCGGAGCTCGGCGAGCGTCGCCACGGCCTCAGGCGGTCGCCGCGGCGGCCTGCGTGATGAAGGCCGGCGGCGGCGGGCTGCCGGCCGACAGCGTCATGATCTCGTAGCCGGTGTCGGTGACGAGCAGCGTGTGCTCCCACTGGGCGGACAGCGAGCGGTCCTTGGTGACGATGGTCCAGCCGTCGCCCATTTCCTTGATCTCGCGGCGGCCGGCGTTGATCATGGGCTCGATGGTGAACATCATGCCGGGCACCAGTTCGTCCAGCGTCCCCGGGCGGCCGTAGTGCAGGACCTGCGGCTCCTCGTGGAACACCCGGCCGATGCCATGGCCGCAGAACTCCCGCACGATGGAGAAGCCGGCGTTCTCGGCGAAGGTCTGGATGGCGTGGCCGATGTCCCCGAGGCGCGCGCCCGGCTTGACCTTGGCGATGCCCTTCCACATGGCCTCGTAGGTGAAGGCGCACAGCCGCTTGGCGGCGATGGAGCCCTCGCCGACGACGAACATGCGGCTGGTGTCTCCGTGCCAGCCGTCCTTGATCACGGTGACGTCGATGTTGACGATGTCGCCGTTCTTCAGCGGCTTGTCGTTGGGGATGCCATGGCAGACCTGGGCATTCACCGACGTGCAGATGGACTTGGGGTAGGGGATGTAGCCCGGCGGACAGTAGTTCAGCGGCGCTGGGATGCCCTGCTGGACGTTGACGATGTGGTCGTGGGCGAGCTTGTCCAGCTCGTTGGTCGTGACACCCGGCTTGACATGGGGCGTGAGCATGTCCAGGACTTCGGACGCCAGGCGCCCGGCGATGCGCATGCCCGCGACGTCGGCAGCGGTCTTGATCGTGATGGCCATGGGCCGAATTATCTCAGTCCGCCCAGATGACCGTACCCGTGGCCCAGGTAGCCAGCACGATGATGCCGAAGGCGATGCGGTACCAGGCGAACGGCACGAAGGTGTGGCTGGACACGTAGCGCAGCAGCCAGCGCACGCAGGCCCAGGCCGCCAGGAAGCTGACGATGAAGCCGACGGAGAACATCGGCAGATCGGCCATCGACAGTGCGTGGCGCTCCTTCCACAGGCTGTAGGTACCGGCCGAGATCAGCGTCGGGATCGCAAGGAAGAAGGAGAAGTCGGTCGCGGCCTTGCGCGACAGGCCCAGCAGCATGCCGCCGATGATGGTGGCACCCGAGCGGCTGGTGCCGGGAATCATGCCCAAGCACTGCACGAGGCCGACCTTGAGCGCATCCAGCGCCGACATGTCGTCCACGCTCTGCACGCGGGCCATCGGCTGGGCGCGTTTCTCGGCCCACAGAATGATGAGCGCGCCGACGATGAAGGCACCGGCCACGACAGGCGCGTTGAAGAGATGGGCCTTGATCAGCTTGTAGACCGTCAGGCCGACAATGCCGGCCGGGATGAAGCCGATGACGACGTTGCCGACGAAGCGGCGTTGCTTGGCGCTGCTGGCCAGGCCGCCCAGCGCCTCGCGGATGCGCGCCCAGTACACGATGAGGACGGCCATGATGGCGCCGCTCTGGATGGCGATGTCGAAGACCTTGGATTTGGCGTCGGTCATGCCAAGAAGGCTGCCCGTCAGGATCAGGTGGCCCGTGGACGACACCGGCAGGAACTCGGTCAGTCCCTCGACGATGCCCATGACGGCGGCTTTGATCAGCAGGATGACATCCACGTAACAGCTCCGGGGCGACAAAGCCGCGCAGTGTAGCCAGGGGTTCTTGCCGGCGAATGGTGGCGCGGGCTACATTATTGACTCTTCGGTCATTAACTTCCTCCTCTTGGCCACAGCCCCCGTCCGCCAACGCCGCAAGGACGCCCGTCCGCAGGAGCTCCTCGACGCCGCGCTGGCGCTTTTCGTGGAGAAGGGCTTCGCCGCCACGCGCAGCGAAGAGGTGGCCGCGCGTGCCGGGGTGGCCAAGGGCACGCTCTACCGCTACTACCCGAGCAAGGACGAGCTGTTCAAGGCCGTGGTGCGCGACAACCTGTCCGTGCACATCACCGAGTCGGCGGCCCACGCCGCCCAGCACCAAGGCCCCATCGCCGACCTGATGCGCCAGATGATGCAGGCCTGGTGGGCCAAGGTGGGCCATGGCAATGCCGGCGTCGTCTGCAAGATCATGATGATCGAGGCGCGCAACTTCCCCGAGCTGGCTCGCTTCTACGTCGACGAGGTCATCCGGCCCTCGCAGAGCCTGGTTGGCGGCCTCATTGAGCGTGGCATCCGCAGCGGCGAGTTCCGCGACGTGCCGGTCGTGGCGACGGTGCACATGCTGATCGCGCCCATGCTGCACCTGCTGCTGCATGAGCACTCGTTCGGCGAGCATGACAGCTGCTGCGACACCATGAGTGCCGAGGCGCTGCTGGACGCCCAGATCGCGCTGTTGCTGCACGGTCTGCTGGCCCGCCCGTCGGGCCCCTAGAATTTTGCCTTTCAGTCCCCCGCCGTACCGTGCTCCGGAGAACAAGATGAATCTCGAACAAGTCCGCTTCAACATGATCGAGCAGCAGATCCGCCCCTGGGATGTGCTCGACCCCAGCGTGCTGGAGCTGCTGCACGTCGTGCATCGCGAGGACTTCGTGCCCGCGGCCCACCGGGCCCAGGCCTTCGTGGACACCGAGCTGCCGCTGACCGCCACCCGCCGCATGCTGGCGCCCAAGGTCGAGGCACGCTTGCTGCAGGAACTCAAGGTGCAGCGCCACGAGAAGGTGCTGGAAATCGGCGCGGCCACGGGTCACCTGGCAGCCCTGCTGGGCCACAAGGCCCAGCGCGTCATCGCGCTGGAAGCCGACGCCGGCCTGGCCGCCCAGGCCCAGGCCAACCTGAAGCGCGCCGGCGTGCTGAACGCGACCGTGCTCAACCAGGACGGCGCCGCCGGGCTGGCGGAGGAAGAGCCCTTCGACGCCATCCTGATGTCGGGCTCGGTCGCCGCGGTGCCGGCGGTCCTGCTGAACCAGCTCAAGGTGGGCGGCCGTCTGGCAGCCATCATCGGTGCGGAGCCGGTCATGCGCGCCGTGCTGGTCACGCGCACCGGCGCGAGCGACTTCCGCACCGTGGAGCTGTTCGACACGGTGGCCGGCCGCCTGCCCGGCTTCGCAGAAGCCCCCGCCTTCAGCTTCTAGATCGATGCAGTTCGTCGCCATAAAACGCCGCTTGCCCCCCTTTGGGCGCAGGTCGTCACATGGCTTTAGTCACCCGCGGGCTTTGCATCTATAACCCCGGCCGCTGCCTAATTCACTGCTCCAGCCAAGGAATCCCATGCCCCTCGTCCAAGCACCTCGCCTGATCCTGCAACCGCTGGCCATCGCGGCCGGCTTCCTGCTCGCTGGCGCGGCCCAGGCACAGAGCCTGCAAGAGCTCTACGACGCGGCACGGGGCTATGACGCGACCTTCCTGGCCACGCGCGCCAGCGCCGACGCGGCCGCGGCCCGCGCCGCGCAGGCCGAGGCGCTGCTGCGCCCGACGTTGGGCCTGCAGGCCAGCGGCACCTACGGTCGCACGGACCCGGCGACGGGGGCGTCGTGGAACACCCGCACGCTGCAGGCTGGGCTGTCGGGCAAGTATTCGGTCTACAACGCCAGCAACGTCCCGACCATCGACAAGGCCCGCCGTGCATACGCCCTGGCCCAGTCGGACCTGGAAGCGGCCGAGCAGGATCTGATCGTGCGCCTCGCCACCGCCTACTTTGATGTGCTGGCCGCCAAGGATGCGCTGACGACCTCGCGGGCCAACAAGGCCGCCATCTCCGAGCAATTGGCCTCGGCCAAGCGCAACTTCGAGGTCGGCACCGCCACCATCACCGACACCCGTGAAGCCCAGGCCCGTTACGACCTCGCCGTGGCCCAGGAGCTGGCTGCCGACAACGACCTGCGCGTCAAGCGCGTGACGCTGGACCAGTTCGTCGGCCGAGTTGGCGTGGAGCCCAAGAGCCTGGCGGTGCCGGTGGCGCTGCCGGCCCTGCCCAGCGACAACGTCGACACCTGGGTCGCCACGGCCGACGACCAGCATCCGGGCGTGCGCAAGGCGCGCCTGGGCCTGGAGATGGCGCAGCTCGACACGCAGATCGCCCGTGCCGGCGAGAAGCCGACGCTGGACGCCAGCGCCACGCTGGGTGGCACCAATACCCACACCAGTCCCGCCATCGTTGCCGCGCAGCAGGGCAGTGCGGGCACCGGCAAGAACGCCAGCGTCGGCCTGACGCTGACCTATCCCCTGTACACCGGCGGCCTGACGCAGAACCGCATCAAGGAAACCCTGGTGCTGGAGGAGAAGGCCCGCAACGACCTCGACTTTGCCCGTCGCAGCGTCGCCGAAGCCACGCGCCGCGCCTTCTTTGGCGTGCAGTCACAAAAGGCCCAGGTCAGCGCCTACGAGGCGGCCGAGTCGTCCACGAAGCTGGCCCTGGAGGCCACGCAACTGGGCTACAAGGTCGGCGTGCGTGTGAACCTGGACGTGCTGAACGCCCAGACCCAGCTGTTCTCGACCCAGCGCGATCTGGCCAAGGCGCGCTATGACGTCGTCGTCAACAGCCTCAAGTTGCGCCAGGCTTCGGGCCAACTGCGCGCGGAGGACCTCAGCGCGGTCAACACGCTGCTGGTCAAGTAAGCGCAGGCACGCTGCCCTGCGTGGCGCGGGTCAGACCTCGTGGGAGAGGGGCCTTTTCCGGGCCAGCGGCGCGGCCGGCTCCGGCGCGACGGTGGGCAGCGGCTTGAGCGGGGCGTGCTCGCGCAGCGCGCGCAGGATGATGGCCGTGGCTGTCGGGGCGTGATGGCAGAAGCGCGACAGCACCGCCTTCAGGTGGGCCACGTCGCGCACGGCGATCTCCAGGATCCAGCTGTCCTCGCCGGTCACGTCATAGGCCGTCAGGACCTCCGGGCTGGTGTCCAGCGCGCGCAGCATCTGCGACTCATCCATGGCTTCGATGCGGATGACGGCGCGGATCGCATAGCCCAGCTTGGCACCATCGACGAGGGCCCGGTAACCGACGATGACACCGCTGTCTTCGAGTTTGCGCACGCGCTCCGTCACGGCCGGCTGGCTCAAGTGCACGCGCCGGCCCAGTTCGGCCATCGTCAGTCGCGCATCGGCCTGCAATTCGGCCAGGATGCGATGGTCATGCTGATCCAGATCAAGGGCCATGAAACTCTCGTCAACGTGAAGAAAAATTCTTGAATATCAAGGCAACAGGGCGCTTCAACCTTCAAGTGGCCCTGTTGCGATGTGTACGGAGTTTCTACGATGCCGGCGATGAACACAACGAGCGTGCCGGTGAAATCTTCTGCGGGCCTGGGGCCGAAGCTGATGCTGTGCCTGGCCGCGACGTGGCTGGTCTGGGGCTCGACCTACCTGGCGATCAAGGTCGCGCTCGTCAGCCTGCCGCCCTTCTTCCAGATGGGCAGCCGTTTCCTGGTTGCTGGTGGACTGCTGGCCGGCTGGATGCGCTGGCAGGGCGTGCCCTGGCCCGGCGGCAGGCAGTGGCGGAACGCCGTCATCATCGGCGGGCTGATGCTGGGCGGGGGCATGGGCGGCACCGCGACGGCCGAGCAAACGGTGGGTTCGGGACTGGTGGTCGCGTTCATCGCGGTGATGCCGCTGATGATCGCCGGCCTCAACCTGCTGTGGGGTGAGCGGCCGACGCGGCTGGAATCCCTGGGCATCGCTTGCGGCCTGGTCGGCGTGCTGCTGCTCACGCAGGGACAGGGTTTCGGGGCGTCGCCGGCGGGGCTGCTGGCCATCAGCGTGGCCTGCGCGAGCTGGGCCGTGGGCAGCGTGCTGTCCCAGCGCAGCCTGCCGCTGGCCCCCGGCGCCATGGGTTTCGCCAGCGAGATGCTGGCCGGTGGCGTGGTGCTGATGGGCCTGAGCCTGCTGGGGGGCGAGACGCTGCCCGAGCGCATCGAGCCGCAGGCACTGTGGGCCTGGGCCTATCTCGTCGTGTTCGGCTCGCTCGTGGCCTTCAACGCCTACATGGTGTTGCTGGCCGAAGCCTCGGCGGGGCTGGCGTCGAGCTATTCCTTCGTGAACCCCGTCATCGCGATGCTGCTGGGCGTCACGCTGGCGGGCGAGCAAATCAGCGGCCACGAATGGCTGGCTGCGGGCGTCGTGCTGGTGGGCGTGGTGCTGCTGCTTACCGGGCGGGGGCGCTCGGCAGCGCGTTGATGGGGATGCGCAGGTAGCTGACGCCATTGTCCTCGGCCGGGGGCATCTGGCCGGCGCGGATGTTGACCTGCAGTGCCGGCAGGATCAGCGCCGGCGCGCCGAGCGTGGCGTCGCGGGCGCGGCGCATGCTGACGAAGGCGGCTTCGGTCACGCCGTCGTGCACATGGATGTTGGCGGCGCGCTGCTCGGCGACGGTCGTCTGCCAGCGCGCCTCGCGGCCGTTCGGGTAGTCGTGGCAGACGAAGAGCCGGGTTTCGGGAGGCAGGGCGAGCAGGCGCTGCATGGAGCGATAGAGCTGGCCGGCGTCGCCGCCGGGAAAGTCGGCGCGTGCGCTGCCCAGGTCGGGCATGAACAGGGTGTCGCCGACGAAGACGGCATCCTCGATGCAGTAGGCCAGGTCGGCCGGCGTGTGGCCGGGCACCAGCAGTGCCGTCAGCTCGAGGCTGCCGATGTGCAGGGTTTCGCCGTCGTGCAGCAGGCGGTCGAAGCCGTCCTGCGCGACGGGTTGGTTGTAGAAGCGGCCGAACGTGGCCTGCACCGCACGGATGCGTTCGCCAATGGCGATTAGGCCGCCCGCCTGCTGCTTGAGGTAGGGCGCCGCGGACAGGTGGTCGGCATGGGCGTGCGTCTCCAGGATCCACTGCAGGTGCAGGTCGTGCGCGCGCAGGTGGGCGAGCAGGGCGTCGGCAGAGTGCGTCGATGTGCGGCCGGCTGCGGCGTTGTAGTCCAGCACCGGGTCGATCACGGCGGCCTGGCGCGTCGCAGGATCGTGCACGACGTAGCTGACCGTCCCGGTGGCGGGGTCGTGGAAGGCTTGGATGGCGACGCTCATGCGGGTGTCCGTGGTGGGGCTGGGTGCGATCATTATATTTAAACATATAATGAGTGCATGCCCCGACCTACCGAGCTGGATCCCGAGCTGCTGCGTGCGGCCGCCGGAGAGGCCGTGGTCGCGCTGAAGGCGCTCGGCAACCCGGAGCGGCTGCTGCTGCTGTGCCAGATGTCGCAGCGCGAGAGCAGCGTCGGCGAGCTGGAGGAGGCCTTGGGCATCTTCCAGCCGACGTTGTCCCAGCAGCTCGGTGTGCTGCGTCGCGAAGGCATGGTCGAGACACGGCGCGAGGGCAAGAAGGTCTTCTATCGCGTCGCCGACGAGCGACTGCTGGCACTGCTGCGCACCCTCTACACCCTTTACTGCCCCAAGGAGGCAACATGACCCTGGACTGGACGGCCTTCACGCCGGCAAGCGCACTGGCCGGTGGCCTCGTGATCGGTGGTGCGGCGGCGCTGCTGGTGCTGCTGGGCGGACGCATCGCCGGCATCAGCGGCATCCTCGGTGGCCTGCTGCGTCGCGTGCCGGGCGAGCGCAGCTGGCGATGGGCCTTTCTGGCCGGCCTGTTCGCCGCCCCCTGGATCTATGCCCTCGTTGCAGAGCCGCTGCGGCCGCGGATCGACGCCAGTTGGGGCCTGCTGCTGGTCGCCGGCCTGCTGGTGGGAGTCGGCACGCGCTATGGCGCCGGCTGCACCAGCGGACATGGGGTGTGCGGCCTGTCGAGGCTGTCCCGGCGCTCGGCCGTGGCGACGGCCGCGTTCATGGCTGCCGGTTTTGCGACGGTGTTCGTCGCGCGTCACCTCTTGGGAGGAGTGTGACCATGGGAACCTTCGTTGGCGCCCTGGCGGGTCTGATTTTTGGCCTCGGGCTGATCATCTCGGGCATGGTGGAGCCCGCCAAGGTGCAGGGCTTTCTCGATCTGGCAGGCGCCTGGGATCCCTCGCTCGGCTTCGTGATGGCGGGCGCCATCGCCGTGGGTCTGCCGGCTTTCGCGCTGGCCGCGCGGCGGCGTGAGTCCCTGATCGGCCTGCAGATGCAGCTTCCGGTGTCGACGCTGGTGGACCGCCGCCTCGTGGGCGGCAGCCTGTTGTTCGGCATCGGCTGGGGGCTCGCGGGCCTGTGCCCCGGACCGGCCCTGGTGGTGGCCGGCAGCGGCGACCCCAAGGCGCTGGTCTTCGTCGCGGCCATGGTGGCCGGAATGGCCTTGTTCGAATGGCTGGAGCGGCGCTGAGGTCAACAGGCCTCAAAATCCGCGCCCATGCTGTTTCTGCTCTCGCCCGCCAAGTCCCTCGACTACGACACCCCGACCCCGCCCGAACTCGCACCCGCGCTGACCCGGCCGCAATTCCTCGATGACACCGCCTCGCTGATCGACATTCTTCGTGACAAGAGCGTGGCCGACGTGCGCGCGCTGATGGACCTGTCCGAACCGCTCGCCCAGCTCAACGTCGACCGTTACAAGGCCTGGCGACCGCGCTTCACGGACCAGAACAGCAAGCCGGCCGTGCTGGCCTTCAATGGCGACGTCTACGACGGCCTGGATGCGAAGACGTTGCGCGCCGACGACCTGGCCTGGGCCCAGCAGCATGTGCGCATGCTGTCGGGCCTGTACGGCCTGCTGCGCCCGCTGGACCGCATGCAGGCCTACCGCCTCGAGATGGGCACCCGGCTGGCCAATCCGCAGGGAGCGAGCCTGTACGACTACTGGGGCGACCGCCTGGCCTTGCACCTCAACAAGCTCGCCAAGGTGCAGAAGGCGCCCGTCATCGTCAACCTCGCGTCGCAGGAGTACTTCCGGGCGGCCGACCGCAAGGCCCTGAAGCCGCGCGTCGTGGACTGCCAGTTCGAGGATTGGAAGAACGGCGAGTACAAGATCATCAGCTTCTTTGCCAAGCGTGCCCGCGGACTGATGGCGCGCTACGCCATCCAGCAACGACTGGAGACGCCCGAAGGGCTCCAGGACTTCAACCTGGACGGTTATCGTCTGGCCTCCGAGGTGTCCACCCCCGAACGACTCGTTTTCCGTCGCAAGTCATGAGCCAACCAGTCATGAGCCAACAAGTCATCACCCCCGAGCTGTGCACCTGGATCACGGAGCAGAGCAGCGCCGGGCATGCATCCGAGAGCATCCTGTCGGCCATGCTGGGCAGTGGCTGGGATGAGTCCATTGCTCGCCAGGCGCTGGCGCGCACGCTGGGTCAGTCAGCCACGCTGACGCCGCCTCCCGGTGCGACGCCGGGGCTGCCCGAGCCCGAGCTGAGCCGCTTCGCGCCCGTCATCGACGCCGGTGACCGGCATGTCAAGGTGTTGATGGCCTTGCGTCAGCCGCGCGTCGTCGTCTTCGGCGACCTGCTGTCCGACGAGGAGTGCGACGGCATCATGGGCCTGGCCGCCAAGCGCCTGGCACGCTCGGAAACCGTGGCCACCGGCAGTGATGGCAGCGAGGTGAATGCCGCACGCACCAGCGACGGCATGTTCTTCGAGCGCTGCGAGACCGAGCTGATCCGCAAGGTCGAGGCCCGCATCGCGACGCTGCTGCGCTGGCCACTGGACCATGGCGAAGGCCTGCAGGTGCTGCGCTACCGCCCGGGTGCCGAATACCAGCCGCACTACGACTACTTCGACCCCGGCCACGTCAGCACGCCCAACATCCTCAAGCGGGGCGGCCAGCGCGTGGCGACGCTGGTTATCTACCTGAACACGCCCGCCGCGGGCGGCTCCACCATCTTCCCGGACATCGGCCTGGACGTTTCGCCCGTCAAGGGCAATGCCGTGTTCTTCAGCTACGACCGGCCGCACCCGGCCACGCAGACCCTGCATGGCGGCTCGCCCGTTGTCGAAGGCGAGAAATGGGTTGCCACCAAGTGGCTGCGCCAGGGCGTGTTCACCTGATCAGGCGGTCGCTGCAATCATCGCGGCCATGGCCAGCGCCACGCACGCCAGCAGGTTGAAATAGAGGGTGCTGAGCAGCAGGCCGCGCCAGATCGCGCCCCACCAGGAAAGGCCGTAGACGCGCCGCATCGCCACCAGGCCGTGCACGAACACGGCGAGCAGCACCGGCCCCTCCAGCCCCGTGGCCATCGCGAACAGCAGCGACAGGAACCACAGGCTGTGGCTGTGCAGTGAGAACACGAAATGCTCGGCGTAGCGCCGGCCGCTGCCGGCGAACGCCAGCAGCAGCAAGGCCGCGAAGATGGGTTGCATGGTCAGCATGGCGTAGGGCGCCAGGGCGCCGGCGCGACGCTTCCACTGCTCAAAGGTCATGGACTGGCCTTTGTTGAGGATGCCGAGCAGCCAGCGCTGGCCGCTGCCGCAGGTCTCGAGGCGGGTCGAGTCGCAATCGCCGATACGCGTGCGGCTCCGGGACTCGGCGCCATCGGCCGCGCTGGCCCCCCGGGCCATGGCTTCGGCCACCGCGGCCGCCTGCGCGGGCGTCATGTCGGGCTTGACCTTGACGCGCTGCGGTGCGCCCTGCTCTGGGGCCGACGCGGCGGCGGCCGGCCCCTCCTCGACGAGCGGCGTCGCGCCTTGCGGCAGGAGCGCCCAGCCGATGAAGAAGACGAAGCTCGCGCTCAGGTACACGCGCAGCGGCAGCACGTAGCGTCGGCGCGCACCGTGGAAGTAGGCGTTGGTCAGGTGGCCGGGCAGGGCGACCAGGGCCCAGAGCGTGCGGAACAAAGGCCCGTCAAAGGCGACGTAGTGGCCCACGTACTCCGTCACCATCTCGCGCACGGACGGTGGATGCAGGTCGGTTTCCTGGCCGCAATGGCCGCAGAAGACCGGCCGCGGGCTGGCCAGCGTGTAGTGGCAATTGCGGCAGTAGGGCAGCTCGGGGGCGCCGTGGGCGTGGCTCATGCGGACAGCAGTTTGTGGATCAGCTCGGGCGTGCTGCCCGCGGCGTACTTTTTCATCAGGCGGCCGCGGTAGATGTCCACCGTGCGCGGGCTCACCCCCAGCCGGCGGCCGATGAGCTTGCTGGTCTGGCCCTCCACAAGCAGGGCGGCGATCTCGCGCTCGCGCGGGGTCAGCTCGGCGGTGATCTGGCGGCGCGCCGACAGGTCCTCGAAGCTCCAGATGCCGCGGGCATGCGGGTCGCTCGGGTCGAGGGCCCGGCCGGTCACGTGGCACCAAAACAGCTCGCCTGTGCCCAGCCGGCGCATCACGCGGTCGTCCGCGTAGCGACCCTGGGCATCCAGGCTGGCGACGATGCGTGCTCCGGTGCGCTCGAACTCGGCGGCGCTCGGATACATGACCGCGAAGCTCTGGGCGACCAGTTGCTCCCGCGTGGCATCGAACATCTGCAGCACGCGCTCGTTGCAGTCCACGATCTGGCGATGCACCGACAGCACCAGGCCGATGGGGGCGAGCTGAAAGGCGCTGCGGTAGTCGAGGGAGGGAGGCACGGGTGGAGACATGGCCGGCGACTGCGGGCCGCGATGCTACCCGGCCAGGCCCCCCTTGTTCGAGGGGACGGACGACGGGCCATGGCTCCAATGGGCGATTTCGCGCGTCGCGTGGCGCCCTACCGTGCAGGCCCTCACCTCAAACAAGGAGTTCGATGATGGTCATTGGTTCTGTGGCGGCCCGCTCGGGCCGGTTCTTCCGAGCGATTCTGGGCGCCGGGCTGTTGGCAGCCGCCAGTGGTGCGGCCCAGGCGGGCGTCGGCCTGGTCTGGGACCTCAAGCAGTGGAGCTACACGCTCGCGCCCGATGAGACGCTGGAGCTGCACGCGACGATCTACAACGAGGCCTCGGCGACCGAGCACCTGCTGGGAAGCCGCTTCCTCGCTGCCTACGGCGAAGGCATTGAGTCCGTCTATGACTTCCTGATGCCGGCGCAGTCGCTGGCCGAGCAGTTCGCCGCGATGGATCTTGCGCCGGGACAGGGGATGGACTTCGTGTTCGGCCGGCTGGCGCCGATCGGCGGCCAGGCCGCGCTGGGCGGCTACTCGGGCGGCGGCTTCTCGCTGGCCTTCCTCGATGCGAACGGCGCCGAGGTGTCGTGGACGCCCGAACACAGCCTGCAGCTGAACGTCATCGCCGGCAGCCCCACGGAGCCCGGCCAGCTCCCGGAGCCGGGATCGATGGCCCTGGCGGCGGCCTGCCTGGGGGCGCTCGCATTGCAGCGCCGCCGAACCAAGGCTGAATAGGCGATTCTGCGTAATCGACGCCGGCGCCCCGGGGACGCTACGCTTCGTGTCCTACCCAAAAGCAGGAGACGGCATGAACAAGGTGTACCCCAGCGCCGACGAGGCGCTGCGCGGCGTCGTGAAGGATGGGCAGTTGCTCGCGGTCGGCGGCTTCGGCCTGTGCGGCATCCCCGAGGCGCTGATCGCGGCCCTGCGCGACAGCGGCGTCAAGGACCTGACGGTCATCTCCAACAATGCCGGCGTCGATGGCTTCGGCCTGGGCCAGCTGCTGGAGACGCGCCAGATCCGCAAGATGATTTCCAGCTACGTCGGCGAGAACAAGGAGTTCGAGCGCCAGTACCTCGCGGGCGAGCTGGAGCTGGAGTTCACGCCCCAGGGTACGCTGGCCGAGAAGCTGCGCGCCGGTGGCGCGGGCATCCCGGCCTTCTTCACCAAGACCGGGGTCGGCACCGTCGTGGCCGAGGGCAAGGAACTGCGCGAATTCGACGGCGAAACCTATGTCATGGAGCGGGCGCTGGTTCCCGCCGTGGCGTTGGTCAAGGCCTACAAAGCGGACAAGAGCGGCAATCTCGTGTTCCGCCGCACCGCGCGTAACTTCAATCCGGCCGCTGCGATGGCCGGCAAGCTGACGGTCGTCGAGGTCGAGCAGCTCGTCGAGACGGGCGACATCGATCCGGACGATGTCCACCTGCCGGGCATCTACGTGCACCGCATCGTCGTCAACGCCAACCCCGAGAAGCGCATCGAGAAGATGACTCTCAGCCCGAAGAAGGAGGCCTGAGCCATGCCCTGGACGCAAGACCAAATGGCCGCACGCGCGGCGCAAGAGCTGGAAGACGGCTTCTACGTCAACCTGGGCATCGGCATCCCCACGCTGGTGGCCAACCATGTGCCGGCCACGAAGGAAGTCTGGCTGCAGAGCGAGAACGGCATGCTGGGCATCGGCCCCTTCCCGACCGAGGACGAGGTCGATGCCGATCTCATCAACGCCGGCAAGCAGACCGTGACGACGCTGCCCGGCAGCAGCATCTTCGGCAGCCATGACAGCTTCTCGATGATCCGCGCCGGCAAGATCAATCTCAGCATCCTGGGCGCCATGCAGGTCAGCGGCAAGGGCGATCTGGCCAACTGGATGATCCCGGGCAAGATGGTCAAGGGCATGGGCGGCGCGATGGACCTCGTCGCCGGCGTCAAGCGCGTCATCGTGCTGATGGAACACGTGGCCAAGAAGAAGGACGGCACCGAGGATCTCAAGATCATCCCCAACTGCACCTTGCCGCTGACGGGGGTGGGCGTTGTCGACCGCATCATCACGGATCTGGGCGTCTTCGATGTGGTGCCCGAAGGCATCAAGGTCGTCGAGCTGGCCGAGGGCGTCACACGCGAATTTGCTCAGGGCAAGACCGGGGTTCCGCTGCTCTGAGGCGTTGCCTCATGTCCGGCCGCACAGCGGCAGGACATGAAGAAGCCCGCCGTTGGCCGGGCTCTTCTCCGGTGCGCCCCGCATGGGCCCAAGCGTGAGGCGCAAGTCCGCCGTGAGGTGATCGCGCCGACAGCCGGCGCTGTCGCCTCACGCGTTACCGCAGCAGGCCGCGGACGTTGCTGTCCATTGGCAGTGAATAGTCGTAGGCGGCCAGGATGATGTTGCCCTGGGCGCCCACCAGCTTGACGCTGAGGTAGAGCGTCTCACCCGAGTGGGTGTAGCTGCCGACGACCACGGCCTGGGCCTGCTGGCTCTGGCTCAGTTCGCTCAACTCCGTGGAGAGCATCATTGCGCCTTGCCCCTTCTTCATGAAGAGCTTGTCGCGCAGCTTCAGCTCCACCACCCGGTAGCCTCGCTGCGCAAGGCGACCGGTGACCTGTTCCGAAAAGAGGCGACCGAGCCGGGAAGACTCGCTGAGCTGGTCCATGTCCACGAAGGCGGCGACCAGCAGCGGCTTGTCCGTGGACAGCGCGGCGTCCTGCAGCAGCGCGTCCGTGGCTTTTTGGTTCAGTTCGATCAAGTCGGTGGTCTTGGGCCCAGGTGCAGGCGCCGTCGAGCAGCCTGCCAGGACGAGCAGGCCCGTCAGAAAGGCCAGGTGGCTTCGCTTGCTCATCGGTTGACCACTCCCCAGGTCTTCATGGATTTGTCGTCGATGTGGCGGTAAAGCGCGGCATCGGCGCGTTCGATGTAGTAGATGTCGGTGGTGCGCGCCAGATCGCGGCTGCCATCGTGCAGGACCGCCGCCACCAGCAGTTCGGTCCCCGTCGGGCCGCCGCCAGCCCGGCCCTGTCGGGCGATGCGCGAGGCGTCCGCGATGACGCCGGCGCCAATCAGGTTGGCGGTGAGCGTCTCGCCCGAAGCCGGTAGGTGCGACACCAGGTCGCGCAGCACGGCGATGCCGGCACCGAGGGCGGTGAAGCGCAAGGTCTCGTCAGGTCTGGGGACTGCGTGGCGCACCACCTGGGTGTCGATCGCCAGCTTGAGCGCGCCAGCATCGCCGCTGCACAGGACGCCTCGCTCGGTCAGCCGGCTCAGCAGCAGGGTGCGCAGGCCTTTGCCGAAGGTGCTGTCGTCCGCGCCGAACTCGAGGCTGACCGGCGTGCCGACGGGGATGTGTGGAGCCAGCCGCTCGGCCAAATCCGTCGCCAGGACGTCCCAGTGATGCAGCGAGCGCATTTTCTGCTGCGAGCTGGTCGGATAGTTGTCCGCCCGAGGCACGTCGACGTGCGTGCAGGCGCCGAGCGCCAGGACGCCCGCCAGCAGGCAGGCCCGGTGTGTCGCGGCGAGGAGGCGAGGGGACGTCATCGAGGGGTGCCGATCCATGTGCGAGGTCTTTCTTTCTTCACTGCTGGCCCATGACCACAGAAAGGGATGGCGACCGCCTGTGGGGATTCTTAAGTGCTGACGCAAGCGCAGGGGCCATCTGCCTAAGATGCCCGCCATGCGCCGTCTTCTTCTTCCGCTGCTGTTCGTCGGCCTGCTGGCACCGGCCCTCGCCCTCGACCAACCGGAGGCGGCGACCACCCGCACTGCCAAGCTGGCCAGCCTGACGACACCCGCCAAGCGCTTTGCGGTGACCGCGGCCAATCCGCTCGCCGCGCAGGCCGGCGCCCAGATCCTGAGGGCTGGCGGTTCGGCCATCGACGCTGCCATCACCGTGCAGACCGTGCTGGGCCTTGTCGAGCCGCAGTCCAGTGGCATCGCGGGTGGCGCCTTCATGCTGTACTGGGATGGCAGGCAGGTGCAGGCACTGGACGGCCGTGAAACCGCGCCCGCTGCCGCGACGCCGGCGCTGTTCCTGCGGCCCGACGGCCGGCCGCTGCCAATGCGTGAGGCCGTCCTCAGCGGGCTGGCCACCGGCACACCCGGCGTGCTGGCCATGCTGGCCGAAGGCCACCGGCTGCACGGCCGGCTGGCCTGGGCGCGGCTGTTCGAGCCGGCCATCGCGCTGGCCGAGGAGGGTTTCGCGATCAGCCCGCGCCTGTTCGAGCTGGCCTCGGCCGAGCCCGCGCTGCGCAGCGATGCGCAGGCATCGACCTATTTCTTTGACGCGACCGGCGCTGCCAGGCCAGTCGGTACGGTGCTGAAAAACCCGGCCTATGCCGCCGTGCTGCGCGGCATCGCGAAGCACGGTCCCAAAGCCTTCTACGAGGGCGCCGTGGCCGAGGACATCGTGCGTCGCGTCAAGGCCCATCCCCGCCCCGGGCTGCTGACCGTCGCCGACCTTGCCGGCTACAAGCCGGTGCAGCGCCCGCCGCTGTGCAACGACTGGCGCGGTTATCGTGTCTGCGGCTTCGGTCCGCCGACGTCGGGGCATCTCACGCTGATGCAGATTCTGGGCCTCCTGGACACCCAGCCCGCTGCCCGTGCGGCGCGGGGGCTCACGACCGACTGGCTGCATGGCTACGCAGAGTCCGCCAAGCTGGCTTTCGCCGACCGTGCGCAGTACATCGGAGATCCGGCCTTCGTTGCGGCACCGGGGGGGGACTGGTTGAACCTGCTGGACAGCGCCTACCTGCGGCAGCGCGGCGAGCTCATCGGCGCCCGGGCCATGGGCGTCGCCATTGCCGGCCAGCCGGCACGCATCCGGCAGGCCCTGGCACCGCAGGCCGAGCAGCTCGAGTCCGGCACCAGCCACGTCAGCATCGTTGACGACCAGGGCCACGCGGTGGCCATGACGACCAGCGTCGAGTCCGCCTTCGGCAACCGGGTCATGAGTGACGGCGGCACCGGGCTGGCCGGCGGCTTCATGTTGAACAACCAGTTGACGGACTTCTCGCTGAACCCGACGGGTGCCGACGGCAGGCCCGTGGCCAACCGTGTCGAGGCGGGCAAGCGCCCGCGTTCCAGCATGGCGCCGACGCTGGTGTTCGGCCGCGACGGCAAGCTGCTCATGGTGGCCGGCTCGCCGGGCGGGCCGGTCATCATTCACTACGTCGCCAAGGTGCTGACAGGCGCTCTGGCCTGGGGCCTGCCGGTGCAGCAGGCCGTGGACCTGCCGAACTTCGGCCACTTCAACGGAGGCTCCCTCATCGTCGAGCGAGGCGCTCTGACGGCTGCGCAGCTGGCCGACCTGCGCGGCCGCGGTCACAACGTCGTCGAGACCGAACTGACCAGCGGCCTGCAGGTGCTGATGCGGGTGGAGGGCGGCTGGATCGGCGGCGCCGACCCGCGCCGCGAAGGCATCGTCCTGGGCGAGTGAACCAGGACGGGCGCCCGCCGCGAGATCGGACCGCGGCGCTTCGGTCGGGGTCGGACAGGCCGCAGGCCATGTCCTCGGTCCGACCTCAGCGCTTGCGCAGCACGACGAGACCCAGGGCCGCGAGGCCGGCGAACAGCAGTCCGCTCCAGACCTCGTAGGGCAGGCCGAGCAGCCGGTAGGCCGCGGCCTCGGCGCAGTTGGCCGTGACCATAAAGACCGACGGCCAGAGTTCCTCGAGGTTCAGCGCCGTGAGGATCTTGTCCGCCAGGCCCATGGCACAGCTGGCCGTCTGCGAGGCCACCTCGTGCTGGAAGACGGCAGCCGTAAGGCCTGCGGCGCAGGCCAGCAGTACCGCGACGAGCGCCGCCTGGCGCAGCGTGCGCTGTGCCTGCACCAGCCAGCCCAGCAGCGAGAACGTGCCAATCAGCAGGAAGATGCCGCGCTGCAGCACGCACCAGGGGCAGGGCTTGACGCCGAACTGGTGCTGGGCGACGAGGGCCACGCCGACGGCGGCGAAGCTCGCCACGGCCATGCCGGCCAGCGCGCGGCCGGGCAACTTGGAAGGGCGCGAGAACATCAGTCTTGGAGTTCCGCGATCAGCTCGATCTCGACGCAGGCGCCCATCGGGATCTGCGCCACGCCGAAGGCGCTGCGTGCATGCTTGCCCGCATCGCCCAGCACGGTAGCCAGAAGCTCGGAGGCGCCGTTGGTGACGAGGTGCTGCTCCGTGAAGTCTGGCGTGCTGTTCACGAGGCTCATGACTTTGACGATGCGAACTTTGCCGAGGTCACCGGTGGCGGCCTGCAGCGTGCCGAGCAGGTCGATGGCCACGGCGCGCGCGGCGGCCTGTCCGGTGGCCGTGTCGACGTCCTTGCCCAGTTGTCCGACCCAGGGCTTGCCGTCCTTTTTGGCGATGTGGCCCGACAGGAAAAGCAGATTGCCCGAGCGGACGAAGGGCAGGTAGGCCGCGGCAGGCACGGCGACGGGAGGCAAGGTGATGCCGAGTTCGGCGAGCTTGGCTTGGATGGCGGAAGAGCTCATGGGGAAAAGCGCGCTGGCGCAAGCAAAAACGGCGGGATGCTACACCCCGGCCCCAATCCTCGCGGCCGGCGGGCGCTGGAGAGGAAGCTATGAAAGTTACGTCCCGTACCTTGGGGCCGCCGCAAGGGCGGGCATACAACCGCAGGCGTCTGGCGAACCTGTCTAGACGGCGGTGTCCGCGGCCAGGGCCATGGTGTGATTGACGTTCACGGTCTTGATTGCGGAGCGGGTTGAAGGCGACTTGCCTCAGCGTGCCGGACACTTCTACATTCGACCGCATGAGTACTTCCGAGCACTACGAAGCGTTGTTCTTCGATCTCCAGCGTGAGATCGGTCCGCTGGGACCGCTGACTACAACTGGCATTGTTGGATTCAGCGCTGGCGGGCCAGTGTCTATCCTTGGCGTCCCTGGGAAGAACGTCTACGTTACTTGCGAGTTGTCGCTCTACCAGGAGCAGATTCCGAACACCGCCGGCGAACGCTATGAGTTTCTGACGGAACTTCCGCTCGAAGAGCGTGATGCCCAAATCCTTTTGACCGAGCTTGGAAACCTTTCAATGGAGGCAAGGCTCGGGCATGGCCATACGGTTGATGTCTCACCGGTTTGCGAAATCCCAGGGGTGAAAGTCGTACGACTTCAGCAGCGAGCCTCCTGTACCACCGAAGACGGAAATTTCGGGGTTCTTGAGGTTTGTATGGTTGCTCAAGATGCGGTCTAGCAGTCGTTCGAGCCGACTCGTGTCGGCAAGCAGCCGCCCGCGGCTCAGCTTCAATGTTGGGCATCACATCCGTCAGCTTCGGTCCGGAGGACGGCGACACCGCCCGCTGGACTTGCACGTTGGTCGTCGCCCGGCACATGCCGGTGACGTGAGCCCTTTCCTGGGAGTGTTGGTATGCCAGCCCAACTTGACCACCTGATCGTTCCCGCCAAGAACAGAGTGGCGTCGGCGAAGTTGCTCGGCCACCTGCTTGGCGTCCCGTGGGCCGAACAGGCGGCTGTCGGTCCGTTTTCGCCTGTGTATGTCAGTGATTCCCTTACGCTGGACTTCGACGAATGGCCTGAACCCGTCCCGAAGCAGCACTATTGTTTCCGTGTTTCAGAGGAAGAGTTCGACGCAATACTGGGACGCATCAAGGTCGCTGGCTTGGCATACCGCAGTTCACCTGTCGGCGGCGACGACTACAAGGTCAATTTGGCGTTTGGCGGCAAGCTGGTTTACTGGAGTGAGCCTGACGGCCATGCGTGGGAGATCCTTACCGTCAGCTACGCGAGGTTGAATCCTTCCCCGACAGCGCAAAGTAGCGCCTAGACCATCGGTGCAGGGCAATCCAACGAAGGGGCTGGCCTGTGCATCTGTCGCCGGTGTTCGATCAGCCGGTCCTCTGCAGGGCCCAGCCGGGCGGCAACGGCAGTCGGCATGCAGCGAGTCCTGGATCGACTTCAGCGGATCGCCCGGCCATCAAGCTGCAGGCAGGTTCAGCACCACCAGAAGTCCGCCTAGAGGGCTCACACACAGTTCGACCGTTCCCTCATACAACGTGGCCAGCTCCTGCACGATCGCCAATCCCAGCCCACTGCCCGGCGTCGTCTCATCCAGTCGATGGCCGCGTGCCAGCGCCTTTGCCATCTGGTCCGGTGCGATGCCTGGGCCATCGTCATCGACGGTCACGCGCAGATGCCGTCCGGTCTGCATGGCGCTGACGAGAACCTGCGTTCGCGCGGACTTGCAGGCGTTGTCCAACAGATTGCCCAGCATTTCCTGCAGGTCCTGGGACTCGCCCGCGAACGCAAGGCGGGCATCGATGTCTGATCGTATCGACAGCTTCCTGCCCGCATGAACCTTCTGCATCACGCGAACCAGCCCGTCTGAGACGGGCTGCAACGGCGTCCTGAGGCCGCCTGCGCCCTGGGCTGCCGCAGCGCGGGCCCGGGCAAGGTGCCAGTCGATGTGCCGGCGCGCCACTTGCACCTGGTCCAGCACGAGCGCAGGCAAGTCATCCCGGGCCGCACGGGAGCTGTTCGCGTTTGCGGCCCCTTGACCGAGGATGGCGAGGGGCGTCTTCAAGGCGTGCGCAAGATTGCCCGCCTGCGACCTTGCACGCTCCAGGGTCGAAGTCTGGCGATCCAGCACGCCGTTGAGGTCATCGACCAGCGGCTGGACTTCATTGGGGTAGTGGCCTTCGAGGCGCTGTGTTCGTCCGTCCCGCAAAGCAGACAGGGCCACGCGCAACCGGCTCAGCGGTGCCAGCCCCAACGTGATCTGAAGCACCCCGCCGGCACAAAGCAAGAGCAGCAGCACCAGCAGCGAGCCGATCAGCACGTTGTCGAACCGCGCGACGGCCCGATCCAGCGGCTCCGTTCCGGCCGCGACCATGACGCGCCACGGCACCGACGCCCCATCGACCCGCAGGCCTCGCTCGATGAGCAACAACGGCTCCTTGCGGCGATTGACCACGTCATGGACGTGCAGTTCTCCTTCACCCGGCATGTCCCTCGGCGCGACCAAGTCCTCATCCCAGAGGGAGCGCGAGCGCAGCAAGCCCAGCTTGCCGTCGGCACCGGCCCCGTCGACCTGCCAGTACAGGCCGGAATGCGGGCGCGTCCAGCGTGGGTCGGAGAGTCGCGCCGCATCCAGGGTCGGTTGCCCCAGGCTGTCGACCTCCAACCTGGCGAGGACCTGGTCCAGATCCGCGGTCAGTCGCTCGACGAACTGTTGCCGAACGTGGTCCCGGAACAGGGCCGACAAGAGAAAGCCCGAGGCCACCAGCGTCAGCCCCGCGGTGACCAAGGTCACCAGCAGCAGGCGACGGCGAAGCGACAGGAGGCTCAGCGAGATCAAGGGCAGACCCGTGGATCAGTCAGCAGGCAAGAGCCGGTAGCCCATGCCGCGAACGGTCTCGATGAGTTCGGCGCCGAGCTTGCGTCTGAGCCGACCCACAAACACTTCCACGGTGTTGGAGTCGCGGTCAAAGTCCTGGGCATACAGGTGCTCGACGAGTTCGCTGCGCGACACCACCTGTCCGGCCCGATGCATCAAGTACGCCAGAAGTCGGTACTCGTGTGCGGTCAGGCCGACGGTGACCCCTTTGAGGGTGACCGTGCCCGTGCGCGTGTCCAGCGTGATGTCCCCTTGCCGCAGAAGCGGGGACGCCAGGCCGTGCGAGCGACGCACCAGCGCGCGTAGCCGGGCGAGGAGTTCCTCGGTATGAAATGGCTTGACCAGGTAGTCATCCGCCCCTGCGTCGATGCCCGCGACCTTTTCGTGCCAGCCGTCGCGCGCGGTCAGGATCAACACCGGCATGGTCAGCCCCTCGTTGCGCCAGCGCTGCAACACCGTCAAGCCATCCAGCAAGGGCAGTCCGAGGTCCAGCACGACGGCGTCGTACGGCTCTGTGGTGCCGTAGTCCAGCGCGGCCTGTCCGTCTCCCGCCTCGTCCACGGCGTAGCCGGCCTGCTCCAGCATCTGCTTGAGCTGAGACCGCAGGACCGCTTCATCCTCGACCAGCAACACCCTCATGGCCTGCGCTCCGGGGCCGAGGCGGGGGACACCTTGCTTTCGGGGGCGGGCCGCTGCCGGCTCCTGAGGACCGCGGCCGTCTTGGCGTCCACGTCCAGACGAAGCAGCCGGCCGCCGCTTTGCAGCAGCTTGAGCTCGTAGACCCAGCGGCCGTCCTTGCGCTCGAGTTCCACCTCCAGCACCTCGCCGGGATGGCTGCCCTGCACCCTGTCCAGGATTTCCTGCAGAGGCAGCACTTCGCCGGCCTTCAGCGCGGCGCGGGCGCGATCATGGTCTCGCCGGTCGTCGGCATGGACCCACGAGACCGTGGACGCGCCCAGGCTCAGGGCGATAACGCAGGGTAGGACGTAGCGCCAGCAAGGTGCCTTCATGGTGCAAGTGTCGGATGCCGAAGCTGAACGGCGCATGAACGGTCGATTCAGGAAGGGTTCAAGCGCGGCTTCCGATGATGACTTCATCAAGGACAAGGACATCTGATTCGAGGAGCACCTCATGACCTTTTCGACCCCGCCCGCCGCACCAACGATGGACCGGGCCGCGACCAGCCCAGCGCAGACCGCCAGACCCGGGCGGCTGATGATTGATGCGCCCGTGCGGGCCTTCCATGGCCTTTTCGCGCTGAGCTTTGCGGGCGCCTGGCTCACGGCGGAGTCCGAGCGCTGGCGTGACGTCCATGTCACGCTGGGCTACGCTTTCGGCGGACTGCTGCTGTTCCGGCTGGTGTACGGCCTCATCGGCCCGCGCCAGGCGCGGCTGACCCTGCTTTGGCGCCGCGTGTCCGGGCTGGGCGACTGGCTGCACCATGCCAAGGCCGGGCGTGTCGACCTGGCTCGCGCGGCGACCCTCGGCATGGGGGCGGCGATGCTGTTGCTGATGGCCGTCGCGGCGCCCCTGGTGCTGACGGGCTATGCGGGCTATGTCGAGTGGCTGGGCATGGACGACGCCCTGAAGGAAATTCACGAGTTCTTCGCCAACTCGGCGATGGCCCTCGTCCTTGCTCATCTGGTGCTCATCGCGCTGCTGTCGGTCCTGCGTCGCCGCAATCTGGCGACGCCGATGCTGACCGGTCGCACGTCCGGCCCCGGCCCGGACCTCGTGAAGGCCAATCGCGGGTGGCTGGCTATGCTGGTGCTGGTGGCTTACCTGGGCTTCGTAGGCTGGCAGACCGTCCATGCCGACTTGAACGGCGTCGCAACGAGACAAAGCGACCGGCACGGCGGGCACCATGACGATGATGATTGAGGTCAGGGCTGTCCGCGCAACAGCGCGACCATGGCCGCGCACCATGCCCAGGTCGTCAAGGCCAGCACGGCGGCCAGCGCCAGCAAGGGGGCGGACGGCGCCGTGAACTTGAACAGCCCGGCGACCTGGGGAACCCCGAGTGCGAGCGCGAGCAGCACCACCGTGCCCAGCACGATCCAGCGGAAGGCGGCATTGACGTTGCGCGGTCCCGCGGCGGAGGCGGCCCAGGTCCGGTTGGCCTGGATCAGGCCCAGATTGCCGAGCACCAACACCGCAAAGGCGACCGTGCGTCCTGCATCCGCACTGCCGCCGGATTGCGCTGCGAGCACGTACCCGGTGAGCACGGCCGCCAACAGACCGACGCCTTGCAGCAAGCTCAACCGCACCAGTGCGGTATCGAAGAGCCGGGCATCCGGGCGACGCGGCGGCTGACGCATCGCCCCGGGCTCCAGGGCCTCAGCCTCGAAGACGATCGAGCACGCGGGGTCGATGATGAGCTGCAGGAACAGGATGTGGGCCGGCATCAGGATCAGAGGCCAGCCCATCAGCAGCGGTGCCAGGGCCAGGCCGATGATGGGCAGGTGCGCGGCCAGCACGAAGACGATGGCCTTGCGCAGGTTGGCAAACACCCGACGGCCGTAGCGGATGGTCGTGACCAGCGAACCGAAGTCGTCGTTCAACAGCACGAGGTCGGCTGCTTCTCGCGCGACGTCCGTGCCACGCCCTCCCATGGCCACGCCAATGTGGGCGGCCTTCAGCGCAGGTGCATCGTTCACGCCGTCGCCGGTCATCGCCACGACATCCCCGCGCGCCCGGAACGCCTGCACCAGGCGCAGCTTCTGCTCGGGACGCACCCGGCAGAACACCTGGGTGTCGTGCAGTTGCTCGGCCAGTGCGGCGTCGTTCAGTGCGTCCAGGTCTGCCCCGGTGAGATGCCTGCCGTCGACCTCCAGCCCGGCTTTTCGCGCAATGGCCAGCGCCGTGGCGGGATGGTCGCCGGTGATCATCGCCACGCGGATGCCAGCAGCCCGGCATTCGGCGATGGCTGCCGGCACGTCGGCCCGCACCGGGTCCTCCAGCGCGAGCAGGCCGACTAACTCAAAGTCGAAGTCGTGCTGGATGGGGGGCAGGGCCTCGGCAGCAAACACCGCCCGCGCGACGCCCAGCACGCGCAGGCCATCGCCTGCCAGGGTGGCCACCTGCTCGGAGATGTGCTGACGGCGGGAGGGAGGCAGGTGGCAGAGGTCGATGATGGCTTCGGGCGCGCCCTTGGCTGCCACCAGCAGCTCGCGCTGGTCGGGCGAACGCCAGACCCGCGACATGGCCAGCAGCTCGCGCGACAGGGGGTAGTCAGACACCAGCGCCCAGTCGCCGTGCAGGTGCTCCGAGCCGTGCAGCCAGTGCTGGCCGGCGACGCCGATGGCCGCCTCCATCGGGTCGAAGGCATGGCGGTGGCTGGACAGCACGGCGTACTCCAGCACGGGATGGAAGGCATGTGCCATGACGTTGATGGGCTGGTTCGCCAGCTCGAACGCGGCACCGTCCACCCACAGGCGTCGCACCTCCATCTGGTTGCGGGTCAGGGTGCCCGTCTTGTCCACGCAGAGCAGCGTGGTCGCGCCGAGGAGTTCCACCGCGGGAATGCGCCGCGTCAGGACCCGTTCGCGGGACAGGCGCCATGCGCCCAGGCCCAGGAAGATGGTCAGCACCACCGGCAATTCCTCCGGCAGGATGGCCATGGCCAGCGTGAGGCCGGCCAGCAGGCCGGTGAGCCAGTCGCCGCGACTGACGGCCCAGCCCAGTGCCAGCAACAGGGCAATCGACGCCCCGGCCATGGCCACACGCCGAACGATCTGCGCCGTTTCCTGCTGGATGGGTGTCTCGTCCACGGTGAGGCCACCCAGTGATGCACCGATGCGGCCCAATGCGCTGCGCGGGCCGGTGGCGACGACGCGCCCCTGCGCGGTACCCTGTGTCACGAGAGAGCCGGAAAAGCAGAGCTGATGCGCTGCGGCGGCCCCCGTGTCAGACGCTTCGCGGGCCTGCTTCAGGACAGGCTGGGATTCCCCCGTCAGCAGCGACTCGTCGACAGTCAGGTAGCTGGCCTCCAGCAGCTCGATGTCGGATGGCACCCGGTCCCCTTCTGCCAGCAGCACGAGGTCGCCCACCACCAGCGCCTTGCCCGATACGCGCACCGGCTTCCCGTCTCGGAGCACGAGTGCGCGCGGGCTGGACAGGTCGCGCAATGCATCCAGTGCGGCTTGGCTGCGACGCTTCTGCACGAAGGTCATCGCGATGACCACGCCCACGAAGCCCAGCAGCATCAGGGCCTCGTGTCGGTCGCCGAGCGCGAGATAGATGCTGCCGCAGGCCACCAGCAGCAGGAACATCGGTTCGCGCACGACCTCCCACAGCATCTGCACCGCGCCGGACCGAGCCGCGGCCGGCAGCTCGTTCGGACCGTCGCGTCGCAGCCGAGCCTCGGCCTCGGAGGTGCTCAGCCCGATGGACGGCTCCATCGCGCTCAGCCTAGAGCGACGGGTGAGACCTTCTCATGGTCGCCATCCGGGCGGCGCCAGGGGTCCACATGGGTCATCAGGTTCAGCACGCGGTGCCGTTGCATCACGCGGCGGCGTGCTTCCACTGCGATGTCATGGCCCGCTTCGACGGTGAGTGTGGCGTCCACCTCGATGTGGGCATCGACCACGACCATATCGCCCATCTTGCGCGTGCGGATGTCGTGCACGCCCATGATCCCCGGCGTTTCGGCCAGCGTCAGGCGGATGGCGGCGACCTCTTCGTCATCGACGGCGCGGTCCATCAGGTCATGCAGGGCATCCCAGCCAAACTCCCAGCCCATCTTGGTGACCATGAAGCCCACGATGGCGGCGGCGATGGGGTCGAGGATGGGGTAGCCGGCCAAGTTGCCGACGATGCCCAGGGCGACGACCAGGGATGACGCGGCATCGGAGCGGGCGTGCCACGCATTGGCTACGAGCATGCTCGACTTGACCCGCTTGGCCACGGCGAGCATGTAGCGAAAGAGCAGTTCCTTGGCCGTCAGTGCGCCAAGCGCCACCCAGAGGGCGGCCAGGTGGACCCGGGGAATGGCCTCCGGCTGCTCCAGCTTGACGGCGGCGGACCACAGCATGCCCATGCCCACCGCCAGCAACAGCAGTCCCAGCACGAGAGACGCGGCCGTCTCGTAGCGGTGGTGTCCGTAGGGGTGGTCTTCGTCAGCGTCTTTCTGGCTGTGATGGTTGGCGAGCAGCACTACGAAGTCGGCGACGAGGTCAGACAGCGAGTGCACGCCGTCGGCGATCAGTCCCTGGGACTTGGTCAGCACGCCCGCCACGATCTGCGTGGATGTGAGCACCAGGTTGACGGCGACACTGACCCATGTACTGCGAGAGGCCGCGGCAGCGCGCTCCGTGGCGGTGTGCTCGGTGGACTCCGAGTCTTCGCTTCGGGGTAGAAAGGCTGTCACAGATGCTCCCGTCCTGGGCCGCCCTCTCAGCGGCAACGCCGCAGGATAGTCGCCAGCGCTGAACGCCCGATGAACAGTCTTTTGCTCAGCTCAGGCTCGAACCGAGGGCAGGGGGGCGTCCATTCCAGGGACGACATGCCCGCGCCGGTCGATGGCGTTGCCTGCGGCCACCAGCCGCATGGCAGAGGCACGCCCCTGTGAGAACCCAGGTGTTGCCGGCTCGCCTTGCGTGGTGGGGCCGACGCAAGCCGCATCGTCGGCTGCGCCGTGTTCCAGGGCAGCCCCCGGCGGTGGCGCCGGCGGCGTGCTGACTGGCCGGGTGGCACGGCTGTCCCGCCCGGCTCTAGGGCGGAAAAGCGACCCGCCCTGATCCGACGGTCAACGCAACGCGCGGGCGGGCCTCGCGCGCGAATCCCTGCAGCTCAGCGCATCACGATCAGCTGAACCCGACGGTTCATGCTGCGACCGTCGCGGGTGCGGTTGTCAGCCAGGGGCGCCGATGCGCCGTAGCTGATTGTGGCCATGCGCGCCAAAGGCAGGCCGGCGCGGGACAGGTGCAGGCGCACGGCTTCAGCCCGCTTGAGGCCCAGCTGCTGGTTGATCGCGTCGGTGCCGGTCGCGTCGGTGTGGCCCTGGATTTCGACGAACACCGGCTGGTTGTCGGCCTTGAGTTTGGCGACCAGTTGGTCGAGCTCCCGGCCGGCCTGCTCGGTGAGCTGGGCGCGGCCCGAGCTGAACTTGATCTTGTCGTCGGTCAACAGGGTGCTCATCAACAGGCCCGGCGGCTTGGGCAGATTGTTGGCGGCCTGGGCGCGTGCAGCAGCCTCCTGCTGCAGGGCCTGGATTTGCGCCTCGCTGCCCTGCAGCCGGCCGTCCAGCGCCTTGAGGCCATCGTCATGCGCCTGTACGCGGGTGCCGAGGCCGTCCACGCTGGTCTGCACGGGAGCGACGGTCTCCTTGACGAATTCCTTGGTGGCGCAAGCGCTCAGCAGCAAGGCGCTGGTGGCGACGATCAGGGGCGAAAGTCTCGACATCGGTGGACTCGTTGAAATGAAAGAGGTGCGACTCTAGGCAGTCCTCACGGACAAACGTACCGAGCTGTGAACAATCCTTGCGCCGTTAACCTGGAAGAACAAAGCCTTACCGTTCTGACCTCGGCACCGAAGGGGAAGTCGGTTGACGCCGGCACAGCGAAGGCTGCCGGCGACGCGGCTGAGAGCAGTCGTCGGTGGCGCCGCAACTGCCCAGCCTTGCCCAGGCCTTCGCCAGCCTGTCCGCCCTACCGAGAGATGAGGGCCCCCCCGAACCAGAGCTGGCGCCCTGAAAGCCGCTCTGCCTAAACTCGGTCGCCGCCCTGACGGGTGCTCCGCAGGACGCCGTATGAACCGTTTCTTCCTCGCGCGCCGCGCCTTCGTCACAAGCCTGCTTTGCCTGGGTCTCGTTGCCGGCCCGGCCTGGGCCGGCGGTGGCAGCGCCGGCAGCGGCGCCAAGCCCACAGTCAGCACCAAGGATTACGACTTCTACCGCAGCGGCAATGCGGCCGATGTGCAGCCGCCGCAGCCGGCCTCGCCCATGCTTGTGCTGATGGGAGGCGGGATCGACGTCGATGACGCCTTTCGCGCGATGATCGCCAAGGCCCGCGGCGGTTCGGCGAGCCAGGTCGACGTCGTCATCCTGCGCACCTCCGGCGCCGACGGCTACAACGACTACCTGATGGCGATGGGCGGCGTCGATTCGGTCGAGTCCATCGTCATCAAGACCCGCGCCGGCGCCAGCGCGCCGCAGGTGCTGGACCTCGTGGCCCGCGCCGACGTGCTCTTCATCGCCGGCGGCGACCAGTCCACCTACATCGACGAATGGGCCGGGACGCCGCTGGAGGCTGCGGTACAGGCCGCCGTCGCGCGCAACGTGCCCTTCGGCGGCACGAGTGCCGGCCTATCGGTGCTGGGGCAGTTCGACTATTCCGGTGCCAACAAGTCGATATCGTCGACGCAGGCCATGGCCAATCCCTTTGACCGCAACGTCACGCTGGATCGCAGCTTGTTGGACACGCTGCCATGGATGGCCGGCGTCATCACCGATGCCCATCTCGTCACGCGTGACCGTATGGGGCGGCTCGTGACTTTCCTGGCCCGGCTCAGCGCGGACGGCTGGGCCGGCTGGTCCCAGCTGCGCGGCATCGGGATCGACGAGCAGACGGCCGTCGTCGTCGAAGGGGGCATCGGCACCGTCATGGGCAATGACGACGGACTGGGCGGCCGGACCGGGCAGGCCTACTTCCTCAAGCCGTCGATGGCACCGACGACCGTGCAGCCGAAGACGCCGCTGACCTTCCGCAACCTGCAGGTCGAGAAGCGCACGGCGGGCGGTCGGTACGACCTTGTGAACTGGCCGACCGTGTCGCCGTACTTCATCTCCGTCGAGGCTGGCGCGCTGATGCCCAACCCTTACTGAGGCGCCGGGACCGCCCGGGCCCGTTCGACGGCTCGGCCCAGCTCGATGACCGCCAGCGCGTAGTAGGCCGACCAGTTGTAGCGCGTCACCACCCAGAAGTTCTGCGTGCCCAGCAGCACGGTGGTGGGCTTCTTGGGGCCGTTCTGAAGTTCGATGACGGCCATGGGACCGTCGTGTTCGAGGGCTGCCGCGGATGGCTCGGCGCCTGCCGCGGCGAGCTCGGCGGCCGTGAAGGTGGGCTTGATGTCGGGCGCCAGCAGTCGCGCGCGGTCATGGCGGTCCGCGGGCAGCCGGACGCTGTAGTGCGTGGCCTGACCGGGCTTCCAGCCGTACTCCGAGAGGTAGTGGGCGACGCTGCCGATGGCGTCGTCGGCGCTGGAGATCAGGTCGATGCGGCCGTCGGCGTCGAAGTCCACCGCATGCTTGCGCCAACTGCCGGGCATGAATTGCGGCAGGCCCAAGGCGCCGGCATAGCTGCCGCGCACGTCAGTCGCGTCCAGGCCGTTCTCTCGGCAAAGCTTGAGGAACTCCGCCAGTTCGCTGCGGAAGAAGGCCTGGCGCTCGGCCGCGCGCGGATGCTCGGCTGGGAAGTCAAAGGCCAGCGTGGCCAGCGCATCCAGTACCTTGAAGCCGCCGGTGATGCGGCCGTAGAAGGTTTCGACGCCGAGGATGCCGATGATGACGGAGGCCGGCACGCCATAGGTGGCTTCGGCGCGCGCCAGGGCTGCTTCGTGCTCGGCCCAGAACGCCACGCCGGCCTCCAGGCGTTTCGGCTCGATGAAGCGGTCTCGATAGGCTGTCCAGTTCTTGGCCGTGCCCACGGCGGCGGGCAGGATGAGCTGCCGGACCCGCGGCAGGTTCAGGGCCTGGCCCAGCTGCTCGCGAAGCGCGGCAACGTCCCAGCCCTGCGTCGTGGCCAGTTCGTCTGCGAAGGCGACGAGGGCAGGGCGGGGGCCGAAGGGCTGCGGCTGAGGCGCGGGCTTGGCGTGGCGTGGTTTGGCGTCGGCCGCGAGGCTCAGGCTGAGCAGCAGGCCGGCGCACAGGGTGCTGCACAGGGCGGTGAGGAGTCGAGGGCGTTTCACCATGGCAGCATACGGGCGTCGCGCCCGAGCGCCCTCATGGGATGTGCAACACGAACTCCTGTCCGAAGACCTGGGCGCCCGGGTGCGGGTGCTTTGCCTGGGCCCGCAAGGCGGTGGCGCTGACCGATGGCGTCGAGAAGGGAGGGCGCCTGCATCGATCAGTCGTCCAGCAAGCGTGCGGCCCGGCGAAATTCAGCCCAGGCCGGTGTCGGTGCGTTGGCGGCGTAGCGCGAGCGCTCCAGGTCCTCCAGCCATTGCGCGGCCGGCTCGGCTTTCTGCCCGAGTTGGCGACGCAGGTTGTGCGCCCAGGCTGCCGGGCTTTCGTGCGAGGGCAGAGCCACGCCGCTGCGGTCCAGCCGCGCCAGGATGCGCGCACGCTGGCGACTCCAGGCATCGTGCGGGCGGCTGCTCCAGCGGATCCAGCCGGCGCCTGCAATGGCCAGGACGAGGATGACGGCGGCCAGCGCCTGGCCGAGCGCGGTCCAGTCAGGGCGCTCGAAGCCCAGCTTCTTCAGCAGGTCGAACTGGTTCTGGCGCGAGTAGTTCAGCACCAGTTGCTGCCAGCGGTTGTTGAGCGTTTCCCAACCGTTGCGCACGGCCCGCCACAGCGTCGGATTGATTTGGCCCAGCACGCCGGGTTCGGGGCGCAATGCCAGCCCCTGAATGACGCGGTTGGGGGCGACGGCGGCAGTCGGGTCGCTGCGCAGCCAGCCCTTGCCCTCGACCCAGTATTCGGCCCAGGCATGGGCGTTGGCGTTGCGCACGACGTAGTAGCCGTCCTGGGGTTCGGCGTCCCAGCCCTGGAAGCCGGTGACGATGCGCGCCGGCACGTCCATGGCGCGCATCAGCACGACGAAGGCGGAAGCGAAGTGCTCACAGAAGCCAAGCCGCCTGTCCAGCCAGAACTCGTCGATGAGGTGAGGCGATGCCGTGCCGTAGCGCCCAGGGGTCAGGGTGTACGTGAAGTCCTCGTTGCGCACATGCGCCAGCAGGGCCGCGGCAAGGCTTTCCGCGCGCGGGCCAGGCGCCAGGCCGGCAAAGCGAGGCTGGGCGGAGAGCTCTGCGGCCCAGGCCCGTGCGCGCGGATTGGTGCCCGCGGGCAGATCGAGGTCGGGTGCGAGCTGGACGCGATTGCGTTGCTCGCCGGCCCGCCAGGCGGGGTAGGAGCTCGTGTTGAAGCGCAGTCGCTCGGTGATGGGGCGCGGCGACAGCCACTGCAGTTCGGGGCCCCGCACGACGGTGAGGTCGGTCAGCGCCAGTTCGCTGCCAACGCGGCCTGGGCTCATCTCCAGCAGTGGCAGCACGGGAATGCGCAGCGGCTCCAGCGTCATCTCGTAGCGCAGCGCGGGACCGGTGGTAGCGAGGTCGTCACGGCCGCGCAGCCAGCTCTGGCTTGATCGGGCATCGGGCGCTCGCCAGGTCTTGCCGTCGAAGCGGGTCAGCACTGGACCGCGGAAGTAGCGCTGGTCGGGCGGCGGCGGCGGGCCATCGAACTTCAGCCGCATCGCGATGCTGTCGTCATTGGCGATCTCGTTCATCGCGCCGAACTCGAGCTGGTTGGACAGGCCCGTCTTGCCGATGGCCTCGGTTGGCACGCCCCACAGCGGCGCGATGCGCGGGAAGAGCACGAAGAGCAGCACCATCACGGGCAGGCCCAGCGCCGTCGTGCCGGCAGCGCGACGGGCGGCGATGCCGATGGAGGGAACGCCCTGGAGCTCGGTGGACGGCATCTGCGCCAGGACGACCGCGGCCAGCAGGCCCCACAGCGACACCAACGACCAGACGGCGGTCAGCAACGACTGCGAGTACAGGAACTGTGTCAGGACGAGGAAAAAGCCGAGGAAGAACACGACGAATGCGTCGCGCCGTGCGCGCAGCTCCAGCGTCTTCAGCGCCATCAGCATGACGAGCAGCGTGATGCCGGCCTCGCGTCCGATGACGGTGCGCAAGGTCAGCCAGGTCAGGCCCGTGTAGAGGGCCACGATGACCAGCAGCCACCAGCGGCTGGGCAGGGGCCGCTGGCGCACCGCCAGCGCCGCGCGCCAGCCCAGCACCACGGTGGTCAGCGCCGTGCTCCACCAGGGCAGGTGATCGGCGTGCGGCGCGATGATGGCGGCGATGACGCCGAGCAGGAACAGGCTGTCGCGCGTGTCGCGCGGCAGGCGGGCCCACCAGGCTGAAAGGGCCGTCATGAGCCGAACCCCGCGAGCAGTTCCAGGCAGGTCTGCCGGTGCACGGCGCCCAGCGACGGCTGGACCTCGCGGCCGGCCAGACGCAGGCCATAGGGCTGGCCTAGGCGCTCGGCGGCCAGCACCCAGGCTGTCAACCGCGACAGCCGGGCCTCGACGTCGCGGCCCTGTGTGTCGCGCCAGTCCAGCCACAGGTCCTGGGCCAGCGGCGCCTCGGTTTCCCGCACCCACAGGGGCAGGCCCTCGTCCAGCGCCAGCGCCGACTTGCGCCACAGGATCTGCTTCATGGAGTCGCCCCGGCGGTAGCTGCGCACGCCGGAGAAGTCTGTCCCGCTGGCAGTCTGCCGCGCCGATGCGGCGTCGACCGCGTGGCCTTCGGCCTGGGGCGGGAAGGGCGCCGGCACGTCCTCGGGCCGCGGGTAGACCCACACCTTGCTCGCTGGTCGCCAGTAGCTCCAGGCGCGGAAGAAGCCCAGCGGGAAGCGTGTCGTGACGATGAGTCGGGGCAGCTCGCTCAGGCCTCGTTTCAGCGTCGGCAGGCGCAGCCTCAGCACGGCATGGCCGAGGGCTGGCACGTCGACCCAGGCGGGCTCGGTGGCGCCACCATCGAGCTGGGCACTGACGGCGATGCCGAAGCGGGCCCCGCCCGGGTTGTGCAGGCGCAGCTCCAGCACGTACTCCTCACCGGCGTGCACGCCGTCGGGCGCCTTGAGGTCCATCTGCAGGCCGCGCAGGTTGGCGTGCGTGGTGTGCATGGAGGCCAGGCCTGCGCCGGTCAGCGCGAAGGTCAGCGCATAGCCCAGGCTGAGCTGCTCGTTGATGCTGGTCAGCAGCAGCACCCCCAACGTGCCGCAGAAGGCCACCCCGGCCCACGTGGGCACGATGTAGACGTTGCGTTGGGTGGTCTGGTGGGTGTCGGCCAGCGGCTGGCGGCCCTGCCACCAGCGCTGCCAGCGGCGTTGGAGCGCCATCATCGGGTGGCGGCGGTCATGGGAGCGGGATCGCTTCGATCATGGCCCGCACCTGCTCGCGGGCGCCGCGGCCGGCACCGGCGCGCGGCTGCAGGCGATGGGCGATGGTCTGGGGCAGGATGGCCTGCACGTCGTCCGGCGACACGTAGTCGCGCCCCTGAAGGAGCGCGCGCGCCCGCGCGGCGCGCAGCACGGCCAGGCCGGCGCGCGGCGACAGACCCTCGACGAACCACTGGCCGGAGCGCGTCGCGGCGATCAGGGCCTGGAGGTAGTCCAGCAGCGGCGGCGCGGCATGGATGGCCTTGACGGCAGCCTGCGCCTGGATGAGTTCGGCCGGCGTCATGACGGGCTGCAGTGCGCGCAGCAGCTCGCGGCTGTCCTCACCCATCAGCAGTTCGCGCTCTGCGGCGGCGTCAGGGTAGCCCAGCGAGATGCACATCAAGAAGCGGTCCAGCTGGGATTCCGGCAGCGGGAAGGTGCCGAGTTGCTCGCTGGGGTTCTGCGTCGCGATGACGAAGAACGGTTCGGGCAGCGGGTGGCTGACGCCCTCGATGCTGACCTGATGCTCCTCCATGGCCTCGAGCAGCGCGCTCTGCGTCTTGGGGCCGGCGCGGTTGATCTCGTCCGCCAGCAGCACCTGGGCGAACACTGGGCCGGGGTGGAAGGCGAAGCCCTGGCGCTCGCGTTCGTAGACGGACACGCCCAGTAGGTCGCTCGGCAGCAGGTCGGCTGTGAACTGCAGGCGCGAGAACTTCAGGCCCAGCGAGATGGCCAGCGCATGGGCCAAGGTCGTCTTACCCACCCCAGGCAGATCCTCGATGAGCAGGTGGCCGCCGGCCATGAGACAGGCCAGGGAATCGGCAATCTGTGCGGGTTTGCCCTTGATGACCGTGCTAATCTGGTTTTGCAGGGACTGCAGTTGCCCTGCCAGCGTTCGTGATTGCGTCATGGGGCTGACCATAGCAAGAGACAACGGCCGATGCCCACCGCGTATTTCAATCCCCCCGAATGCCGCCGCCACGAGATGGGTGACGGGCACCCCGAATGTCCGGAGCGTCTCGCCGCCATCGATGACTGGTTGATCGGCTCGGGCCTGAGCCAGGCGCTGGCCTACATGGACGCCCGGCCCGCGGACCTGAAGGACGTGGAGCTGGCGCATACCCATGGCTATGTGGCCGAGATCGGCGAGCTGCTGCGCGGCTGCGCCGAGACCGGCGGTCGCTGCGCCGTGGACCCTGACACCTTGGCCAATGCCCACACCTGGTCCGCCGCGCTGCATGCTGCGGGGGCGGCGGTGCAGGCGACCGACCTCGTCATCGACGGCGGCGCCGACAACGCCTTCTGTGCGGTGCGGCCGCCCGGCCACCATGCGACGCGCGACCAGAGCATGGGCTTTTGCTTCTTCAACAACGTGGCCATCGCGGCCCGGCACGCGCTCGACCGCCGCGGCCTCAAGCGCGTGGCCATCGTGGATTTCGATGTTCACCACGGCAATGGCACCGAGGACATCATCGCGGGCGACGACCGCGTGCTGATGGTCAGCCTGTTCCAGCACCCGCTCTACCCATACAGCGGGGCTGTGCCCAAGGGCACCAACATGGTCAACGTGCCGCTGCCGCCCTACACCCGCGGCGGCGAGGTGCGCGAGATCATCGAGGCGATGTGGCTGCCGGCGCTGGAACGCTTCAAGCCGCAGATGATCTTCGTCTCCGCCGGCTTCGATGCCCACCGCGATGACGACTTGGGCCAGTTGGGCCTCGTCGAGGCGGACTACGAATGGATCACCCTCAAGGTCAAGGCCGTGGCCGATCGCCATGCCAAGGGCCGCATCGTGTCGGTGCTGGAGGGCGGCTACAACCTGCACGCGCTCTCGCGCAGCGTGGCGGTGCACCTGCGGGCTCTGGCCGATCTCTGAAGCATGCAAGAACCTCTGAACCTGAATGAACTGCAGGCCCTGCTGGGTCGCGCCTTCAGCCCCAGCGCACTGGGCGAGTGGGCCGTGTTGCTGGGCTGCCTGCTGTTGGCGGCGCTGGGCACGCTGATCTTGTCCCGCACGGCACCCCGGCACCACCTGAGCGTGCTGTTCGGCGAGCGCGTCATCGACGGCGCGCTGTTCCCGCTGCTGGCCATGGCCCTCGCGTTCGGTGCTCGCCGACTGCTGCCCCTCTTCGGCATAGCGCCGGCGCTGTTCAAGCTGGTGCTGCCGCTGCTGGTGTCATTGGCGGCCATCCGCCTCGTCGCCCGCGTGCTGGCGGCCGCCTGGCCGGACTCCAAGCCCATCAAGGCGGTCGAGCGGGTCGGGTCGTGGCTGGTCTGGATCGGCGCGGTGCTGTGGATCGTCGGCCTGCTGCCCCTCGTCATGGAGGCGATGGATGACATTGGCTGGAAGGTCGGCAACGTCAAGCTGACACTGCGCAATGTCGTTGAGGGCGGACTGACCTCGGCCATCGTACTGGTGCTTGCCCTGTGGCTGTCGTCCACCATCGAGGACCGCCTGCTGCGGCGCGAGTCGCTGGACATGTCCATGCGCAAGATCGCTGCCAACGCGGTGCGCGCGCTGCTGCTCTTGATCGGCCTGCTGTTCGCGCTGTCGGCCGCGGGCATCGACCTGACGGCGCTGGGCGTGCTGGGCGGTGCACTGGGCGTGGGCCTGGGCTTTGGCCTGCAGAAGCTCGCAGCGAACTATGTCAGCGGCTTCGTCATCCTGGCCGAGCGCTCCTTGCGCATCGGCGACATGGTCAAGGTGGACGGTTTCGAGGGGCGCGTCACCGACATCAAGACGCGCTACACCGTGATCCGGTCGCTGGGCGGCAAGGAAGCGATCGTGCCCAACGAGATGTTGATCACGCAGCGCGTGGAGAACTCGTCGCTGGCTGACCCCCGGGTGCTGCTTTCCACGGTGGTGCAGGTCAGTTACGACTGCGAGGTCGAAAGCGTCATGCAGTCGCTAATGGCGGCCATCGCCGACGTGCCACGGGTGCTCCGCGAGCCAGGCCCGTCGGTGCAACTCAGCCAGTTCCAGGCCGATGGCCTGGAACTGACGATCTATTTCTGGATCATGGATCCCGAGAACGGCAGCGGCGGTGTGCGCTCGGCGGTGAACCTCGCGATCCTGCGCACGCTCAAGGACCTGGGCGTGGACATTCCCTACCCGCAGCGGGTCATGCACCACGTGGGCCAGCCCGTCGAGGCGCCTCCGCCGCGCTGATCTGGGCGACGCGCAAAAAATTCCCGCAGCGCTGGTTTTGGGTCGTTAGGTTGGTGCCGGCCCCGCCCTAGGATGGACGGATTCGACCTATCAGGGGAAACCATGGGCTTCATGCGGCGGGTGATGTTGGCGCAATTGGTGCCGGCGGGGCTGGTGGCCGTGCTGGGCGTCTTTGTCCTGGTGGGCACGTCCAGCATGGAGTCGCGGCTGACCGACTCCTTCGGCCGGCAGGACGCGCTGGCCAGCG
>NZ_DASWYS010000184.1:0-1624 GCF_036404855.1 Roseateles sp.
TTCGGCATCGCCCTTTACCCCGACGACGGCCAGGACACCCACGGCCTGCTCAGGCACGCCGACGCCGACATGTATGCCCGCAGACAAGCCAACGATGCCGAAACGCCTTGACCTCGACGCACTGCGTCGTCACGCCGTGGCGCGCAGCCTCTTCACGCCCACCACGCTGCTCAAGGCCGTCGAGCGGCTTGGGGGTTTCGTGCAGGCCGATCCGCTGCGGGCGCCAGCGCGCGCCCAGGACCTGACGCTGCGCCACCGCGTCAAGGGTTACCAGGCCGGCGACCTCGAGCGCCGCTACCCGCGCCTGCCCCTGCAGGAGGACTTCTTCATCAACTACGGCTTCGTCACGCCCGAGCTGCGCGCGCTGATGCACCCGCGCACAACGCGCGGCGTGTGGGACAAGGCGCGCTGGAAGCTCGCCAATGCCGTCATGGCCGAGGTGGAGCGCCTCGGCGAAGCTCATCCGGCCCAGGTCGATGCGGCGCTGGATCACGGGCCGGTAAGGAACTGGTTCGGCGGCAACAGCCGGCTCTCGACCGAGCTGCTCGACGGCCTGCACTACCGCGGCCACCTCGACGTGGTGCGGCGCGAAAGCGGCACCCGTGTCTACCGGCTGGGGCCGGCCTGGCAGGCCCACGAGGACCCGCAGGCGGCCATGGATGCGATGGCCGACGTGCTTGCCCAGAAGTACGCGCCGCTGCCTGCAGGCAGCCTGTCCACACTGATCAGCATGCTGGCGAGCGGTGCACGGCAGTGGAGCGACTTGCGCCGCACCACCTTCGCACGCGCCAAGGCACGTCTGGCCCATGCGCGAGTGGACGGCACGGACTGGTACTGGCCTGCTGGCGAAGACCCGACTCGCGGCTGGCGTATCCCCGGCCAGGTTCGCCTGCTGGCGCCCTTCGACCCGATCGTCTGGGACCGCCGCCGCTTCGAGCTGCTGTGGGGCTGGGCCTACCGATTCGAGGCCTACACGCCAGCGGCGAAGCGCGTGCGCGGCCACTACGCCCTGCCGCTGCTGTGGCGCGACCAGGTCATCGGCTGGGCCAATGCCGGCGTCAGGAACGGCCGGCTGCAGGTGGACTGCGGCTACGTCGCCGGCCGTGCGCCGCGCGACGCGGACTTCAAGATTGCGTTGGATGAGGAGATTGAACGCATGGCGGCTTTTCTGGGCACGACGACTTGACGGGGATCAAACTGCCGCCCTGAGCCGACGCGCAGCATGACCGTTCTTCAGTCAAGACTGCCGTCGCCATGCCCACCCTGCCCCGAAAACCCGACTCCCGTCCAGCCCGCCGTGCCGCCGGCCGACGCACGACCTCCGGCGACACGCCACCGCAACTCGACGCCGCCAGCCTCGAGCAACACCGCGTCAGCCGGGCCACGACGCGCCAGCAGGTGGTGGGCAGCGAGACCCTGGCGGAACTGCTGCGGCGACACCGCCAGCAGGAAAGCAGCCACGAGGCCCTTGCGGACGAGCTGGCCACGCTGCTGGACGGCAGCTCGCCCGATGAGCGGCGCCACCTGCGCCGCGCGTTGCGCCAGCACGAGCAGGCCGTCGCGCCGCCCGACGCGGCGGATGCCGACGGCGAGCTGAGCCCCGGCTGGCGGCAGGGCGGCTACC
>NZ_DASWYS010000185.1:0-27946 GCF_036404855.1 Roseateles sp.
TCATTCTTGATGTCGGCGCCGTCTTCAATGTAGAGGCGGCGCACCTTCTGGCCTTCGGGGCCGGTCTGGTGCGTGATCAGTTGCATGCCCAGGATGCCCTCGGCCTTGGCCTTGACGTCCTCGATGGTCTTGGCAACCTTGACGCCGCCGCCCTTGCCACGGCCGCCGGCATGGATCTGGGCCTTGACGACCCAGACCGGGCCGCCCAGCTTCTGGGCGGCTTCGACGGCCTCCTGCACGGTGAAGGCCGGGATGCCGCGCGGCACCGGCACGCCGAACTGGCGCAGGATTTCTTTGCCCTGGTATTCGTGGATTTTCATGGCTGGGGTCTCTCGGGTCGGGGAAGTCAGGAAGCGGTCGCGGCGGCTTCTGGGGTGTCCAGATGCCAGCGGGGATAGAACTTGGCCACGGTAGCGCCGTCGCGGCGCAGCGCATGGCAGCGGTCGAGCTGGAAGGGCGGGTTGCCGGAGGCGTCGCCCTCGCCGGTGTCGATGACGAAGCCGGCCAGGGCCTGGATGACGGCCGTCGGCAGCACCTGGCACAGCTCGGTCAGATGGGTGCAGCCGCGCGTGGCGGCCAGGCGTTCGTGGACGCCCTGGCGGAAGCCCTTCATCAGATTCAGGCCGACGAGGCGTGCATAGGCATCGCCATGCTCGCCGCAGGCGGCCGGGTAAGGCATCCACCGAGTCTCGGACGTGGCGGCGGTGATGGTCAGCGTTGCGTCCACGGTCAGATGCAGGCGCATCTCGTGGATGGGCTCGCCGGCCTTGCGTGGCACGCCGGCCAGCGGCACGTCATGGGACTTGGTGTCTGTCAGGCTGGCTTCCACGTCGAACAGGCCGTCATCGCGCGCGAACACCTGCACATCGAGGGCGCGGCGGTGCAGCGGGCGACGCGTGACGGACGGGTTGACGGCGGGCATGAGACGGGATTGGCGGATCAACCCGGCCGGTGCCGGGACGGGGTCAGACCGGCTTTTGCAGCGCTTTACCGACATCGGCAAAGGGCTTGTAACCGGGTGAACCCTCGTTTTGGGGCAGGCGGCAATGTAGCACGGAGGGTAAAAACTCCCCTCCGCACTCGGTCAAGCGGTGGTTGGAGGCTGGGCAAGCCCTCAGGCCGTCAGGCCCGCAGCAGGCGCCGCACCAGCTCAGGGGAAAACCCGCGGGCCATCAGAAAACGGGCCTGGCGCGCCTGTTCAGTGACATCCCGGGCGGGTTCCGGGCCGAAGCGCTTGTGCCAGACCTCGCGGGCCCGCTCCATCTCGGTGGCGCGCAACGCGGCCTGCTGCTCGGCATCCAGCTGCAGGCCGTGCCGGGCGAGTTCCTGCTGGATGCGCTGGGCGCCGAAGCGGCCGGCGCGGACATGGAGACGTGATTCGACGAAGCGAGTTTCGTCGAGGTACCCCTCGGCGGCGAGGGTGTCGAGCAGGGCATCGACGGCTGTTACGCCGGCTTCTTCCGCCTCCCCGGCGGTCTCGGTCGCGTCGGCATCACCCGCCGCCTCGCGCGTGCGGCGCTCGATGACCAGTAATTTGCGCCGCAGTTCGATGCGGCTGTGCTCGCGCTGGGCCAGCAGGCCGATGGCGCGCGCTTTCAGAGACAGGGGCGTGCGCGCCATGACGGGCCTTCAGCTGGGTGGAGGTTTGGGTTTGGGACGTGACCTGGGCGTTGTCGCGCCCGCGGCCTGGGTTGCGGACGCAGCAGTCTGCGTCGCAACCGGGGCGACGGTCACCCCTTCTTGTCGGTCGCGCCGTCGACCTCGCCCAAGGGGGCCACCCCGACCGCTTCGCGGATCTTGTTCTCGATCTCGCGGGCCACGTCGACGTTCTCGCGCAGGAATTCGCGGGCGTTGTCCTTGCCCTGACCGATCTTCTCGCCCTGGTAGGCGTACCAGGAGCCAGATTTCTCGACGATCTTGTGGACGACGCCCATGTCGACGATCTCGCCCTCACGGCTGATGCCCTCGCCGTAAAGGATGTCGAACTCGGCGGTCTTGAACGGCGGGCTGACCTTGTTCTTGACGACCTTGACCTTGGTCTCGGAGCCGATGACTTCCTCGCCCTTCTTGATCGAGCCGATGCGGCGGATGTCCAGGCGCACCGAGGCGTAGAACTTCAGCGCATTGCCGCCGGTGGTCGTTTCGGGCGAGCCGAACATGACGCCGATCTTCATGCGGATCTGGTTGATGAAGATGACCATGCAGTTGGTCTTCTTGATCGTGGCGGTCAGCTTGCGCAGCGCCTGGCTCATCAGGCGGGCCTGCAGGCCAGGCAGGCTGTCGCCCATCTCGCCTTCGATTTCAGCCTTGGGCGTCAGTGCGGCCACCGAGTCGATGACGATGAGGTCCACCGAGCCGGAGCGCACCAGCGCGTCGACGATCTCGAGGGCCTGCTCGCCGGTGTCGGGCTGGCTGATCAGCAGGTCGCTCAGGTTGACGCCCAGCTTCTGCGCGTACTGCACGTCCAGCGCGTGCTCCGCGTCGATGAAGGCGCAGGTGCCGGCAATCTTCTGCATCTCGGCGATGACCTGCAGCGTCAGCGTCGTCTTGCCGGAGGACTCGGGGCCGTAGATCTCCACGACGCGGCCACGTGGCAGGCCGCCGACGCCCAGCGCAATGTCCAGGCCCAGCGAGCCGGTGGAGACGACCTGGATGTCTTCCAGGGCCTCGCCTTCGCCGAGCCGCATGATGGAGCCCTTGCCGAACTGCTTTTCGATCTGGGCGAGGGCGGCCTGCAGGGCCTTGGCTTTTTCGGTGTTGAGGGCTTTGACCGGGGCGTCCATGCGAATCTCCGTGGGGAATGGTCGAATTATGAGGCAATCTGTATGTTTGTACAGTATTTTGTCCCCTGGCCCGCGTTGGCAGCGGCTCAGGATTGAAGAGCATCCTAGGCATGGGGTAGCTCAGGAGATGAGCCACCTGTGCAAGGCCTAACATCGGAGCAGGAGACAAGACCATGCGCATCCTGATTGCGGAAGACGACCAAGTGCTGGCCGACGGGCTGTTGCGCGCGCTGCGCGCCTCGGGCTATGCGGTGGACCGCGTCGCGACGGGCAGCGAGGCAGACACGGCGCTGGCCACGCATGAATTCGATCTCGTCATCCTCGACCTGGGCCTGCCGCGCCTGCACGGGCTGGAGGTGTTGCGCAAGCTGCGCGCGCGCGGTTCGACGATGCCGGTGCTGATCCTGACCGCTGCCGACAGCGTGGAGCAGCGCGTCAAGGGACTGGATCTGGGTGCCGACGATTACATGGCCAAGCCCTTCTCGCTGCAGGAGCTGGAGGCGCGCGTGCGGGCGCTGACGCGCCGGGGCCTGGGCACGGCCAGCAGCATCATCAAGCACGGGCCGCTGAGCTTCGACGCGACCGGCCGCGTGGCCTACATCAACGAGCAAATGCTGGAGCTGTCGGCGCGCGAGCTGTCGCTGCTGGAGGTGCTGCTGCAGCGTGCCGGCCGCCTGGTCAGCAAGGATCAGCTTGTCGAGCGTCTGTGCGAGTGGGGCGAGGAGGTCTCGAACAACGCGATCGAGGTCTACATCCACCGGCTGCGCAAGAAGATCGAGCAAGGCCCCATTCGCATCGCGACCGTGCGCGGCCTTGGCTACTGCCTGGAAAAGATCGCCTCGTAAATGCCCACCAAGGACGGCGCCAGCCCGCAGCAGGGCTCGCTGTTCGGCGAGATCCTCGACTGGATGCTCGCCCCGCTGCTGCTGATCTGGCCGATCAGCGTCGCGCTGACGTGGCTGGTGGCGCAGGGCATTGCCAGCCGACCCTACGACCGCGAGCTGGGCGAGATGGCGCGCAGTCTGGGGCAGCAGGTGGCGGCCGTGGCGCCTGCGGCGGTCAGCAAGGGCAAGGACCGCTATGCACTCGCGCCCGAGGCGGCGGCGCTGCTGCGGGCGGATGCGTCGGACACGGTTTTCTATCAGGTGCTGGGCCTGCGCGGCGAGCTGCTCAGCGGGGACGCGGCGCTGCCGGTGCCCGTCGAGGAAGCGCCCGTCGTGCCCTGGGAGCTGCATTTCCGTGATGACGAGGTGGGCTCGGACGCGGTGCGGGTGGCCTACCTCTGGGTCGCACCGGAAACTGCCGTGCCGGGCCAGGCCGGCGCGACCCGGCCCATGCTCGTGCAGGTGGCCGAGACGATGGGCAAGCGCGCTCGGCTGACGAACGAGATCATCAAGGGCGTCATCCTGCCGCAGTTCGTCATCCTGCCGCTGGCCGTGCTGCTGGTGTGGCTGGCGCTGGCGCGCGGCATCTCCCCGCTGAACGAGTTGCAGCGGCGCATCCGCTCGCGCGAGAGTTCGGACCTGTCGCCCATCGACGAGCAGCGCGTGCCCGACGAGGTGGCGCCGCTGGTGCGGGCGATCAACGACCTGCTGGCGCGGCTCGACTCGTCGATGAGCCGGCAGAAGCATTTCCTCGCCGATGCGGCCCATCAGCTGAAGACGCCGCTGGCCGGCTTGCGCACCCAGGCCGAGCTGATCCAGCGTGAGATCGACGCCGGCCGTGCCTCGCCGGAGGAGATGAAACGCTCGCTCGCCCAGATCGCCCGCGCCAGCGAGCGGGCGGCGCACATGGTCAACCAACTGCTCGCCATGGCCCGGGCCGAGGATGTCGAGCAGGCACTGCGCCGGGAGCCGGTCAACCTGGCCGAGATCGCCATCGACACGGTGCGCGACTTCGTGCCACGTGCGCTGGAACGCCGCATCGACCTCGGCTATGACGGCGTGGTGCCCGACGACAGCCGACTGCGCGTGCATGGCCAGCCGGTGCTGCTGGGCGAGCTGATCCGCAACCTCGTCGACAACGCGCTGCTCTACACGCCGGCCGGCGGGCTGGTGACGGTACGCGTCGTCGAGGACCCCTTCGGTCAGGTCGTCGTGCTGCAGGTCGAGGACACCGGGCCCGGGATTGCGCCGGGCGAACGCGAGAAGGTCTTTCAGCCTTTCTACCGGTCGCTGGGCAGTGGCGTCGAGGGCTCGGGCCTGGGCCTGGCCATCGTGAAGGAGATCGTGCAGCAGCATGAGGCCGAGATGACACTGGATGACACCCGCGTCCGCCGCGCGGCGGGGGGCGAATCACCTGACGGCCAGGGCCCGGGAGCGCGCTTCACGATTCGATTCCCGGCCGGGGCCACGCCCGCGGACCGGTCTACGTCGTGAACCTGATCCGTGCGCGATCGCAGGATGTCATGCGGTCCCCCGCATGAAAAGTTAGGTCTTCACCAGCTTCCTGACCCGCGCAATCGACATCAGCAGGCCCAGCGACAGCCCCAGCGTCACCATCGCTGTGCCCCCATAGCTGATGAAGGGCAGCGGCACGCCGACGACGGGCAGGATGCCGCTGACCATGCCCATGTTGACGAAGACATAGGTGAAGAATGACAGCGTGACCGCACCCGCCATCAATCGCGAGAACAGCGTCGGCGCGTCGGACGCGATCATCAGCCCGCGCAGGATCAGTGCCGTGAAGCCAGCCAGCAGCCCCAGCGCGCCCATGAAGCCGAACTCCTCGCCGAAGGCCGCGAAGATGAAGTCAGTGGTGCGCTCGGGAATGAACTCCAAGTGGGTCTGCGTGCCCTGCATGAAGCCCTTGCCGGTCATGCCGCCGGAGCCGATGGCGATCTCGCCCTGGATGATGTGGAAGCCCTTGCCGAGCGGGTCCTTGGTCGGATCCAGCAGCGTGCAGACACGGTGCTTCTGGTACTCCTTCAGCACCACCCAGACGGTGTCGGGCTCGCAGATGCGGTCCTCGCTGGCCACCAGCGCCGTGATGCCCGCCGCGCCCAGCACGAAGGCCGGCACGATGAGCTTCCAGGGCAGGCCGGCGAAGAAGATCACGTACAGGCCCGCGGCCAGCACCAGCAGGCTGGTGCCCAGGTCTGGCTGCTTGGCGATCAGCAGGAAGGGCAGCAGCAGCAGCGCGAACGCAGCGATGAAGTCCGGCCAGCGCAGCAGCCCCTCGCGCTTCTGGAACCACCAGGCCAGCATCAGCGGCGTGGCGATCTTCAGCAGCTCGGACGGCTGAATCTGCGTGACGCCAATGTTCAGCCAGCGCGTCGCGCCCTTCTTGGTGATGCCGAACACCGCGGTGGCGATGAGCAGCGTCACCCCGAACACGTAGAGCGGGATGGCCAGCGCCATCAGCCGCTGCGGCGAGATCTGGGCCACGATGAACATCAGGCCGAGTCCCAGCAGCATGTTGCGGCCATGATCCACGAAGCGGGTGCCGTGGTCGTAGCCGGCCGAGTACATGCACAGCAGGCCCCAGAAGCACAGCCATGCAACGGCCAGCAGCAGCGGCACGTCGAAGCCGCTGAGCCAGGGCTTCAGGCGCTGCCAGAGAGGCGGTCGTTCGATGACGGTCATCGTGAGGCTCCCGAGGCCGGGGCGGACGCACTGGATGTCCCGCCCGGCGATGTGGCGGCCAGGCCTGGCAGCGGCACGTCCGCGGCGCGGCGCGGCGTGCCGATGGGCGCGAAGGTCTGGCCCAGCTGCGTCTTGGCGATGTCTTCCTCGCTGGGGTAGGCGCCGGTCAGCAGGTAGTCGAACACGCGGCGCGCGATGGGGGCGGCCGAGGCCGAGCCCCAGCCGGCGTTCTCGACGATGACGGCCAGTGCGACGGTGGGCTGGTCCACCGGCGCGAAGCCCACGTAGAGCGAGTGGTCGCGCTTGCGCTCATCGGCCTTGATGGCGCTGTACTTCTCGCCCGCGCGCAGGCCCACGGCCTGGGCGGTGCCGGTCTTGCCGCCGCTCTGGTAGGCCGCGCCGGCGAACACCTGGCGCCCCGTGCCCTCCAGCGTCACGCCGTTCATTGCGTTGCGGATCACGTCGACATCGGCGGGCTTGAGCGGCAAGGGTTCCAGCGCGTCGCTGGCGATGCGACGTTGCTCGTGCTTCACCACGTCCTCGATCTCACGTACCAGGCGCGGCTTGTAGCGCTGGCCGCCGGAGGCGATGGTGGAGTAGGCCGTGGCCATCTGCAGCATCGTGAAGTTGTTGTAGCCCTGGCCGATGCCCAGCGAAATCGTCTCGCCGGGGAACCACTTCTGGTTCGCAGGGCTCCTGCGGAAGTAGTTGCGCTTCCACTCCTGCGAGGGCAGCACGCCGGCGACCTCGCCCTGCACATCGATGTCGGTCTTGCGGCCCAGGCCGAAGGGCTCGAGCTGGTCGTGGATCAGATCCACCCCCATCTCGTTGGCCAGGCTGTAGAAGTAGACGTTGGACGAGGTGACGATGGCCAGCCGCATGTCCTTGGGGCCGGCGCGGTCGGTTTCGGGGCTGCCGAAGCTTCGGCCACCGAAGCTGTAGGTCAGGTTGTCCATGATGACCGTGCCGGGTGCGCGCTTGCCGCTGTTCAGCGCCGCCATGGCCATCAGCGGCTTGAAGGTGGAGCCGGGCGGATAGGTGCCACGCAGCGCGCGGTTCAGCAACGGCTTGTCGATGTCCTCGTTCAGCTCGCGCCAGGAGTCTGCGTCGATGCCATCGACGAACAGGTTCGGGTCGAAGGTGGGCTTGGACACGAAGGCCAGCACCTCGCCGTTGCGCGGATCGATGGCCACCAGCGCACCGCGCCGCTCGCCGAACAGCTTCTCCACCAGCGCCTGCAGCTTGATGTCGATGGACAGGTTCAGCGTGTTGCCGGGCGTGGGCGGGCGGTGGTCCAGGCGACGCACTGCGCGGCCGCCGGCGCTGGTCTCTACCTGTTCGAAGCCGGTCGTCCCGTGCAGTTCCTTTTCGTAGGCCTGCTCCAGGCCCAGCTTGCCGATGTATTCGGTCCCCCGGTAGTTGGCGACGTCCTCCTCCTCCCAGTCGTCCATCGCCTTCTTCTCGGCCTGGTTGATGCGGCCGATGTAGCCGATCAGGTGGGCACCGACGTCGCCCAGCGGGTAGGAGCGGAACAGGCGCGCCTTGATCTCGACGCCGGGGAAGCGGAAGCGCTGGGCGGTGAAGCGCGCGACCTCCTCGTCCGTCAGCTTGGTGCGGATGGGCAGGGAGTCGGTGTGCTTGGACTCGTCGAGCAGGCGCCGGAAGCGGCGCTTGTCGCGCGCCTGGATCTCGACGATCTCGCCAAGGGCCTCGATGGTGGCATCCAGGTCAGTGACCTTCTCGGGGTTGATCTCCAGCGTGTAGGCCGAGTAGTTGCTGGCCAGCACGACGCCGTTGCGGTCCTTGATGAGGCCGCGATTCGGTACGATGGGCACGACGGCGATGCGGTTGGACTCGGCCCGCTCCGCAAAGCTGTCGTACTGCACGATCTGGAGCCAGACCAGGCGCGCGATGAGCAGGCCGAAGCAGAACAACACGAAGGCGACCGCGGCAAGCACGCGCAGGCGAAAGCGCGACAGCTCCTGGCGGAGGTTCTTGATGACGACCACGGGCTAGACCCGAACGTGCCCGGCCACCCGGGCGGCGAGGGATGCCGGGAACCGGCGAGACCGCGCAGACGTCATAGCGGCCGGTTGGCGTCGCGGTCCGGCGCGCGGCGTTGCGGCGCCAGCAGCAGCACGCTCGCCACCGGCCACAGCGCGGCCTCGAAGACCGGTGCAAGCAAAACGCTCCAGCCCGGCCACATACCCCCGACCAGCATGCGCACGATCAACGCCAGCGCATGCGCGGCGAGGAACAGCGGCAACACCTGCACCGCCTGGCCGCCCAGCGGGAACCAGGTCAGGCGGCGATGCAGCAGGATCGCGCCGTAGCTCAGGCCGCTGTAGGCCAGCGCATGCTGACCCAGCAGCGCGCCGTCGTGCACGTCGACGAGCAGGCCGAAGATGAAGGCCCACAACACGCCGACCCGGCGCGGCTGGTGCACACCCCAGAAGACCAGGACGACGGCCAGCACATCCGGCATCGCCGCGAGGCGTCCGGCCGGCACCATGTCGATCATCAGCGCGACGATCAGCGTGAAGCCGATGAACCAGGGATTGGCCGGCAGCAGCAACTGGTCTGCGGCGCGCGGCATGATCATGGCGTGGCTCCCGAGGCTTTGGGGGCGGCTTTTTCGGCGGCCTTTTCGGCGCGTTCGGCCTTTTTGGCGGCGCGGGCGACGGCCTTGGCCGCGGCGGCCGACGCCGCTTCGCCCGCCGCGGCGACCTCGGCCTCCTGCTTGGCAGCCAGATGGCGGTCCTGCGGCAGCAGCACGAGTACGTGGCGGGCGCTGTCCGGTTGGGCGATGGGAGTCAGGAACACCTGGGCGAAGCTGGAGTCGCCGCGTCGCTCGACGACGGCTACCTTGGCGACCGGCAGGCCCGGTGGATAGACGCCGTCGAGGCCCGAGGTCGTCATCAGGTCACCGACCTTGACGTCCGCGTTCGCGGCCAGGAAGCGCAGTTCCATGCCGGTGCCGTCCGAGCGGCCGGCGGCGGCGTTGCGCATCTGCGTGCGCGCATTCAGCAGCGGGATGGCAGCGTCCTTGTCGGTCAGCAGCGTGACCTCGCTCGACAGCGGATAGACGCGCGTCACCTGGCCGAGCACGCCGGCTTCGTTGATGACCGGGGAACCGGGAGCCACGCCCTGGGTGGCGCCGCGGTCGATGACGACCCGGCGGGAAAAGGGGTCGGGGGCCTCGAACAGCACCTCGGCAGGGATGGACGGGACGCTCAGGCTGGGCTGCAGGCCGAGCAGCTTGCGCAGATGGTCGTTCTCGGTCTGCAGCGCCTCGGCACGGGACAGCCGTTCGGCCTGCTGGGCGAGCTGGCGCTTGGCGAGGTCTTCGGCCGCCATCGCGCGCTGTGTGCCGCGCAGATAGTCACCCAGGGTATCCCAGGCATCGACGGGCGTCAGCAGCAGGCGCTGCACAGGGTGCAGGACGAGGGCGAAGCCTGCTCGCACCGGCTGCATCAGCTTGAAACGGGCGTCAGCCACCATCATCAACAGCGCGAGCGCCGAGCACAGCGCGAGCTTGGTCAGCGCCGACGGACCCTGGCGGAAGAACGGCGGTGGCGTGCGGTCTAGGGTGCCGAGGGGCATGGCGCGCCAGGCGGCGTATCAGGAGGTTGGGCTTATTCCGACGTGAAGATGGAGCCCAGGCGCTCCATGCGCTCCAGCGCCATGCCGCAGCCGCGGACGACGCAGGTCAGCGGGTCTTCGGCCACGAGTACCGGCAGACCGGTCTCCTCGCCCAGCAGGCGATCGAGGTCGCGCAGCAGCGCGCCGCCACCGGTCAACATCATGCCGCGCTCGGCGATGTCGGCGCCCAGTTCCGGGGGGGTCTGCTCCAGCGCGTTCTTCACGGCGGAAACGATCTGGTTCAGCGGGTCCGTCAGCGCTTCCAGGATCTCGTTGGACGAGATCGTGAAGCTGCGCGGCACGCCTTCGGAGAGGTTGCGGCCCTTGACCTCCATCTCCTTGACCTCGGAGCCGGGGAAGGCACTGCCGATGTTCTTCTTGATCGCCTCGGCGGTGGGCTCGCCGATCAGCATGCCGTAGTTGCGGCGGATGTAGTTGATGATGGCTTCGTCGAACTTGTCGCCGCCGACGCGGACGGAGCCCTTGTAGACCATGCCGCCCAGCGAGATGACGCCCACCTCGGTGGTGCCCCCGCCGATGTCGACAACCATGGAGCCGGAGGCCTCGGCCACCGGCAGGCCGGCACCGATGGCGGCGGCCATGGGTTCCTCGATCAGGTAGACCTCGCTGGCACCAGCGCCCAGCGCGGATTCGCGGATGGCACGGCGCTCCACCTGGGTCGAGCCGCAGGGCACGCAGATGATGATCCTCGGAGACGGCTTGAACGTCTTCGAGTCATGGACCATCTTGATGAACTGCTTGAGCATCTGCTCCGTCACCGTGAAGTCGGCGATGACGCCGTCCTTCATGGGGCGGATGGCCTCGATGTTGCCGGGGACCTTGCCCAGCATGGCCTTGGCCTCCCGGCCGACGGCCTGGATGGTCTTCTTGCCGTTGGGGCCGCCCTCGTGGCGAATGGACACCACCGACGGTTCGTCAAGGACGATGCCCTTGCCGCGAACGTAGATCAGCGTGTTGGCGGTGCCGAGGTCGATGGCGAGGTCGGTGGAAAAGTAGCGGCGCAGGGAGGCGAACATGGTGTGGCGCAGGGAACCTCGCCGGCGGGGCGCGGCTCGAAAACGGGGGGCTGAATATGCAGCGAGGCCGCCCGGCCGGCGACAAAACGCGTCGCTGAACGAGCAGCCTCGAAGGCCTTGAAGATGGGCGGCGATAATAACCGATCACCCCATTCTGAGGCCCGCCAATGCTAGGTTTCTGGCTTCAGGCTTACATCTGAAAACCCTTCATGAGCCTCACCCCTGACGACGTGAGTCGCATCGCCAACCTGGCCCGGCTGCAGTTGCAGCCCGCCGAGTCCGAAGCCCTGCTCGGCAACCTGAACGATTTCTTCAAGATCGTGGACCAGATGAGCGCCGTGGACACCGCCGGCATCGAGCCGCTGTACACGCCGCTGTCTGCCATCCAGCAGGTGCAGCTGCGCCTGCGCGAAGACGCCGTCACCGAGACGAACCAGCGCGAGCTGAACCAGCGCAGCGCCCCGGCCGTCGAGGACGGCCTCTTCCTCGTTCCCAAGGTCATCGAATGAAGCCCGTTCACGACATGGGCGTGGCCGAGCTGGCCGCCGCCCTGAAGCGCCGCGCCCTGTCCAGCCGCGAGGCCACGCAGGCACTGCTGGATCGCATCGCCACCCACGACCAGGCGCTGGGCGCCTTCCTGCATGTCGACGCGGAGGGTGCGCTGGCCCGCGCCGCCCTGGCCGACAGCGCGCTGGCCGCCGGCAATGCCGCAGCACTGGCCGGCGTGCCCCTGGCGCACAAGGACATCTACGTCACGGCCGACATGCCCACCACGGCCGGGTCCAAGATGCTGGAGGGTTACCTCAGCCCCTTCGACGCCACCGTCGTCGCGAGGCTGAACGCCGCTGGCACCGTGAGCCTGGGCAAGCTGAACTGCGACGAGTTCGCGATGGGTTCGGCCAACGAGAACAGCGCCTATTTCCCGGCCCACAACCCCTGGGACGCCAGCCGCGTGCCTGGCGGCTCTTCGGGGGGCTCGGCCGTGGCGGTGGCGGCCCGCCTGGTGCCCGGCGTGACCGGCACCGACACCGGCGGATCCATCCGCCAGCCGGCCAGCTTTACGGGCATCACCGGCATCAAGCCGACCTACGGCGTGTGCTCGCGCTACGGCATGATCGCCTTCGCATCCAGCCTGGACCAGGCCGGCCCGATGGCCCGCTCGGCCGAAGACTGCGCGCTGCTGCTGTCGACCATGAGCGGCTTCGACGAGCGCGACGCCACCAGCGTGCAGCAGCCACCGCAGGACTTCCATGCGCAAATGCTCGCGGTGCGCGAGGGCGCCAGCGCGGGCAAGCCGCTGGCGGGACTGCGCATCGGCCTGCCCAGGGAGTTCTTCCCGGCCGGGCTGTCGACCGACGTCAACGCTGCCGTGCGCGCCGGCCTGGCCGAGCTGGAAAAGCTGGGGGCCACGCTGGTGGATGTCAGCCTGCCGCGTACCGAGCTGGCCATCCCCGTCTACTACATCATCGCCCCGGCCGAGGCGAGCTCGAACCTGTCGCGCTTTGACGGCGTCAAGTTCGGCCACCGCGCGGCCCAGTACGACGACCTGCTCGACATGTACAAGAAGTCGCGGGCCGAGGGCTTCGGCCCCGAGGTGAAGCGCCGCATCATGATCGGCACCTACGTGCTGTCGCACGGTTACTACGACGCCTACTACCTGCAGGCCCAGAAGCTGCGCCGCATGATCGCGGACGACTTCCAGCAGTGCTTCACGCAGTGCGACCTGATCGCCGGCCCGGTGGCGCCCACTGTCGCCTGGAAGCACGGCGAAGGCAAGGATGACCCGACGCAGGCCTACCTGGCCGACATCTTCACGCTGCCCGGCTCGCTGGCCGGCCTGCCCGGCATGAGCGTGCCGGTCGGTCTTGGCGCCGGCGGCATGCCGGTGGGCCTGCAGCTGATCGGCAACTACTTCAAGGAAGGGCAACTGCTGCACACGGCGCATGCCCTCCAGCAAGCCACCGACTGGCACCTCGCCGCGCCCTCGGGACTCTGATATGCCTACATCCAAGCTCATCCGCGGTTATGAGGTCGTCATCGGCCTCGAAAACCACGTCCAGCTCTCCACGCAGAGCAAGATCTTCAGCGGCAGCTCCACCGCTTTCGGCGCGCCGCCCAACACGCAGGCTTCGCCGGTGGACCTGGCCCTGCCCGGCACGCTGCCGGTGCTGAACCGCGCTGCCGTCGAGCGCGCCATCCGCTTCGGCCTGGCGGTCGGCGCCAAGGTCGCGCCGCTGTCCATCTTCGCCCGCAAGAACTACTTCTACCCGGACCTGCCCAAGGGCTACCAGATCAGCCAGTTCGAGATCCCGGTCGTTCAGGGCGGCGCCGTGGAGTTCTTCGTCGGCGATGTGAAGCACAAGGTCAACCTGACCCGCGCCCACCTCGAGGAAGACGCCGGCAAGAGCCTGCACGAGGACTACCACGGTCAGTCGGGCATCGACCTGAACCGCGCGGGCACGCCGCTGCTGGAGATCGTGTCCGAGCCCGACATGCGCTCCGGTGCCGAGGCGGCCGAATACGCCAAGACGCTGCACGCGCTGGTGATGTGGCTGGGCATCTGCGACGGCAACATGCAGGAGGGGTCGTTCCGCTGCGACGTCAATGTGTCGGTGCGCAAGCCCGGCGAGCCCTTTGGCACGCGCCGCGAGATCAAGAACCTCAACAGCTTCCGCTTCCTGGTCGACGCGGTGAACTACGAGGTCAACTGGCAGATCGACGAGATCGAGGACGGCCGCAAGATCCAGCAGGCCACGGTGCTCTACAACCCCGACACCGGCGAGACCCGCGCGATGCGCAGCAAGGAAGATTCGGCCGACTACCGCTACTTCCCCGACCCCGACCTGCCGCCGCTGGTCATTGCGCCGGAGTGGGTGGAGCGCGTGAAAGGCGAGATGCCCGAGCTGCCGTCGGTGATGGCGGCCCGCTTCGAGAGCGCCGACGGTCTGCCGGTCTACGACGCGACGATGATGACGCAAAGCCTGGGCACGGCGCGCTATTACGAGGCTGCCAAGGCCGCGGGCGCGACGCCGAAGCTGGTGGCGAACTGGATCATGGGCGAGATCAGCAAGCGCCTCAATGCCGATGGTGGCGAGATCGCCGCCGCGCCGGTGGGTCCGGCGCTGCTGGCCCAGCTGATCGGCCGCATCTCCGACGGCACCATCTCCAACAACGCCGCCAAGCAGGTGTTCGAGTCGCTGTGGAGCGGCGAGGCGAGCGACGTGGACGCCGTCATCGAGGCCAAGGGCCTGAAGCAGGTCAGCGACACCGGCGCCATCGAGGCCATCCTCGACGAGGTGTTGGCCGCCAATCAGAAGTCTGTCGATGAGTACCGCGCGGGCAAGGACAAGGCCTTCAACGCGCTGGTCGGCCAGGCGATGAAGGCGACCAAGGGCAAGGCCAACCCGGCCTTGGTCAACGAGCTGCTGAAGAAAAAGCTCGGCTGATCGGACCGGCCTCAGGGGGCGCTGAGGCCGAGGTCAACGCTTCGGCGTGGGCGGCGGTGCCGTTTGTGGCAGTTCGCCCAACGGCGGCAGCGAGCCCGGCGCGGCGCCGGCCCAGAGCTTCTTCAGCCGCGCCAGCTCGGCGTCGAAGCGTGCGTTGATGCGCACCAGCTCGGCCTTCTGGTTCTCGATGAGCACCTGTTGGGCCTCGATGCTGGCGTCATTGGCGTCCAGTGACTGCTTGAGTTTGCCCGGCAGCGGCTTGCCCTTATAGAACTCGGACTCGTCCAGCAGCGGCTTGCGCTCGGCGGTCAGGTCCTTGATGCGTCGCTCGGACAGGCGCATGGCCTTGTTGGAGTCGTCCAGGGCCGCGTTGCGCGCGCGCTGGTGCGTCGCCTCGTTAGGGTAGCGCAGCATCAGCGTGCGGTCGCGGCGGATGGCGTCCAGCTGGGCGATGCGCTCGGCGGCAGCGCGGCGGTCGGCAGCCTCTTTCGCGGCGCGCTCCTCGGGGCTCAGGAAGGGCGGCAGCGTCGAGCGGTGCGAACCGTCGGGGTTGAGCATGCGCTGCTCACGCGCAGTGCATTCGGGGATGGGGCGGTCGCTGGTCAGCTTGCGGCCATCCGCGGTTGTGCAGGTGTAGATGCCCCTGCCGGGCGAGCCGTCCTGTGCCAGCGCGCAGCCGGCAAAGAGAAGTGCAGCGACGACGGGCAGGGTGCGCATCAGACGCCGTACCGTTCTCGATAGGCCAGCACGGCCGGGCGGTGCGCGGCCAGCTCGGGCGCGCCCTCCAGATAGGCCAGCAGATCGGCCAGGCCCGCCACGGCGACCACCGGCAGGCCGTAGCGCTCCTGCACCTGCTGCACCGCCGACAGCGGGCTGTCGACGCCGCCCTCGGCCGCCTTCTCCTGACGGTCCAGCGCGATGGACACGCCGCAGGGCGTCGCGCCGGCGGCCTCGATCATCTGGATGGACTCGCGCACCGAGGTGCCGGCGGAGATGACGTCGTCGATGATGAGCACGCGGCCCTGGACCGGTGCGCCGACGAGGTTGCCCCCCTCGCCGTGGTCCTTGGCTTCCTTGCGGTTGTACGCGAAGGGCACGTTGTGGCCACGGCGCGCCAGTTCCATCGAGACGGCGGCGGCCAGCGTGATGCCCTTGTAGGCAGGGCCGAAGATCATGTCGAAGGCCAGGCCCGACGCGATCAGGCGCTCGGCGTAGAAGCCGGCGAGGCGGCCGAGCTTGGCGCCGTCGTCGAACAGGCCGGCGTTGAAAAAGTAGGGGCTGAGCCGCCCCGCCTTGGTCTTGAACTCGCCGAAACGCAGCACGCCCGCCTGCACGGCAAAGGCGACGAAGGACTGGGCGAGGGAATCGGCGGGCGCGGCGGACATGGCGAAAGATTCTAGGGGCCAAAAAACAGGCCCGGCTCCCGTGGGAGCCGGGCCCTCGGCCGGGCCTCGCCGGGTTGGGGGGCTCGCCTAGAAGCTGGCCTTGAACTGCACGCCGTAGCTGCGCGGCTCGTTGACGATGCCGGTCAGGTTGTCGAAGTCGATGGCGGCGACGACCTGGCGGTGGTTGGTGATGTTGCGGGAATAGGCCGCGACCTCGTACTTGCCGTTGTTCCATCCGTAGCCGACGCGCAGGCCGCCTTCCAGCGCCGACTTCGCCCGGTACTCGACGGCCTCGTACAGGAACATGTTGTATTTGTCCTTGTAGGCCCAGTCGGTCAGCACGGTCAGCTCGCCGGCGCCGAGGGAGGTGCTGTACTTCAGCGTCCAGTTCCACACCACCTTGGGCGCGCGCGGCAGCGGGTTCCCGTTGATGCTGACGGTGCCCGCCAGCGGGCCGGCTGGGTCCAGCACCGTGCAGCCGGTGTTGGCCTCCAGGAACTGGAAGCCGGCGTTGCCGCAGGGCAGCACGAAGAGGTTGGGGTCCTTGATCTTCGTGTCGTTGTACGAGAAGCCCAACGTGGTGCGCCAGTCGCGCGCGATGATGGCCTGCGCATCGATCTCGAAGCCCTGGCCTTCGGCCTTGGCGGCATTGACGAGGCGGTTCTGGTTGGTGGAGCCGGAACCTGCCGTGAGCTGCATGTCCTTCACGCGGTACTTGAACACCGTGCCGCTGATGCGTGCGGTGTTGTCCAGCAGGTCGGCCTTGAAGCCGGCCTCAATGGACAGCACCTTCTCGGAGTTGGCGATGGAGATTGAGTCGCCGAACAGCACGCGGCCCTGGATGGACGGGGCACGGTAGCCTGTGGCGACGCGCGCGAACAGGCTGGTGGCCTTGTCGACGTTGTAGTTGGCGCCGAGGTCCCAGCTCCAGTTGGACGAGGAGGGGTGGGCGAAGAACGGGCCGATGATGTCGACGTTGTTGGCCTTGCCGGGTGTCCAGGTGCGCACGGCGTCGAAGTCCTTCTTGTCGTTGGTGTAGCGCAGGCCACCGCGGATCTTGAAGTCGGGCGTGACGGCGAAGTTCACGTTGCCAAAGGCGGCCCAGGACTTGGCTTCCTGGTGCTGCACGGCGTAGCCGTTCTGCGGGTCGCCGGGCGCGAAGCTGTCGAAGTTGAAGCTGTCCACCTGCAGCTTCTCGTTGAAGTAGTACAGGCCCGCGATCCACTGCAGCGGGTCGCTCGTGTTGGACTGCAGGCGGAACTCCTGCGTCGTCTGGCGCAGGTAGGGGATGCCGTCGGCCGTCTGCGAATCGAAAGGGATGACGGACGGGTAGGGCGTCGTCGAGCCCGAGGGGGAATACTTCGGGCCGTCCGGGATGCCGCAGAAGCGGCAGCCGAAGCCACCGTCCACATCGCCGCGGCTGTAGAACTTGGCGCGATCGTGGGCGGTGATGGAGTACAGCGACATGCCGTCGAAGTCCCAGCGCAGGCGCGCACTGACCTCGCTGGACTTCAGCGTCTGGGAGTTGTAGCCGTCGGTGGGGTAGTAGCTGTCGTCGTAGCCGTCGACGAGGTCGTTGCTGCCGCGCTTGATGATGTTGGCACGGAAGGTCGTGGCCGTGCCCTTGAAGTCGCGGGCCTGGACCTTGAAGAGGGCGGAGAAGCCGCCGTTCTTGTAGGCGGCTTGCAGGCGCAGTGCCTTGTCGTTGTAGCCCTCGAGGTCGGACGTGGCGTCCGGTAGCGGGTTGTGCACGCGGTTGTCCTGGCGCTGCACGATGCCGGCCACGCGCATCTGCCAGTCCTGGTTCAGCGGCACGTTGACGGCGGCTTCCAGGTTGGCGGAGTTCCAGCGGCCGTAGCTGAAGTTGGCGAAGCCCTCCAGGCGCTTGCCGGGTTTGGCCGAGTCGAACTTCATGACGCCGGCCGGCGAGTTGCGACCGAAAAGCGTGCCCTGCGGGCCGCGCAGCAGCTCCACCTGCTCCATGTCGAACACCGGGAAGCCCTTGAGCGCGATGCTCTCCTGCACGACATCGTCGTAGACCAGGCCCACCGGCTGCGAGGCGTTCATGTCGAAGTCGGTGTTGCCCAGGCCACGGACGTAGAAGCGCGGGAAGGTGCGGCCGTAGTCGGATTCGATGTTCAGGCTGGGAACGCGGCCCGAGAGCGTGCGCACGTCCTGACCACTGGCGTTGTAGGTGTCCAGCTCCTCCGACTTGATGGCCGAGATGGACAGCGGCACCTCCTTCAGGTTCTCGGCCCGGCGGCTGCCGGTCACGATGACAGCTTCGAGCTGGCTGACGTCCTTCTTGGCTTCGGGCGCCGGCGCGGCTTGCGCCACGGCGGCCTGCATCGGGAATGCGGCGCCCAGTGCCAGGGCGAGAAGCGTTGGGGAGATGCGGGTGTTCGGCATGAGAAATCCTCGGGTTGGCGGGGGAGGGACATGCGGGACGAAACGGGCGCTTGTGACGCCTCTGGATTTCTACGGGATCGTAGGGATCACATGACGGTTCCATGATGAAAGCCGGCACGGTGTGTTGTGCATTTGCTGCACTGCGATACTTGTTCGTACCAACCCTCTCCCTAGTTCCGATGCGCTTCATCACCGCGAATCTCAACGGCGTGCGGTCCGCCGCCAGCAAGGGCTTCTTCGACTGGCTGGACCAGCAGCGGGCCGACGCGGTCGGCGTGCAGGAGCTCAAGGCGCAGGCCGACGTCGTCGAGGCCAAGTTCCGCAGCTGCGACAAACTCGAAGGCCACTTCCACTACGCCGAGAAGAAGGGCTACTCGGGCGTGGGCCTGTACGCCAGGGAAGAACCCAGCGATGTCCTCACGGGGCTGGGCATCGCCGAGTTCGACAGTGAGGGGCGCTGGGTCGAGAAGCGCTTCGACAAGCCGGGCCGCAAGCTCAGCCTCATCAGCGTCTACTTTCCCAGCGGCACCAGCGGTGAGGAACGCCAGGCGGTCAAGTACCGCTTCCTCGATGCGATGTACCCGCACCTTCAGGCGCTCAAGGGTGAGCGCGAGTTCATCCTTGTGGCCGACGTCAACATCGCCCACAAGGAGATCGACCTGAAGAACTGGCGCGGCAACCAGAAGAACAGCGGCTTCCTGCCCGAGGAGCGCGCCTGGATGACGCGGCTGCTGGACGAGGGCGGGCTGGTCGACGTGTTCCGCACGCTGAACCAGAACGCCGAGCAATACACCTGGTGGAGCAACCGCGGCAACGCGCGTGCCAACAATGTGGGATGGCGGCTGGACTACCACCTCGCCACGCCCGGCATCGCCGCGCTGGCGCGCGCGGAGACCATCTACACCGGCCAGATGTTCAGCGACCACGCACCGCTGACCATCGACTACGACTTCTCCCTCTGATCCTGGCGGCCCCGCAATGCGGCGTAACCAGCCGCTACGGGGTGGGGGTGCCTCCTACAGCGCGTCGGGCCACGTGCCGACGTCGTGCGAGAGGACCGCGTCCTAGAGTGGGCTCCAGCCGGTGGAAATGCCCGGCCTTGCCGCCCGGCCCTTCGCCGGTCTCGCTTCAAAGGAGTTCCCCATGTCCCACCTCAAGACCGTCACCACAGCCCTGACCGCCGCCGTTCTCGTGGGCGGCATCGGCCTCGCCTTCGCCCAGAGCGATGAGCAGAACCAGCCCGCCGAGCCCATGGCAGCGGCCACTACGGGCCCCACCAGCGAGCAGACGCCCGCCGATCCGAACGCGCTGCCGGCGGCCGACACCACCGCGCAGATGCCGCAGCAAACGCCTGCGGACGATCCGGCCCGCACCACGCCGCCGGTGGACACCACGGCCACTGCGCTGCCGAGCGACACCCCGACGGCCAGTGACAACACCTATCGGGCCCCCACCACTTCGGGTGACGAGCCCGCCCCCCGCGCCGACCGCAACTGATCGCGCGGACCTCGGCAGCCCGCTCCGGCAACGGCCATGCGTTTTGGAGCGCGCGCCGAGCTCGACGCCGCCGCGAAGCGGCGCGACATCCTCGTCGGCCTGGCCCAGGGTGGCCTCATCGCCGCCCTGGCGCTGGCCGTGCTGTTCTTCGCCTTCGGCGACAGGTTCAAGGCGCGCAAGCCGGCGCTTGCGGGCGCCCCCCATGCGGCCGCGCCCGCGCCCCCGCCGATCATCGAACGGCGGCTGGACTTCGGCAGCGTCCGCGCCCCGAGCGACGTGAGTCGCGTCGCGGCCTGGGCCGTGCGCGAAGCCGACAACGGCATCGTGCCCTTCGCCATCGTCGACAAGCGCCGCGCTCAGGTGTACGTCTTCAACCCGGGCGGCCGTCTGCTCGGCACCAGCCCGGTGCTGCTGGGCTATGCGGCCGGCGACCTGTCGGTGGCCGGCATCGGCCAGAAGGCCATCGAGGACATCAAGCCGCAGGAGCGCACGACGCCGGCCGGCCGGTTCGTGTCGGAGCCGGGCCGCAACTCGCTGGGCCATGAGGTCGTCTGGGTCGACTACGGTGCCGCCGTTTCGATGCACCGGGTGCGTGCCACCAACCCCAAGGAGCGCCGGCTGGAGCGTCTGGCGACCAAGACGGCGGCCGACAACCGCATCAGCTGGGGCTGCATCAACGTCCCGGTGGACTTCTTCGACCACACGGTCTGGCCCCAGCTCGGTCGAGGCCGCGCCATCGTCTACGTGCTGCCCGAGCGCAGCCCGCTGACCGCCTTCTTCCCGGCCGCCGCCGCACCGCAGCTGCTGGCCCAGGCGGGCTCGCGCAGAGGTAACAGCGCCAAACCGTGAACTCCTTGTCTGTCGGTTACAAGCCCCCCTTCCTAGACTGCCCTGCAGGGGTGACGCGAAGTCTGCGACGCCCGGCACAAGGGGCATCGAGTGGGCAGCAGCTGGGCAGATCGGGCGAGGGCCGGGGTGTTGGGGGCCGCCGCCGCGTGCGGCCTCTTGGCCGCGTCGGGTGCGGCTGCGCAGGCCGCGTTGACCGCCTTGAGGCCGGTCGCGGCTGATGCTCAGGACGAGCGCCCCTTCGCCATCGTCGACAAGCGCGCCGCGACGTTGTCCGTCTACGCAGCTGACGGCCGCCTGGTCGGCCGCGCGCCGGTCCTGCTCGGGTTGACGCCGGGCGACGCCGAGCCGTCCAGCGCGCGCGGCAAGGCGCCGTCGGCGCTGACGGCCCACGAGCGCGTGACGCCATCCGGCCGCTTCGAGGCCCAGCCCGGCCGCAACCTGAGCGGCGAGCGCATCGTCTGGTTCGACTACGAAGCCAATCTCGCGATCCACCGGTTGCGCCCTGCGCCGGCGCACCAGCGCCGCCCCGAGCGTCTGGTCTCGGCCAATCTGCAGGATCGCCGCATCACGCTGGGCTGCGTCGTGGTCGACTCCACCTTCTTCGATCAGGTCGTGCTGCCCACGCTGGGTGCGGGCAGCAGCCTCGTCTACATCCTGCCCGAGCGCGCGCCCCTCGTCGCGTCAGCCGGGGGCGCGCCCCACGCGGCTGCGCCCTAGCGCAAACCCTGGAAAACCCAGGGCAATCCCTGGGGCGCTCGTCCCTGGAAAGCGACCCTTGGGCGGGACAATCCCGGCTTTCCGCGGCGGGCCACCGCCCGCCTCCCCGGTTTACCTGGAACGACAGACGTGACTACCACTTCCCCCGTGTCCGGCCAAGCGGCGACCCCGCTGGCCGGCACTGCCATTCTCGGCCAGCCCAACCAGCTCTTCGTCCTCTTCTTCACCGAGATGTGGGAGCGCTTTTCCTACTACGGCATGCGCGCCCTGCTCGTGCTCTTCCTGATCACCGAAGCCAGCAAGGGGGGCTGGGGCTGGAGCCGTGCCGAAGCGACCAACCTCTACGGCTGGTACACGATGCTGGCCTACCTGACGCCCATCCTGGGCGGCTACATCGCCGACCGGCTGTTGGGCACGCGGCGATCGGTGCTGCTGGGCGGCTTCATCATCGCGGCCGGCCACATCGCGCTGTTCATGGATACGCTGCCGAGCTTCTACCTGGGCCTCGGGCTGGTGGTGTTGGGCACGGGCTTGTTCAAGCCCAACATCTCCGCCATCGTCGGCCAGCTGTACGGCAAGGACAACGAAGGCGCGCGTGACGGCGGCTACACGCTGTTCTACATGGGCGTGAACGCCGGCGCCTTCTTCGGCATCTCGCTGTGCGGCTACATCGGCGAGAAGATCTCCTGGAACCTGGGCTTCGGTCTGGCGGGCCTCTTCATGATCCTGGGCGCCATCCAGTTCTGGCTCAGCCAGGGCCTGTTCGGCCGCATTGGCGACAAGATCGACGCGGCCAAGAAGGCCATGGAGGAAAAGCTCGACGACACGCCTGAGCATGTCGTGGCCGACCGCCTGAAGGCGATCTTCGTGTTCTCCTTCTTCACGATCTTCTTCTGGTTCGCCTTCGAGCAGGCCGGCGGTTCCATGACCATCTTCGCGGCCGACTACACCGACCGCACGCTGGTCGGCACCAGCGGCCTCATCTTCAAGATCGTCAACACCGCGATGACGCTGATCCCGGCGGCCATCCTGTCTTGGCTGCTGTTCAAGCTCTATCGTTCCACCGGCGGCAAGTACGCCATGGCCAATCTCTCGCTGGCCGTCGCCTTCGCCATCATCTGGGGCCTGTGCCTGTGGATGCTGGGCCGCGAGTTCGCGATGGACCAGAGCGAGGTGCCGGCCACCTGGTTCGGCGTGCTGAACAGCTTCTTCATCGTCGTGCTGGCGCCGATGTTCTCCAAGATGTGGGAGCGGCACTGGAATCCGTCCGGCCCGGTCAAGTTCGGCACCGGCCTGGTGCTGCTGGGTCTGGGTTTCGCCGTGCTGTCCTACGGCTCGGCCGGCATTCCCCAGGGCGCCAAGACGGCCCAGGTCAGCATGATGTTCCTGTCGCTGGCCTACCTTTTCCACACCATGGGCGAGCTCTGCCTGTCGCCGGTGGGCCTGTCCTACATCTCCAAGCTGGCGCCGACGCGCCTGCTGGGCCTGATGTTCGGCGTCTGGTTCCTGAACTCGGCCATCGCCAACAAGATCGCCGGCTCCACCGGCGCCTACATCGACCAGATCTCGTCCACCTACTCGATGTCGGTCTTCTTCCTGATCTTCACTGTCATCCCCATCGGCGCCGGCGTCGTGCTGATGGCCATGACCCCGCTGATGAAGAAGTGGATGCACGGCGTTCACTGAGCCGCGCACCATTCCTGTGCTGCCAAGCCGCCTCCGGGCGGCTTTTTGCCGTGCTCACAGTTTTTAACTGTTGACAAGAAATGTCAGCAGCCTGACCGGGCTTTCAGGTTTGGGGTGACGGGACGGGGTGCGAAATGCTTACAGTCGCCGCCTTGCCCTCGGAGCCCCCCCATGACAAAGAAGAACCTGGCCCTGACCCTGACTCCCCTCGTCGCCCTCCTGCTCGCCGCCTGCGGCCAGAAGCAGGACGGCGCCGGTGGCCATGGCGGCCCGCCGCCTGTATCGGTGGCGCCCGCCACGCAGCGAGAGGTGCAGGAGTTCGACGAGTTCACCGCCCGCCTGGAGGCGCCCGACACGGTCGACGTGCGCGCCCGCGTGGCTGGCACGGTCGAAGCGGTGCGCTTCAAGGAAGGCCAGGTCGTCAGGAAGGGCGACCCGCTGTTCAGCATCGACGCCCGCGCCTTCAAGGCCGAGGTGGCCCGCGCCGAGGCGCAGATCGCCGCGCTCAAGACCCAGGCCGATCTGGCCCGCGCTGATCTGGCCCGCTCCGAGAAGCTGGTCAGCGTCAACGCCGTCAGCCAGCAGGAGATCGACCAGCTGCGCTCGGCCCTGCGCAGCGCCGAGGCCAACCAGAAGGCCGCCGAGGCTGCCCTGGTGCAGGCCAGGCTGAATGTCGAGTACGCCAATGTGACGGCCCCCGTCGGCGGCCGCACCTCGCGTGCCAATGTGACGCCCGGCAACCTCGTCGGCGTGGGCGACCCGGTGCTGACCACGGTGGTCTCCAGCGACAAGGTCTATGCCTACTTCGACGCCAGCGAGGCGACCTACCTGAAGTACATGCGCTCGACCAAGCCCATCCTGGCCGCCGTGCAGATGGGGCTGTCCAACGAGCAGGGCTACCCGCACACCGGCAAGCTGGACTTCGTCGACAACCGGCTGAACCCGGCCACGGCATCCATCCGTGCCCGTGCGGTGTTCGACAACAAGGGCGGCCAGTTCACGCCGGGCCTGTACGCCCGCGTGAAGCTGGGCGGCAGTGGCAGCTACCAGGGTGTGGTCATCCCGGAGCGCGCCATCACCACCGACCAGACGCGCAAGATCGTTCTCATCGTTGGTGCCAACAACATCGTGCAGCCCCGCCCCGTCACGCCGGGCGCGCTGATCGACGGCATGCGCGTCGTCGAGGGCGTCAAGGCCGGCGAGCTGGTCATCGTCGACGGGCTGCTGCGCGCCTTCCCCGGCGCACCGGTCACGCCGCAGGTGCTCAAGGTCGACGACAAGGGCATGCCGATTCCGGCCGCACCGCAGGGCCAGCCGGGCGCAGCGCCCGCCGCGCCGGCTTCCGCCGCCTCGAAGTAATCCCAAGGCGGTTGCCCATGGACATCTCACGCTTTTTCATCGACCGGCCGCGTTTCGCGACCGTGTTGTCCTTGTTCGTCTTCCTGCTCGGCGCGCTGGCCATCCCGCTGCTGCCGGTCTCGGAATACCCCGAGGTCGCGCCGCCGCAGGTCGTCGTGCGCGCCCAGTACCCCGGCGCCAACCCGCGCGTCATCGCCGAGACGGTGGCCACGCCGCTCGAGGAGCAGATCAACGGCCTCGAGAACGTGCTCTATTTCGAGAGCCAGGCCACCGGCGACGGCGGCATGACGCTGACGGTCACGTTCAAGATCGGTACGTCCCCCGAGGCCGCCGAGACGGCGGTGCAGAACCGCATCAACCGCGCGCTGCCGCGCCTGCCCGACATCGTCCGCACCATCGGCGTGACGACCGAGAAGTCCGCACCCAACCTGACCATGGTGGTCCACCTGGTCAGCCCGGACAACTCGCGTGATGCGCTCTACCTGCGCAACTACGCCACGCTGAACGTGCGTGACGACCTGCTGCGCATCCCTGGCATGGGCTCGGTGCTGAGCTTCGGCGCAGGCGACTACGCCATGCGCATCTGGCTGGATCCGCAGAAGCTCGCCGCGCGCAGCATGACGGCCGGCGAGGTCGTCGGTGCCATCCGCGAGCAGAACACGCAGGTCGCCGCCGGCGTGGTCGGTGCCTCGCCGTCGCCCAAGGGGACAGACTTTCAGCTGGCCATCAATGCCCAGGGGCGGCTGGCGACGGAGGAAGAGTTCGGCAACATCATCGTCCGCAGCGACACCAAGACCGGCGCCATGGTGCGCGTGAAGGACGTGGCGCGGGTCGAGATCAGCGCCAACACCTATGCGCTGCGCAGCCTGCTGAACAACAAGGAAGCCGCGGCCATCGCCATCTTCCAGGCGCCGGGCTCCAACGCGCTGGCGATCTCTGACAACGTCCGCAAGACCATGGAGAAGCTCAAGCCCAGCTTCCCCAAGGGCGTGGACTACGACATCGTCTACGACCCGACGCGCTTCGTGCAGACCTCCATCGAGAAGGTGGTCAGCACCTTGTTCGAGGCGGTGGCACTGGTGGTGCTGGTGGTCATCTTGTTCCTGCAGACCTGGCGCGCCTCCATCATCCCGTTGGTGGCCGTGCCGGTGTCCATCGTCGGCACCTTTGCCGTGCTGCTGCTGCTGGGCTTCTCCATCAACACGCTGACGCTGTTCGGCCTGGTGCTGGCCATCGGCATCGTGGTGGACGACGCCATCGTGGTGGTCGAGAACGTCGAGCGCAACATCCAGGACGGCCTGACACCACATGCGGCGACCGTCAAGGCGATGCAGGAGGTCTCCGGCCCCATCATCGCCATCGCGCTGGTGCTGTGCGCCGTGTTCATCCCGCTGACGCTGGTGCCGGGCCTGTCGGGCCAGTTCTACAAGCAGTTCGCGGTGACCATCGCGATCTCGACGGTGATTTCGGCCTTCAACTCGCTGACGCTGTCGCCCGCGCTCGCCGCCATCTTGCTGCGCCCCCATGACGCGCCCAAGGACGCGCTGATGCGTGGCATGGACAAGCTGTTCGGCCCCTTCTTCCACTGGTTCAACCGCTTCTTCCACCGCCGCTCCGAGGACTACGGCCGCGGCGTGACCGGCATCCTCAAGCGCAAGTCGATGGCGCTGATCGTCTATGCGCTGCTGCTGGGCGGCACGGCCCTGCTGTTCACGCGAATCCCCAGTGGCTTCGTGCCCGCGCCGGACAAGCAGTACCTGATCGGCATCGTGCAACTGCCGGCAGGCTCCAGCCTGGACCGCACGGAGGAAGTCCTGCGTCGCATGACCGACATCGCACTCAAGGTGCCTGGCATCGTCGACTCGGTGGCCTTCCCCGGGCTGTCGGGTGCCGGCTTCTCGGCCGCGCCCAACGAGGGCATCGTCTTCTTCGGCCTGGAGAGCTTCGACAAGCGCACCACCCGCGACAAGAGCAAGGAGGCCATCCTTGGTCAGGTCAACGGCGCCATCCAGCAGATCCAGGGTGCGCGCATGTTCGTCGTGCCGCCGCCGCCGGTCGACGGCCTGGGTATTGCCGGCGGCTTCAAGGTGCAGGTGCAGGACCGCAGCAGCCAGGGCGAGCAGGCCCTGTACGGCGCGGTCTGGGGCACGCTGGGCCAGGTCTATGGCAACCAGAACACCAGCATCGGCACGCCGTACTCCAACTACGACATCAACGTGCCGCAGCTGTTCGCCAATGTGGACCGCGTGAAGGCAAAGCAGATGGGTGTGCCGCTGGGCTCCATCTACGACACGCTGCAGATCAACCTCGGCTCGCTGTACGTCAACGATTTCACCAAGTTCGGCAAGACCTACCAGGTCATCGTGCAGGCCGATGCGCCCTTCCGCGCCAAGGCCGAGGACATCACGCAGCTCAAGACCCGCAACGATGCGGGCGAGATGGTGCCGCTGGGTTCGCTGATGAGCGTCGAGCCCACCTTCGGCCCGACGCGCGTGACGCGCTACAACGGCTTCCCGTCGGCGGACATCAACGGCGCACCCAAGCCCGGCTTCTCGAGCGGCCAGGCCGAAGGCGAGATCGAGGCCTTGCTGAAGAACCTGCCACGCGGCTTCGGCTACGAGTTCACCGACCTCAGCTACCAGGACCGCCTGACGCGCAACGTCACCGTGCCGGTGCTCAACATCGAGATCCCGACGCTGGCCGCGGTGCTGCTGTTCTCGGTGCTGCTGGTCATCCTCGTGCTCGCCGCACAGTACGAGAGCTGGAGCCTGCCGCTGGCCATCATCCTCATCGTGCCGATGTGCATCCTGTCGGCGCTGTTCGGCGTGTGGCTGTCGCACTTCCCGCCGTTCATGCAGGCGGGAGACCTGAACATCTTCACGCAGGTGGCGCTGGTCGTGCTGGTGGGCCTGGCGTGCAAGAACGCCATCCTGATCGTCGAGTTCGCCAAGGAGCTGGAGGAGCAGGGCCGCACCATCCGCGAGGCCGTCATCGAAGCCTGCCGCCTGCGGCTGCGCCCCATCCTGATGACGTCCATCGCGTTCTGCGCCGGCGTCATCCCGCTGATTCTGGGCAGTGGTGCCGGCAGCGAAATGCGCCGCGCCATGGGCATCGCCGTGTTCGCCGGCATGCTGGGCGTGACGTTCTTCGGCATCTTCCTGACGCCGGTCTTCTACAGCCTGCTGCGCGCCGGCACCGAGAAGCGTCGAGCCCGCGCCGCGGCGCTTCGCGCCCAGGTCGATGCCTCGGCCCATGCCTTCCATCCCGGCATCGACGATGAAGAACCCACGAAGAAGGAGGGCCACTGACATGCTGGTCCGTCTCACCCCTCTCGCCCTTGCGGCGCTGGTCGGCTGCGCCGCGCCAGGTCTGTCGCAAGGCCCGGCCAACCTCGCCCCCGAGAAGTTCGCCCAACTGCCCGCGATCGACGCCCAGGCCAACCCCGGCGCCGCAACGATGACGGCCGCCTTCGTCGACAGCGCCCAACTGCAACGCGTCGTCGACGAGGTGCTGGCGAACAACCGCGACCTGCGCGCGGCCGCGGCGCGCCTC
>NZ_DASWYS010000186.1:0-4642 GCF_036404855.1 Roseateles sp.
GTCTATCCGCTGCTGCGTCAGGCCAGCCTGCTCGTGACGGACTACTCGTCCATCATGTTCGACTACCTTCTGTTGGACCGTCCCGTGCTGCTGTTCCGCCCCGACCACGCGGCCTATACGACGCAGTCGCGCCAGCTGTTCGACGCCAAGCTGGCGAACCCGCCCGGACCCGTCGCGGGAACGGCCGTGGAGCTGCTGAAGCTGCTGAAGGCTGCCAAGGAAAGCACAGCCTCGGGCCAGGCGCGGCGTCACCTGCTGGAGGTGCTGCACGACCGCCGGGACGGCGCGGCGGGCGAACGCCTGGTGGCGCTGGTCGCCGAGGAACTCGACGCGGCCCTCGGAGTGCGTTGATGCCCCTGGCCCCGCCACCCGGCCGTTTGCATGCCGGGCTTGCTCCCAGTGTTGCCATCACGTATGGCACGTACGACCTGTTCCACATCGGCCATGTCAACCTGTTCCGCCGCATCAAGGAGCAGTGGGACTTTCTCGTCGTGGCCGTGTCCACCGACGAGTTCAACGCGGTCAAGGGGAAACGCTCCGCGGTGCCCTTCGCCGACCGGATCGAGCTCGTGCGCGCCTGTCGCTACGTGGACCTCGCCATTGCCGAGGAGGGCTGGGAGCAGAAGGCGCGGGACATTCAGCGCTATGGCGCACAGGCCTTCGTCATGGGCGATGACTGGCAGGGACGCTTCGACGAGCTCAAGGTGCTGTGCGAAGTGGTGTGCCTGCCGCGCACGCTGGGCGTATCGAGTACCGGGCTGAAGCAGCACATCCGGGGCTGAGCGGCAGGGCCGGGGTTAAGTTCCCCGCGTGACGGTCGCCTTTCTTCAGGGCAAGCTCGTCTGCCCATGAACGCCCCCATCCCCGCCCTGAGGCCCGTGCGGCCCATCGAGGCCTGGCCCCGCCAGGCCGGCGGGCGTGAGGCGCAGATCGGCGAACTGCTGCGCTTGCGCGTCGCGTTGATGGCCGACGGCGGGCTGCTGGGTGATGCCGAGGACGGCCTGCAGTTGGGTCTCCCCGCAGGTTTGGCCCGGCCGGGCGACACGCTGTTGCTGCGCGTGCTGTCGCGCGAGCCGCGGCTGGAGCTGCAACTGGTGCAGCGCGAGGCGGCCACCGATGCCGTGCCCGAGGAGACCCCCGGCGATGAATGGGGCTGGCGCGCCCTGCGGCCGGACCAGGGCCGGCTGCAGCGCTGGCATTTGAACCAGGACGCACGCCTGCCGGTGCAGGTTGCCGTGCAGTGGCGTTCCCAACTGCTGGCTGAGCAGTTGCGCGCGCCGCAGGGGCCGGCGGGACAGGCGCTGGGCCCCGAGTCCCAACTGGCGGCCCATGCTGCGCCGGTGCAGCTCACTGGCTGGCTGGGCCAGATAGTCTGGCTGCGTCTGCTGAGCCCGTTGAGCAGCTTCTGGCCGGCAGCGACCGGCCATGACGACGCAGCCCGCGAGGGCGGGGGCGGGCTGGCGGAGCCAGGGGTGCCGGACGGAGGGATCTGCCTGAGCATGAACCTGGCCACCCCAGAGGGTTGGGTGCTGGTGCTGCTGCAGTGGCGCCACGGCCTGCTGCTGCATTGCTGCGCCGAGCGCGCGGAGGCGTTGCCCTGGCTGCGTGCGCGGCTGCCGGCCGTGGCGAAGGCGCTGGCCGCCGTGCCGCTGCGCCTGCGCCATTGCAGCCTGGGCGTGCGGCCGCCCCTGTTGCCGGACGCCGGCCCCGCGCAGCGGGCTCAAGGCCTGGCCTCGGCGGCCAGCCAGCCCCTGTTTCGCGCGGCGGCCGAGATCGCTCGCGTGCTGCAGGCCTAGATGCCGGCGCCGGCCTCGAACAGGCTGAGCCGGGCCGCACTGAGCTTCACGCGCTGACCGCCCTGCAAGCGCAGTTCGTCCGCCTGATCGCGCGTCAATTCGGCTTCCAGCGGCTGGCCGTCCGGGCCGATCAGCTCCACGCGGGCGCTGGCGCCGAAGGACAGCACGCGCTCCACTGTGGCGTCCAGGCCGGGAGCCGCCTGGTCGGTGACGATCTGCAGCTCGTGCGGGCGGGCATAGGCCTGCACTTCGCCCTCGCCATGGGCGCCCGGCAGCTGATGTTCGCCGATGTGAAGCACACCGCCGCGGGCATGGCCCACGAAGCGGTTGACGGCACCCAGGAAGCCGTAGACGAAGGGCGTGGCCGGGCGCTCGTAAACCTCCTGAGGCGTGCCCACCTGCTCGACACGGCCATGGTCCATCAGCACGATGCGGTCGGCCACTTCCAGCGCTTCGTCCTGGTCGTGGGTGACGAAGATGCTGGTGATGTGGAGTTCGTCGTGCAGGCGGCGTAGCCAGCGGCGCAGCTCCTTGCGCACCTTGGCGTCCAGCGCGCCAAAGGGCTCGTCCAGTAGCAGCACACGCGGCTCGACGGCCAGTGCGCGGGCCAGCGCGATGCGCTGGCGCTGACCGCCGGAGAGCTGCGGTGGGAAGCGGTCGCCCAACCAGTCCAGCTGCACGAGCTTGAGCAGCTCGGTGACGCGCTTCTTGATCTCTGCCTCGGGAAGGCGCTGCTTTTTGGGCTTCACGCGCAGGCCGAAGGCGACGTTGTCGAACACCGTCATATGTCGGAACAGCGCGTAGTGCTGGAACACGAAGCCGACCTGGCGCTCGCGCACATGGGTGTCCGAGGCATCCTGGCCGTCCAGCAGCACGCGGCCGCGGTCGGCCTGCTCCAGGCCCGCGATGATGCGCAGCAGCGTCGTCTTGCCGCAGCCCGACGGGCCCAGCAGCGCGACCAGCTCGCCGCGCGGGAAGTCCAGCGAGACGTCACCCAGCGCGGTGAAGTTGCCGAAGCTCTTGTGGATGTTCTGGACTTCGATGCCCATCATGCGTCCTTGGTGGTCGACTGGCTGGCGCGCCATTCGATGAATTGCTTGATCACCAGCGTCACCAGCGCGAGCAGCGCCAGCACCGAGGCCACGGCGAATGCAGCGGCGAACTGGTATTCGTTGTAGAGGATCTCGACGTGCAGCGGCAGCGTGTTGGTCAGGCCGCGTACGTGGCCGGACACGACCGAGACGGCTCCGAACTCGCCCATGGCGCGCGCATTGCACAGGATGACGCCGTACAGCAGGCCCCATTTGATGTTGGGCAGCGTGACACGGCGGAAGGTCTGCCAGCCGCTGGCACCCAGGACGGTGGCGGCCTCTTCTTCGTCCCGTCCCTGGGCCTGCATCAGTGGGATCAGCTCGCGGGCGACGAACGGGAAGGTGACGAACACGGTCGCGAGCACGATGCCGGGCACGGCGAAGATGATCTTCACGTCATGTGCCTGCAGCCAGGGGCCGAACCAGCCCTGGGCGCCGAAGATCAGCACGTACATCAGGCCGGCCACGACGGGCGATACCGAGAAGGGCAGGTCGATGAGCGTGATCAGCAGCTGCTTGCCGCGGAACTCGTGCTTGGCGATGAGCCAGGATGCGCTCAGGCCGAACACGAGATTCAGCGGCACCGCGATGGCCGCGGCGATCAGCGTCAGGCGGATGGCAGAGAAGGTCTCCTCGTCGGCCAGCGACGCGAAATAGACCTCCCAGCCCTTGCGCAGCGCCTCGGTGAAGACGGCCACCAGAGGCAGCACGAGGAAGATGGCGAAGAAGCCCAGCCCCAGGGCCAGCAGTGCGCGCCGCACCCAGGGTGCCTCACGGGTGGCCGGGTTGTCCTGGTACTTGGCGCGGGCGCGCGGCGGCGCCAGATGCAATGCGGCGCTCATCGCTTGCTCCCCCGACGCGAACTCCAGGCCTGCAGGCCGTTGATGGCCAGCAGCAGCACGAAGCTGAAGATCAGCATGACGGCCGCGATGGCGGTGGCGCCCACATAGTCGTACTGCTCCAGCTTGGCGATGATCATCAGCGGTGTGATCTCGCTGACCATGGGAATGTTGCCGGCGATGAAGATCACCGAGCCGTACTCGCCGACGGCGCGAGCGAAGGCCAGGGCGAAGCCGGTCAGCAGTGCGGGCAGCAGCGTCGGCAGCACGACGTAGCGGAACGTGGTCCAACGCTGGGCGCCCAGCGACGCGGCGGCTTCCTCCAGCTCGGTCTCCATGTCCTCCAGCACCGGTTGCACCGTGCGCACGATGAACGGCAGGCCGATGAAGATCAATGCCAGCAGCACGCCCAGTGGCGTGAAGGCGATCTTGGCGCCGCCCTCGCCGAACAGGGGCGCCAGCAGGCCGCCGGCGGCGAACAGCGAGCCCACCCAGCCGTTGGGCGCGTACAGCGCCGTCAACGCGATGCCGGCCACGGCGGTCGGCAGCGCGAAGGGCAGGTCGATGAGGGCGTCAACCAGCTTCTTGCCCGGGAACTCATAGCGCACGATGCACCAGGCCAGGATGAGGCCGAAGACCAGGTTGATAGCGGCCGCGATCAGCGAGGCACCGAAGCTCAGCTTGTACGAGGCCATCACGCGCGGCGACGTGGCCGCGGCCCAGAAGGCATCGAAGCCATGGCCGGACGACTTCAAGAAGACGGCCGCTAGCGGCACGAGCACGATCAGGGACAGGTAGAACAGCGTGAAGCCCAGCGTCGGCGCGAAGCCGGGCAGCACACGCCGTCGTCCCAGGGAAAACGAAGCCATATCAGTTGCTGTTCATTGCATTTCGGGGCGAGCGCCAGGCCATTCCC
>NZ_DASWYS010000187.1:0-9034 GCF_036404855.1 Roseateles sp.
CGCCCTCGCCTTCTCGGACGCCAGCGCCAAGCGCCGGCTCGAGGCCATCCTCCATCCGCTGATCACCGCCGAGGCACTCACCCAGGCCGATGCCGCCGGTCAGACCCACGCGCATCCGGTCAGGCCCAGCCCAGCCAGCCCAGCACCGTGGCCTGACCCGCGAACAGCACGACCAGACCGCCCCCGGCGAGGAAGGGGCCGAACGGCACATAGCGGCCCTCACGCAGCCCGGCGTTCATTTTCATGACGATGCCGACGACCGCACCGATGGCCGAGGCGCCGAGCACGATGGGCAGGATCATCTGCCAGCCCAGCCAGGCGCCGAGGGCTGCGAGCAGCTTGAAGTCCCCGTAGCCCATGCCCTCCTTGCCAGTGGCCAGCTTGAACAGCCAGTAGACCGACCACAGCGACAGATAGCCTGCCAGCGCGCCGATCAGTGCCTTGTCCAGCGGGATCGTCCAGCCCATCAACGCTGCAGCCAGGCCCGCCCAGAGCAGGGGCTGGTTGATGGCGTCAGGCAGCAGCGTTGTGTCCCAGTCGATCATCGCCAGCGCGATCAGCGCGGCGACGAAGCCGCACCACAGCAACGTCGTCGGCTGGGCGCCGAAGCGCCAGGACAGGGCAGCAAACGCCAGGCCCGTGGCGAGTTCGACGAGCGGATATCGTTTGGAGATCGGTGCCTTGCAGGCGGCGCACTTGCCACCGAGACGCAGCCAGCCGATGACGGGCAGGTTCTCGTGCCAGCGCAACTGGTGGCCGCAATGGGGGCAGCGCGACCGCGGCCTGGAGAGGCCGAAGGGGGGCAGGGCTTCGATCTTCGTGCCGTAGGCGTCGACCGACTTGGCGAGCTTGTCCGCCTCCTCCGCCGGCACGCCGGCGACGCGCGCCATGGCGGCGGCATCAGTCAACTGCGCAGCGGATTCGTGCAGCCACTGTCGCTCCAGCATCAGCGGGATGCGATGGACGACGACGTTGAGGAAACTGCCGATGCACAGACCGAGGATGCCGAGAACCCAGGGCGACAGCCAGACGCTGTAGTCCACCGGCATCAGACCACCTGGCCCAGCTTGAAGATGGGCAGGTACATCGACACGACGATGCCGCCGATGATGCCACCCAGGATGACGATGATGAAGGGCTCCATCAGGCTGGACAGGGCCTTGACCGCCTCGTCCACCTCGTCCTCGTAGAACTCGGCGGCCTTGCCCAGCATGTGGTCCAGCGAACCCGATTCCTCGCCGATGGAGGACATCTGCAGCACCATGGTCGGGAAGATGCCCGTCGTCTGCATCGAGGTCGTCAGCGCGGCACCGGTCGACACGTCGCGCTGGATCTGTTCCGTCGCTTCGGCGAACACGGCATTGCCGGAGGCGCCACCCACGGAGTCCAGCGCTTCCACGAGGGGCACGCCGGCGGCGAACATGGTCGACAGCGTCCGTGTCCAGCGCGCGACGGCCGACTTGTACATCAGGTCGCCGAACACCGGCACCTTCAGCAGCAGCCGGTCCATGCGCTTTTGCATCTTCTCGGACCGCTTCCAGCTCTGGAGGAAGAAGTACACGCCGCCGCCGATGGCGCCGAAGATTGCCCACCAGTAGCTGACGAAGAACTTGGACAGCGCGATGATGAACAGCGTCGGCGCGGGCAGGTCAGCGCCGAAGGACTTGAACACGTCCTCGAAGGCCGGCACGACGAAGATCATGATGACCGCCACGACGATGAAGGCGACGACCATGACGGCGATCGGGTACGTCAGTGCCGACTTGATCTTGTTCTTGATCGCGACGGTCTTCTCCTGGTAGACCGCGAGTCGGTCCAGCAAGGCCTCCAGGATGCCGCCCGACTCGCCGGCTTCGACGAGGTTGCAGTACAACGCATCGAAGTACATCGGGTGCTTGCGGAAGGCCGAGGACAGGCTGGTGCCGGTTTCGACGTCCTGGCGAATGTCGTTCAGCAGCCGGGTGAGGCGCGGGTTGGTCGCGCCGCGCGCGACGATGTCGAAGGCCTGCAGCAGCGGCACGCCGGCGCGCATCATGGTCGCCAGTTGACGCGTGAAGACGGCGATGTCTTTCTGCTTGATCGAGGAGCCACCGCTCGTGCGGCGCTTCTTGACCTTGTTGACGAGGATGCCCTGCCGGCGCAGCGTGGCGCTGACCATGGCCTCGCCGCCCGCGCGCAGCTCACCCTTGACGATCTTGCCGTTGCGGTCCTTGCCTTCCCATTCGTAGACAAAGTCCTTGATGCCTTTTGCTGCAGCGGTGGCGGTGGCCATGCGCTCTCCTCGATGGGTTATTCGTTGGTGGCGGACAGCACTTCTTCCAGCGTCGTGACGCCGCCGCGCACCTTCACCAGGCCAGACTGGCGCAGGTCGCGCACGCCTTCCTTCTTGGCCTGCTCGGCGATGTCCATCGCCGTCCCCTCGGCCAGGATGATGCGCTGGATCGGTTCGGTGATGGGCATCACCTGGTAAAGGCCGAGGCGGCCGCGGTAACCATTCGTGCAGTTGTTGCAGCCCACGGCACGGTAGGGCTTCCAGCTGCCGTCGAAGTCCTCTTCGACGAAGCCGGCCTTGAGCAAGGCCTCACGCGGGTAGTCAGCCGGCTGTTTGCAGTTCTCGCACAGCCGCCGCACCAGGCGCTGCGCCGTGATCAACAGCACGCTCGACGCGATGTTGAAGGGTGCCACGCCCATGTTCAGCAGCCGGGTCAGCGTCTTGGGTGCATCGTTGGTGTGCAGCGTCGACATCACCATGTGGCCGGTCTGCGCGGCCTTGATCGCGATGTCGGCCGTTTCCAGGTCACGGATTTCGCCGACCATGATGATGTCGGGATCCTGGCGCAGGAAGGACTTCAGTGCGGCCGAGAAGTTCAGGCCTGCCTTGTCATTGACGTTGACCTGATTGATGCCGGGCAGGTTGATTTCGGCGGGATCCTCGACGGTCGAGATATTGACGCCGGGCTGGTTCAGGATGTTCAGGCAGGTGTAGAGCGACACCGTCTTGCCGGAGCCGGTCGGGCCGGTCACCAGCACCATGCCGTAGGGCCGGTAGATGGCCGCGAGCAGCCGATCCTTCTCGATCTTCTCGTAGCCCAGCGCATCGATGCCCAGCTTGGCGGACGACGAGTCCAGGATACGGATGACGATCTTCTCGCCGAACAGCGTGGGCAGCGTGCTGACGCGGAAGTCGATGGACTTGGCGCCGAACTTCAGCTTCATGCGCCCGTCTTGCGGCACGCGGCGTTCTGCGATGTCCAGGCGCGAGATCACCTTGATGCGAGAGGACAGCTTGTCCTTGATCGCGATGGGCGGCTGCGTGATCTCGCGCAGCTCGCCATCGACGCGAAAGCGCACGCGGTAGTGGAACTCGTACGGCTCGAAGTGCAGGTCGGACGCACGCAGGTTGATCGCGTCGACCAGCATCTTCTGCAAGAAGCGCACGACGGGTGCGTCCTCCACGTCGGCCAGCTCGGTCGACTCCTGCTGGGGCGCCGTCTCCTCTTCGGCGATGTCGAAGTCGAAGTCGCCGCCGGCCATGGACTCCAGCGTTTCGGCTGCGCTGGCACCGGTGCTGGCTAGCAGCTTGGCCAGCTTGTCGTGCTCGACGATGACCCATTCGGGCTGTAGCTGGGTGGCAAACTTGATGCGCTCGATGACTTCGAGATCGGTCGGGTCCGCGCCGCCCACCAGAAGGCGATTGCCGCGCCTCGAAAGTGCGACGACCTGGTATTGCTGTGTCAGCTTCGCGTCGAGGACGTTCTGCGGCATGCGCTGCGGGTCCATCGCCGACAGGTCCAGCAGCGGCAGCGCGAGCGCGCTGGACATTGTGTGCGCCAGATCGGCCGGCGAAACCTGACCGCTCGCGATCACCGCGTTGACGAAGCTGGTCTTCTTCTCGCGCGCCTGCTTGACGAGGTCCTCGGCGACCTTGGCCTGGAGCTTGCCGGCGTGCACCAGCATGCGCGCGACCCCCGACAGGGCGGACTGGAGCGGCTCGGCTAGCGTGGTTTCCACAGGCAGTGACGTCGGTGACGGAAGGGGCGAAGTCTGTCGATTGTGCCAGTCATGGGCCGGCCAAGAGGGGGGCTGACCTGCCCTGTGTACCGTGAAGTTTGTCGCGGGTTGGCGGTCTCCAGTCGTGCCGGGTGGCGCAGCCCGGATTCGCAGCTTCGCGGGGGATGCTGTGGCCCGTCCGCGCGCCGGGCATGGCTCTTCCGGCCGATGCCGCCGCGATGGTGGCTGACTAACCTGCCGGGTCCCCCGTGCTGGCGTGATGGAGCGCCGCGCACCACTTCTCCACCACACCACCCATGCCCACTTCCCACCCCCGCTTCACCGGCCGGTTGCGCCATGCCCTGGCCTTGTTCGCTCTGGCCTTGCTGGCCGGCCATGGCGCCGCGGCAGCAGCACCCAAACCGCGTTTCAGCATCTCGCTGGACCGCAGCCACGCCATGGCCCAGCCCGGCCGTCAGGCGACCCTGACCGTTGGGGTGCTGCGCGAGCCGGGTTTCAACGAAGGCATACAGATCCTCGTCGAGGGACTGTCCCGCGGCGCCACGGCGATGGCGTTGCGCGTCGAGGCGGGCAGCAACAGTGGCACGCTGACGCTGCAGGCCGCCGCCGATGCGCCGCACTCGCTGCCTACGGATGTGGTCGTCAAGGGCAAGGGCGGTGGAGCGACAAGCGTGGCGCTACCGTTGACGTTCACGCTACGCGGCGCCGCCGGCGATGTCGACACCAGCTTTGGGGCCGCCCGCCCGCTGGCGCCTGGTGGCATAACTGACGACTATGTGCGCGGCGTTGCCGTGCAGGCCGATGGCAAGGTCGTCGTGGCCGGCTTCGGCGTCTTCAGCGCCGCCACGGGCACCGACTTCATGCTTGTGCGTCACCTGCGCGACGGCGGCCTGGACACCCGCTTCGGCAAGGGCGGCAAGGTCAGCACCGCCTTTGGCAATGGCGGCCGCAGCGACGAGGCCCAGGCCGTGGCGGTGCAGCCTGACGGCAAGATCCTCGTCGCCGGCAGCAGCGACCAGGGTGCTACCGGCTATGACTTCGCGCTCGCTCGTTATCTACCCGACGGCTCGCTGGATGCCGGATTTGGCCGCGAGGGCCGCGTGACGACTTCCTTCGGCAACGGCGCCGACAAGGCCTACGCGTTGTTGCTGCAGCCCGACGGCCGGATCGTGCTGGCCGGGGACAGCCATCAAGGGGCCAACGGCAGCGATTTCGCGCTGGCCCGATACAACGGCGACGGCAGCCTCGACGCCAGTTTCGGCAACGGCGGGAAGGTGTTGACCGCCATCGGCAGCGACAGCTCCCGCGAGACCGCCTACGCGCTGGCTCTGCAGACTTTTGGGGGCGTCTCGCGCATCGTCGCGGTCGGCGGCGAGGGTGACTTCATCGCCGCGGCCTACCGCACAGACGGCACGCTGGACCGCGGTTTTGGCAAGGCGGGCATCGTGCGTGGCGTGTTCGGCAGCGTCACCGGCGCGGCGCGCGGCGTTGTCGTCACCGACGACAACGAGCTCGTCCTGGCTGGTCACCGCGACCACGACTTCGCCGCCGTGCGCCTGCTGGCCGACGGCCGGCTGGACCCGGACTTCGGCACGGCCGGTCGGGCGGTCGTCGCTGTCAGCGCCAGCAACTGGGACGAGGCCACCGCCTTGGTGCGGCAAGTCGACGGCCGGCTGCTGCTGGGTGGCTGGGTGTACACCGGCAACAGCTCCAGCGCTGACACCGTGCTGCTGCGCCTGAACGCCGATGGCAGTCGCGACGAGGCCTTCGGCCCGGGAGGCCTGCGCATCCTGCCCGTGGCCGCCGGCAATCGCACCGACGCTGGCCGAGCGCTGGCTCTGCAACCCGACGAGCGCGTACCCGCGGTGCGCGTGCTGCAAGCCGGCGAGGCCAGCGGCAGCAGCGACCTCGACATCCTGTTGATGCGCCACTGGCTCTGACGCCAGCCCGGTCCCGTACTTCCTAGAATCCGTCCACCTTCCGCCACCGCGCATGGACACGCCAACGACGCCCGCCTCGCCCAGCAAATACCGCGTCCCGCGCGCACGGCGGGACGCGGTGGCCCGCCCCGCGCTGCTTGCGCGCACGCTGGCCCAGGCGGCGCAGGCCCGGCTGGTGCTGGTGAAGGCGCCGGCCGGCTTTGGCAAGACGACGCTGCTCATGCAGCTCTGTGCGGCCCTGGCCGCGGCACCTGGCGGCGAGGTCGTCTGGGTGTCGCTGGACGCCGAGGACAACGACACCAACCGCCTGTTTGCCGCGCTGGTCGGCGCGCTGGCACCGCTGGATCTGCCCTGGGCGGTGCCGCCCGACACCGTGCTGGCCCAGTTGCAGGACGCGAGTCCCGCCGCGCGCACCGCCCTGGGGCCGCTGATCGACGCCCTGGGCGCGCGTCCCACGGCTCGCATCGCCCTCGTGCTGGACGACCTCCACCACGTGACGGATGCCGCTGCGCTGCAGCTGCTGGATGTGCTCATCTCCCGCGCGCCGCCGGAGCTGTGCGTTTTCATCGGCAGCCGCGTGACGCCGCCGTTGTCGCTGGCACGCTGGCGGGTCGGCGGTGAGCTGGTCGAGCTGGGCTTCGAGGACCTGCAATTCGACCTCGATGCAGCCCAGACACTGTGCCAGCTGCGCGGGCTGGAGAGCATGTCCGACGATGCGTTGCGCGCTGCGCTGGCCCGCACCCATGGCTGGGCCGCCGGCCTGCAGCTGATGCTGGGCAGTGCGCGCGGCGCCCGCGGCGATGGCAGTGCTCCGCCGCTGCTGATCGGACCCGCCGCCCACCGCCACCTGTTCGATTACTTCGCCCAGGAGGTACTGGCCGGACTGCCGCCGCCGCTCCAGGACTTCGTGCTGCACAGCAGCGTGCTGCCAGAACTCAGCCCGCCGCTGTGCCAGGCCGTCACCGGGCGCCCTGACGCGACCGCCGTACTGGACGGGCTCTACGGCCGCCAGCTCTTCATCACCGCGCTGGATGAGACCGTGCCGGTGTTGCGCTTTCACGACCTGTTCCGCGACTTCCTGCGGGGCGAGCTGGATCGCCGCCAGCCCGGCCTGGCCGCCGAACTGCATGCCCGTGCTGCTGCGGCCGAGGCGCGCGCCGAACGCGCCGTGCCGCACTGGCTGGCCGCCGAGCGCTGGCCCGAGGCGCTGGCCGGCCTGCGCCGCGTCGCGGACGCTTTGCTGGCCGTCGGCGGCACTCAGCGCCTGGAGCGCTGGCTGGACCAGTTGCCGCCGGACTGGCGCGAGCAGCATGCCGAAGTGGCCCTGCTGCGGGGCCTGTGCGCCTGGTCGCGCTGGGACTGGCTGCGCGCCCGTGACGAGTTCCAGCGCAGCCATGATGCCTTCGAGCGCGACGATCGCAGCCACGACCGCTTCCTTGCGCTCGGCATGCTGGGCGCCTGCCATAACGCGATGGGCGACATGCAGCGCTGCCAGGAGGCCTTGCAGGCCGCCGCCAGCGCCAGGCTGCCCCCGGCGCTGCAGGTGGCCTTCGACTCACTGGGTTCCTGGAATGGCCTGGCTCGGGGTGACACTGCCACGCTGTTGCGCTCGCTCGATGCGATGGCCGACAACGCCGCCCTTGCGCCAGAAACGCGCTACCCCAACATCGTGGACATGGGCTACGGCCATTTCGTCGGCGTGCCCGGCGCGCGCCCAGTGATGGAGCGGCTGCAGCGGCTGTGTCGCGCCCGCGCGCCCAGTCCTGGCCAGGGCGAGGCTGAAGTCCAAGTGCCCGCGCTCGGCGCCTGGCTTGCGTTCTGGCATGCGGAGCCCGCGCAGGCCGCAGAGGCGCTGCAGGCGTTGTTGCAGTTGCAGCGCCACCTACCGGGCGCCGTGATGCTCACCATCGGTGCCCAGCACCTGAACGGCCTGCATCTGGCCGTGCTGGGCCGCACCGCCGAGGCGCTCGCCGCGCTGGACCAGGTGCAGGACACCATGACTGCCGGGCACAGCAGCGGTTGGCGGCGCACGTATCTGCACGTGCAGGCCCGCATCTACTGGCGGGCCGGTGACATCGACGGCCTCGCCTCGCTGCTGCCCGAGCTGGCTGCGCCGCGCACCGCCCGGGAGTGGCCGGTGCTCGACACCGGCGCCGCTCTCGTGCAGGGCCTGCATGCGCTGCTGCGCGACGACCTCGCCGCCGCGCGTGAGCACCTGGAGCTCGCGGTGGAGCGACAGCGACGGGCCAGCCTGCTGGCCTTCCTCGGCGACGCCCGACTCAGCCTGGCCGCGTGTTGCGTGGCCCAGGGTGAGCTGGATGTCGCGGCCGCCTGGCTGGACGACGCGCTGGCCGACGCCGCCCGCGACGAGGGCTGGGGCGTACTGCTGCTGGAGCCGCCCGACCGACTGCGGGCGCTGTGGCAGGCCACCGAGGGCCGGCTGCAGTTGCCAGCCGCCAGCCTGGCCGCGCTGCGCCAGCGACTGGCTGCCTGGCAGCAGGGCGCAGATGTGCCGACCCGGCCCGCGCCGGCGGATGGCTTGCTGTCCGAGCGCGAATGCGAGGTGCTGGCGTTGCTCGCCGAGGGCCAGAGCAACAAGCTCATCGCGCGCGCGCTCGATCTCAGTCTGCACACCGTGAAGCGGCATGTCGCCAACATCCTGACCAAGCTCGCAGTAGACAGCCGCACCCAGGCCGCAGCCTACTGGCACCGTCGCTGACCATCCGGCCATGGCCCGCTGCGGGTCGCGCGATGGCTCCACCGAGCGATGTCGACCGGGCCGCCGATTCCGAAGATGCCGCTTGACGCCACCTGCTGGCACCGACCGAACTTCCTGGAGTCACGATGTTCCCGCTTCGCCGTTTCGCGCCGCTGCGCGCTACCCTGCTCGTCCCCGCCGGTTGCGAGCGCGGCTGGTTGCTTGGGCGACCGCAATGAGCGCGACGGCGCACTCCGGGCGACCCGTCATCGCCGTCTTCGGTGCCACGGGCGCTCAGGGTGGCGGCCTGGTCCGCGCGCTGCTGCGCGACCCCTGGCGGCGCTTCGCGGTGCGGGCGCTGACGCGTCAGCCTGCGGCCCGCGCC
>NZ_DASWYS010000188.1:0-5973 GCF_036404855.1 Roseateles sp.
ATCTCGAAGACTTCATGGCCGGCCCGACGCGCGGCGAGGACGCGCCGACATTCCAGTTCATGCATGCTCTGGTGGACTGCGGCAAGCCGGTCGTCGCGGCTGTCACCGGTGCGGCCATCGGCATCGGCACGACGATGCTGCTGCATTGCGACTTTGTCTTTGTTGCCGACGACGCCCGTCTGGCCATGCCGTTCGTGGCATTGGGCCTGGTGCCCGAGTTCGCGTCCAGCGTCGTGCTGCCCCAGCTGATGGGCAATCGACGCGCGGCCGAAAAGCTGCTGCTGGGCGATCCCTTTACTGGTGAGCAGGCCGTGGAGTGCGGCATCGCGAACCGCGTGCTGCCGGGCAGCGAGGTGCTGAACCACGCGCGCCGTATCGCCGAGCGCTTCAACCACCTGGCGCCCGGCGCCGTGCGCGACAGCAAGAAGCTGATCCGCGATGCGCAGCGCGACGCCGTGAAGGCCGCGATCACCCGGGAGGCCGGCATCTTCGGCGCCCGCCTGCGCAGCCCCGAGGCGATGGAGGCCTTCCAGGCCTTCTTCCAGAAACGCGCGCCGGACTTCACCAAATTCTCCTGACGCTCACGAAAATCGGGCTCGGCCCCTTGCTGATCCTGCAGGGGCGCCGGGTGCGGGCGACCGCGCTGCGCCTGCCCGAGGCGGCCGGGCCGCGTGCGGCCGAGGGGCCTGCGCTGCGCTTCCTGATGGTGGGTGACTCCTCCGCCGCAGGCGTTGGTGCGGCGCATCAGGACGAAGCCCTGGCGGGCCGCCTCGCCCAGGCTCTGGCGAGACGTCTCGGCCAGCCGGTGGGTTGGCAGCTCATCGCCACCAGCGGTCACCGCAGTGAACAGGCGCTCGCCGCGATCGAGACGGCTCAGCTGGCGCCGGCCGACGTGCTGATCACGTCGCTGGGCGTCAATGACGTTGTCGATCAGGTCGCGTCGTCACGGGCACTGGCTGCGCTGGACCGGATCCATGCCCTCGCCGTCGATCGCGCCGGCGTGCGCCTAAGCCTGCATTGCGCGGCACCGCCCATGCAGCAGTTCCCGCTGCTGCCCCAGCCGCTGCGCTGGTTCTTCGGCCGCCAGGCAGCACAGTTCAACGCGGCGCTGGAGGCGGCCGTGGCCGGCCATGCGTCGCGCCGCGTGCTGCACCTGCCTCGGGCCATGCAGCGCGATGCCGCCGCGTTGATGGCCGAGGACGGTTTCCACCCCGGCCCGCGCGGCTACGCACTGTGGGCCGAGGCCCTGGCCGATCAGGTCGTCACGGACCTGGGCTTGCCCTCGCGGTCGATGGCCACGTAGGTCAGGTTGGCCTCGGTCACCTTGACGATGTGCAGGTTCTCCGGGTCGCGCTCGGCCATGACCTCCACATGCACGGTGATGGACGTCCGGCCGATCCGGGTGATCGTCGCGTAGAAGCTCAGCAGGTCGCCGATAGAGACCGGTTGCTTGAAGATGAACTCGTTGACGGCCACCGTCGCGACGCGACCACGCGAGATGCGCGCCGGCAGGATGGAGCCGGCGATGTCCACCTGCGCCATGATCCACCCGCCGAAGATGTCGCCGTTTGCGTTCGAGTCCGCCGGCATGGGCATGACGCGCAGCACCAGCTCGCGCTGGCCGCTGGCCGGGGTGGGGGACAAGGGAGGGCAGGCGTCAGGACTCATGGGGCGGATACAGCAGGGCAGTCGAGTGTGGATTGTCCCTGCTGATCCTCACCTAGAAACTCTGCCAGTCATCGTCATGCGCGTTGCCGGCCTGCGCGGGTGGCGGTGGAGCGATCACGGGCCGGGGGGCGACGGGCTTGCGGGGCGCGGCGGCAGGAGGCTTGGCCTTCGCTTTGGCAGGGGAGCGGGCCGGCACGGCGGGGGGCGCTGGCGCCTCGTCTCGGGACAGCTTGCGCAGCTCCACCGCATCCGTCTCGGCCAGCGATTTGTCCTTGTCGGTGAGGCGGAACACGCGGATGGCGTTGTGCACCTGGCCGACCTGGCAGTTCAGGGTGCTGGCGGCGGCGGCCAGCTGTTCCACCATCGCGGCGTTCTGCTGCGTGATCGAGTCCAGGTGCTGCACGGACTCGCCCACCTGGCCAACACCGATGGACTGCTCGCGTGCTGCACTGTCGATCTGCTCCAGCACGCGGGTCACGCGCGCCACCACATCGGTCACCTCGTCCATGCGCAGCTTGGCGTCGCCCGCGCGTTGACCGCCGGCCTCGACGCGGCTGCGCGACTCCTCGATCAGCGCACGGATCTCCTTCGCCGCGCCGGCGGTGCGCTGGGCCAGTGCGCGCACCTCGCTCGCGACGACAGCGAAGCCGCGCCCCTGCTCGCCAGCACGCGCAGCCTCCACGGCCGCGTTCAGCGCCAGGATATTGGTCTGAAAGGCCACGCCCTCGATGACCTGGATGATGTCGCCGATGCGGCGCGAAGACTCGGCGATGTCCTGCATGGTGTCCACCACGGTGTGCACCGCCTCCTGGCTGCGTTGGGCCACCGTCCCGGTGTCGCGGGCGAGCTGGGCGCCTTCGCCGGCCAGCTGCGAGGTCTGGCGAACGGTGCCGCCAATCTGGTCCATTGCCGCAGCGGTCTGCTCCAGGCTGCTGGCCTGTGATTCCGTGCGGGCTGACAGGTCCTGATTGCCGGTCGCGATCTCCTGCGCGCCGCCCAGCAAGTTGGCCACCTCGTGGCGCACGTCGCGCACGACGGTCCGCACCGACACGGTGAGCTGGGCCAGCGCCAGCTGAAGCTGGCCGATCTCGCCACGACCGGTCACGGCGACGCTGCGGGTCAGGTCGCCGCCGGCCAGTTGGTTGGCCGTGGCGATGACGTTACCCAGCGGACGCACGGCCGAAGCGAGCAGGCCGGCGCTGGCCACGCCCGTGCCCACCAGCGCGGCCAGCAGCATGCCCCACAGCGGCGCGCCGGCCCAAGCCGCCAGCAGCGGCACGGCGGCTGCCAGCGCGGTGAGCCAGATGATCTGGCCGCGCAGTTGGGGTCGCAGCGCGTGAAGCAGGCGGCCAACCAGGTCGACGCGGCGCACCTCGCCGTGATGCAGGGCGTGCACGCGCCGGCCGGCGGCTGCCTCGGCGTTCATCACGGCATAGAGCTGCTCGCACTCGCGCACCTCCTGGTCAGTGGGGCGGGTGCGTACCGACAGATAGCCCACGATGCGTTCACCGTCGCGCACCGGCGTGGCATTGGCGCGCACCCAGTAGTAGTCGCCGTTCTTGCGCCGGTTCTTCACCAGTGCGCCCCAGGGCAGCCCGCTCTGGATGGTCTCCCAGAGGTCGCGGAAGGCCTCTTCCGGCATGTCGGGGTGGCGCACGATGTTGTGCGGCTGCCCCATCAGTTCGGCATTCGTGAAGCCGCTGACGGTGACGAAATTGGTGTTGCAGTAGGTGATGCGACCCTTGAGGTCGGTGATGGAGATGAGCGTCTGGTCCGCGGGGAAGGCATAGCTGTTCTGGGTCACCGGCAGATTGCTTCGCATGCGAGCCTCGCAAGTTGGGTGCGGCGATCCAGCATAGCGACGTGACCCGGGGCGTCAACGGTTCCGACGGGCGGCGGCCAAGGAGGTGAATAGTGCCCGGCAGGCGGCGGCGGCGGCCGGGGTGTCGAAGTCGTCCATGGCTTGGCGCAGCGGGCAGAGTGCATCGCCCAGCTCCGCGCCATAACGGTCCAACAGATCGTCATAGCGCTCCAGGCAGTCCAGCGATGCTTGCTCCAAGCTGTCTGCCAGCGAGCACAAGGCGTCGGCGAGTGGTTCCCCGCCCGGCGTGGGCGCCTGGAGCCAGGCGGCGGCAGCCTGCAGGGCGGTCTCCAATTCGGCGTCCAGTCGCTGTGCGCCCGCCCGGCCGGCTTCGACCGCGGCACTGGCGGCCGCCAGGCGCCGGGCGCCGATGGCAGCGGCCATGCCCTTGAGCTGATGGGCCGCGTCGCCATCGCCGCCGTCGTGGACGCGCTGGATCAGAGTCCGGGCTTGTGAGGCGAATCGGCGCAGCAACTGGCGGTAGAAAAGGCTGTCGCCGCCCAGGCGTGCAAGCGCGCCAGCGTCGTCCAGCGCGGCCTGCCGGCACAACTGCCGGATGGTGGCCGAGAGCGTGTCGGCGTCGAAGGGCTTGCCGATGTGGCCGTCCATGCCGGCGGCCAGGCAAGCCTCATGGTCGGCGGGGCTGGCGTTGGCGGTCAGGGCCAGTACCGGCAAAGCCGTCCAGTGCGGGTTCTTGCGCAGTTGCTGCGTCGCCTGCAGGCCGTCCAGTCTGGGCATCTGCATGTCCATCAGCACGAGGTCGTAGTCGGTGTGCTGCAGCGCGGCCAGTGCTTCGAGGCCATCGTGCGCGCAATCCACCCGCGCGCCTTCCCGGCCCAGCAGCTTGAGCGCGACCTCGCGGTTGAGCGCGTTGTCCTCGGCCAGCAGCAGACGCAGCCCGGCCAGCCGCGGGACCGTGGGCACGGGGGGCGCGGCGGGTGGCATGAGCCGCACCGGCGCCTGCGCAGCGGTGAGCCGCAGCGTGAAGAAGAAGATGCTGCCGCGACCCGGCTCGCTGTGCAGTCCCAGCTCGCCGCCCATCAGCCGCACCAGCTTATGGCTGATCGCGAGGCCCAGACCCGTGCCGCCGAAGCGACGCGTGGTCGAGGCTTCGGCCTGGCTGAACGCCGCGAAGACCTCTGCCTGCTGCGCGGGGGCGATGCCGATGCCGGTGTCGCTGACGACGAACTGCACCGTCAGCGCGTCGCCTGCGGCTTCCAGCAGCCGCAGGTGCAGCTCGACGCGGCCTTGCGCGGTGAACTTGATCGCGTTGCCGCCCAGGTTGATCAGTACCTGCTGCAGCCGCAGCGCGTCCCCCAACAGCCAGCGCGGCAGGCGCGGGTCGGCCTCGATCGTCAGCGCGAGTGGCTTGTCGGCGAGGTTGGCGGTCAGCAGCGTGCGCAGCTCGTCCAGCAGGCGTGCGAGATCGAAGGGCTGCGGGTCTAGGGCCAGCTTTCCGGCCTCGGCCTTGGCATGGTCGAGGATGCCGTTGAGCAGCTCCAGCAGGTGGCGCGCCGCGCCGTCGGCCTTGGCCAGCAGACCGGCCTGTTCGGCGTCCAGCCGGGTGTGGCCGAGCAGTTGCATCATGCCGAGCACCGCGTTGAGCGGCGTGCGGATCTCATGGCTCATGTTGGCCAGGAACTCGCCCTTGCTGCGCGCTGCAGCGTCCGCTGCCTCGATCTGGCGATGGCTTTCGCTGACGTCGACGCGGAACACGACGTGCAGGCCGTCGACGGTGAGGCGGTTGACCGCCCGTATCCAGCGGCCATCGCCGAGACGGAAGCGCTGGTCCGAGAAGCCCTCGCGGAAGAAGCCGATCTGCTGGGCGGCCCAGACCTCGGGGTCCCCTGAATCGGGCACGAAGCCGGCTTGGTCCATGGCCTGGCGCAGCAGCGCCTCGTAGCGCATGCCGATCAGCCGGGCGCCGGGGGCTGCGCCGCAGAGGCGGCGGTAGTGTTCATTGCAGAACTGCAGCCGCTCGTCGGTGCCGAAGAGCGCGAACGCCTCGTCCACCGCCTCCATGGCCGAGCGCAACGTGTGCTCGCCTTCCTCGGCGCGGCGCTGGGCCAGTAACAGGGCCGTCACGTCCTGCAGGGCGCCGACGACGCGCGGCGGTCGACCCGGCACGGCCTCGGTTTCACCGGTCACGCGCAGCCAGCGGGGCTGCCTGTCGTCGGTGCACTGGCGCACCAGCAGGTCGAACGGGCGCTGCTGCGAGGCCGCTGCGTCGATGGCGCTGCGCAGCGCCTGCCAGTCCTCGTCCTGGATGAACTCGCGGGCCTGCGCGAGGGGGAGGGCGGGCCCGGCCGCCGCGCCGAGGATGCGGCGGCATTCCTCCGACAGCAGCAAGCATTCGCCTCGCGGCTCCAGCACCCAGCCGCCCACGCCCGCGAGCGAGCCGGTGCGGGCCAACTGCGCGCGACTGGCCCGCAGCTCAGCTTCCA
>NZ_DASWYS010000189.1:0-18473 GCF_036404855.1 Roseateles sp.
CGTCACTACAGCGATGTTCTGGCACGAGACCAGCAGCAGTGCCATGCCCCGCATCATGAAGGAAGTGCACCGCGTTCTGTCGCCCGGTGGCCTGACGTTGCATCTGGAGCAGCCGCAGTACGCCGGAATGGCGCCCTTCGAAGCCTTCATGCGCGACTGGGATACGTACAACAACAACGAGCCGTTCTGGACCGCAATGCACGAAGTCGACCTGGACGCACTGCTGGTGCAGAGCGGCTTCCCTGCCGGCGCCTATTTCGAAACCACCATGCAGGCCAAGGTGGACCGCCGCCTGTTCCCGGCACCAGCCGGCAGCGAGGCAGGTACGCAGGAGGACTACGGCCGGACGCCGCGTTGGACGGCGTTCGGTGCCCGAAAGGCCGAGGAGACCATGCAGTGAGCGCGACCGAGACCAAGCTGCCGGAGCCGGACGAGATCGACCCCGTCGTACTCGCCAACCGGCGCGCGAAGGGCAAGCGCCCCAACTTCCTGGACGACCCTGCCGTCGAGCGCGTCATGTCCGTGGCAATGGCAGTGGCCGGGGAACTGGCGGTGGCGCGTGAGCGCATTGACACGCTGGAGCGCTTGCTGGTGAAACAGGGCGTGCTGGGCGCCGACGCCATCGAGACCTTCGTACCTGACGCCGAGGCTCAGTCAGCCCGCAACCAGTGGGGGCGCGAGTACATCTCCCGCGTATTGCGCATGCTGGAGCAGGACGTGCAGGCCATGAATGGACCGCAGGATCCCGCGCTGGATCAGGTCATCGCGGAACTGCGCGACGCCAGTCGCTGACGACAAAGAGAAGAGAGAGGGCACACCCATGGAACTGTCCAACAAGACCGCCCGCGAGATCTGGGCCGACATCAAAGCCAACCCCAAGCGGGCCCGTTTCGGCTACGGACGCAAGGCGGCGCTTGTCAACATCGACTTCCAGTGCGCTTATACGCGGGTCGACGAGTTCAAGACTGCCTACGAAACGGACCCTCGTCAGATCGAGTACGTGAACGCACTGGCCAAGCGCTTTCGCACGCTGAACTGGCCCGTGGTGTGGACCCATGTCGCCTACGCCGAGTCGGGTGAGGATGCGGGTGTCTGGGGCACCCGCACCGACACGCCGGACTCGCTGCAGAACATCAAGCACGGCTCACGCAGAGCGCAGTTCGACGAGCGTTGCGAGATCGAGAACGGCCGAGACCTCGTCTACTGCAAGCGGATGCCCTCGCCGTTCTTCGAGACGCCGCTGCAGTCGCTGCTGGTCTGGCACCAGGTGGACACGCTCATCATCACGGGCGGCTCTACTTCGGGCTGCGTGCGTGCCGCCGCGGTGGACTCGCTGTCGCGCGGTTACCGCACCATCGTGCCGGAGCAATGCGTGGCGGACAAGCACGAGTCGTACCACTTCGCCAACCTGACGGACATGATGCTCAAGTACGCAGACATCGTTGACGTCAGCGAGACGCTGGGCTGGCTGGACCAGCAGGTGACGTCAGCATGATTGGCGTACCAGCCCCCAAGGCCGACACCGGCCACTACGACTACTGGCCCTATGTGAACCGGCCCAAGATCCGTTGGCCCAACGGTGCTCGCGTGGCTTTCTGGGTGGCGCCGAACATCGAGTTCTACGAGCTCAATCCACCCGTCAACCCGCAACGCGCGGCCTGGCCGCATCCCACGCCCGCGGTACCGGGCTACTCCATCCGGGACTACGGCAATCGCGTGGGCCACATGCGGCAGATGAAGCTACTGGACAAGTACGGCATCCGCGGTTCCATCTCGCTGTCCACCGCGCTGTGCGACCACCATCCCGAGATCATCGAGATGTGCCGCGAGCGCGACTGGGAATTCTTCAGTCACGGCATCTACAACACGCGCTACACGTACGGCATGTCCGAGGCCCAGGAGCGCGAAATGATCCTGGACTCCATGGAGACTATCCGGAGGCACACCGGTCGTGCGCCTGCCGGCTACCTGGCGCCGGCGCTGTCTCACAGCGAGCGCACGCTGGACCTGTTTGCGGAGCTGGGCGGCCTCTACACCTGCGATCTGTTCCACGACGACCAGCCCACACCGCTGCGAGTGCGCGGCGGCCAGCGCTTCGTGTCGGTGCCGTACTCGCTGGAGTTGAACGACACCATCGCCTACGTCGTCAACAAGATGGAGCCGCGCCGCTATGGCCAGATCATCAAGGACTGCTTCGACCGTCTGTACGCCGAGGGCGCCGCGTCCGGGACCGTGATGTGCATCCCGACGCACAACTACCAAGTCAGCTGTCCGCACCGCTTGAAGGCTTTCGAGGACGCGCTGGCCTACATCACCGGTCACAGTGATGTCTGGGTGACCACCGGCCGGGAGATCGCCGAGCACTATCTGGCCAACCAGTACGACGACGCGGTGGCCGACATCGCTGCCAAGAACGCAGCCAGCAAGGGAGGCCGTTGATGGCGCTTGACCCCATCCACCTGCAGTACGCGATGCGCCGTCATGGCATGGATCATGACCGCTATGCCTGGTCCATGCTGACCGACCGTCCGGCCGTGCGCTGGCCCGGCGACAAGCCACTGGCCGTTTGGGTCAACGTCAGCCTGCAGCACTTCCCGATGAACCCGGCGGCCAAGGTCAAGCTGCCCGGCTCCATGACCATGCCGCACCCGGACCTGCGTCACTTCACGTTGCGCGACTATGGAAACCGCGTGGGCATCTGGCGCTTCTTGGACGCCTTCAGCCGCTTCGCCATCCAGCCGAGCTTTGCCATCAACGCCGAGCTGGCGCAGCGCTACCCGGCGCTGATGGACGCCATTCGCGCGCGCGGCGACGAGGTGCTGGGCCACTCTTGGTCCATGGATACGCCGCACCACGGCGGGTTGGACATCGCCACCGAGCGCGCCACGGTGCAGCAGTCGCTCGCCGTGCTGCGTGAGGCCAGCGGTCAGCCGGTGCGCGGCTGGCTCAGCCCCGGCAAGCTGCAAAGCACCCACACGCCCGAGCTACTGAAGGCCGAGGGCGTCGAGTACTTTGCCGACTGGGTCAATGACGAGCTGCCCTACCGCTTCCGCACTGCCGAGGGCGAGTTGTGGAATCTGCCGCTGGCCACCGAGATCGAGGACCGATTCGTCGTCATGGACAACCTGCACGATGAGGACTCCTGGGCCCGGCAGGTGATCGACGCCTTCGAGCTGCTACTGGCCGAGGGCCGGGAGCAGGGCGGCCGGCTGCTGACGCTGTCGCTGCATCCTTGGGTGATGGGGCAACCGCACCGCGTCAAGCACCTCGAAACGGTGCTGGCCCACATCGCCGCCTCGACCGAGGTTTGGCAGGTCGCTCCCGGCCAAATCATCGAGGCCTTCGCGGCACAGCAGGACGCCGCATGACCCAACGCGACATCTTCATCAGCGAAGTGGGTCCCCGCGACGGCCTGCAGAGCATCAAGGCCATCATGCCCACGGAGGCCAAGAAGGCCTGGATCAGCGCCGCCGCTGCCGCCGGTGTCCCCGAGATCGAAGTGGGCTCCTTTGTCCCCGCCCACATCCTGCCGCAGCTGGCCGACACGGCCGAACTCGTGGCCCATGCGCGCACCATCCCCGGCCTGAACGTGGCTGTGCTGGTGCCCAACTTCAAGGGCGCGCAGGCGGCCGTCGCCGCTGGCGCGCACAAGATCACCATCCCGCTGTCTGTCAGCGAGACGCACAGCCTGCGCAACGTGCGCCGCAGTCACGTGCAGATGCTGGACGAAGTGCGCCAGATCAGTGCACTGATCCATAGCCTCCCGGATGAGCAGCGCCCGCACTTCGAGGGCGGACTCTCCACCGCCTTCGGCTGCACGTTGGAAGGCGTCGTGCCCGAGAAGCGCGTCGTTGAACTGGCCGTTGCGCTGATGGAAGCCGGGTGCGACGAGGTGGGCCTGTCCGACACCACCGGCTACGGCAATCCGGCGCAGGTGCGCAGCCTCACCAAGGCCGTGTGGGCTGCCGTGGGTCGCGACAAGCTTGCCGGCATCCACCTACACAACACCCGCGGGCAGGGCCTGGCCAATGCACTGGCTGCACTGGACGTGGGCCTGACCACGCTGGACGCGTCGCTGGCTGGGCTGGGCGGTTGCCCGTTCGCACCCGGCGCCAGCGGCAACATCGTTACCGAGGACCTGGTCTTCATGCTGGAGGCCATGGGCCTTCGCACCGGCATCGACCTGGCCGCGCTGTTCGCCACGCGCGAGCTGTTGGCCCAGGCGCTGCCGGGCGAGCCGCTGTATGGCCTGACGCCACTGTCCGGCCTGCCCAAGGGTTTTGAACCCGCCACCCCCAAGACAAATCAAGCATGAGCAGTACACACAGCAACCTGCCGCTCGCCGGGCTGAAGGTGATTGAGTTCACCCACATGGTGATGGGCCCGAGCATCGGTGTGATCCTCGCCGACATGGGTGCGGACGTGACCAAGGTGGAGCCCGTTCAAGGCGACAACACGCGCCGCCTGAGTGGTTCCGGCGCCGGGTACTTCGCGATGTACAACCGCAACAAGAAGAGCCTGGCCATAGACACCAAGTCGGCCAAGGGTCGCGAGGTCGTGCAGCAGCTGCTGGGCGATGCGGACATCGTCATCGAGAACTTCCGCGCTGGCTCCATGGACGAGTTGGGTTTCGGCTACGACGAGCTGGCCAAGGCCAATCCGCGCCTGATCTATTGCTCCGGCAAGGGCTTCCTGTCCGGCCCATACGAGCGGCGCACGGCGCTGGACGAGGTCGCGCAGATGATGGGCGGCCTGGCCTACATGACTGGACTGCCGGACAAGCCCATGCGCGCCGGTGCCTCGGTGATCGACGTGACCGGCGCGATGTTTGGTGTCATCGGCATCCTGGGTGCGCTGGAGCAGCGCCACCGCACCGGGCGCGGTCAGCGCGTCGTCACCTCGCTGTACGAGACGACGGCCTTCCTGGTGGGCCAGCACATGGCGCAATTCGCCGCCACCGGCAAGGCCGCGCCGCCCATGTCCATCCGCCAGTCGGCCTGGGCGGTCTACGACGTGTTCGAGGCCGGTGACGGCGAACGCGTGTTCGCAGCCGTGGTCAGCGACACGCAATGGCGCAAGTTCTGCGAGTCCTTCGGCTTCGCGGAATTCCTGGCCGATGAGAGCCTGGCGAAGAACACCGAGCGAGTGCGGCAGCGCGAGCGTACCCTGCCGGTCATCCGCGAGCGCTTCAAACAGTTCGACAAGGCAGGCCTGATGGCCAAGCTTGAGGAGACGGGGCTGCCTTTTGCACCCATCGCCAAACCCGAGGAGTTGCTGGATGACCCCCATCTGAACGCCGCAGGTGGCCTGGTGCCGGTGACGTTGCCGGACGGCCGTGCCACCAAGCTGCCGGCTCTGCCCATCGAGATGGACGGCCGCCGATTTGGCCTGCGCCATGACCTTCCAAAGATCGGCGCGGACGGCCGCGCGCTGTTGCGCTCGCGCGGCCTTGCCGAAGCCGAGATCGACGCGCTGGTTGAGCAAGGCATCGTTGCGCCATGAGCGGCCTCTCGCTGTTCGAGAAGCTCTGGCGCCAGCATCTGGTGACGGAGCTCGGCGATGGGGCTAGCCTCATCCATATCGACCGCGTGTTCCTGCACGAGCGCACGGGCGGTGTGGCGCTGCAGGCGCTGGACGAGGCTGGCCACAGCGTGCGCCATCCCAAGCTGGACTTTGCGACACTGGACCACATCGTCGACACCTTCCCAGGCCGCAATGGCTGCGCCCGCAAGGGCGGTGGCTCGTTGATGCCCGGCGGCGATGCGTTCATCCGCACGACGCGCGAGCAGACCGCAAAAAAGGGCATACAGCTGTTCGATCTCGGCGATGAGCGCCAGGGTATCGTGCACGTGGTCTCCCCGGAGCAGGGTATCGTGCTGCCCGGCGCCACCGTCGTCTGCCCGGACAGCCACACCTGCACGCAGGGCGCTCTGGGCGCGCTGGCCTGGGGCATTGGGTCCTCCGAGGCCGAGCATGCGCTGGCGACGCAAACTCTGCGTGTCGTCAAGCCCAGGTCCATGCGTGTCAGCTTCGACGGCCAGTTGCCGCCGGGCGTCACTGCCAAGGACATGATCCTCGCGTTGATCGCGCGCGACACCGCTTCGGGGGCGCGAGGCTCGGTGGTCGAGTTTGCAGGCGAGGCCGTGCGTGCGCTTGGCGTGGAGGCCCGCATGACCTTGTGCAACATGGCGGTCGAGTTCTCGGCTTTCACCGGCCTCATCGCGCCCGACCTGGCCACGCTGGACTATCTGCATGGCCGCCCCTACGCCCCCAAGGGCGAGATGTGGAAGCGAGCCTGCATGGCCTGGCGAAGCCTGTACAGCGACGCCGACGCCAGCTTTGACGACGAGACGCGGCTGGACGTTTCCGCGCTCACACCCATGCTGACCTGGGGCACCAGTCCTCAGCACGCGGTGGGCGTGGATCAATGTGTGCCCGACCCGGAGGCCGGGGCCGACGCAGCCACTCGCGCCGCCATGGAGAAGGCATTGGCCTACATGGATCTGCGGGTCGGTCAGCCGCTCAGCGGCGTGCCCATTGACGCAGCATTCATCGGCTCCTGTACCAACAGCCGACTGTCTGACCTGCGCGCCGCCGCGGCAGTGCTGCGCGGCCGCAAGGTCGCGGCCGGCGTGAAGGCCATCTGTGTGCCTGGGTCGACCCAGGTCAAGCTCGCTGCCGAGACCGAAGGGTTGCATCAGGTGTTCCTGGACGCGGGCTTCGAGTGGCGAGAGTCGGGCTGCTCGATGTGCTTTTTCGCCGGGGGCGAGAGCTTTGGCATTCGCCAGCGCGTCGTCAGCAGCACCAACCGGAATTTCGAGAGCCGCCAAGGGCCGCAAACGCGCACGCACCTCGCCAGCCCGGCGACCGTGGCGGCCTCGGCCATCGCCGGCCGCCTGGCCGACCCTCGCCCGCTACTCGGTCACTGAGATGGACAAGTTCGAGATCCATGAGGGTGTCGCGGCACCGCTGCTGCGCAGCAACGTCGACACCGACGCCATCATCCCCTCGCGCGAGATGAAGACGGTCGGCAAGACCGGCCTTGCCGCGGGACTGTTCGCCGGCTGGCGCTACCTGAATGCCGCGGCCCGTGCGCTCGACCCCGAGTTTGTGCTCAACCGGCCCGAGCATCGCGGCAGCACCATCCTGCTGTCCGGGCTGAACTTCGGCTGCGGGTCGTCCCGGGAGCACGCTGTGTGGGCCCTGAAGGAATACGGCATCCGGGTCATCATCGCGCCCAGCTTCGGCGCCATCTTTGCCGGCAACTGCGTGCGCAATGGCCTGCTGCCAGTGGCGCTGCCGGAGGCCCAGGTGATTGAGCTGGCCGCTGCCGTGGCGGCCGACCCGCAGGTGCGGCGCCTGACAGTGGACCTGCAGCGCTGCGTCGTCGAAGCGCCCGGGAACTTGACCTTCGAGTTCTCGCTGCCGGCCAGCCAGCGCGAGATGCTGCTCAAGGGGCTGGATCCGATCGCGCTGACGCTGGAGTCGTCTGCCGCAATCAACGCGTTCCAGGTCGCAGACCGCCAGGCCCGGCCATGGATCTGGATTGACTGATGCTGGACAGGCCGCACATCGAATTCGTGCAGGCGCAGATGCTGCCGTGGCGACGTATCCCGCCCGGCACGGCACGCCCCGACGCCGAGTACAAGTACCTCAGCCGCGACGCCGGGACTGGGGCCTGCAGCTGTCTGATCCGCTACCCGGCGGGATGGGCGCGGTTGGCCGGCGAGGCCCTGGATGCCGCTGAGGAGTTCTACGTACTCGACGGCGAGCTCGAGATCAACGGCCAACGCTTCGGTGCCGACCACTATGGCCATGTGCCGCGCGGCCTGCAGCGGTGCTCGATGTCGGCGCCGCGTGGCGCCGTTGTGCTGACGTTCTTCGACGCTGAGCCGCTGTTCACGTCGGCGTCGCTCGACGCGCCGGTATTGCTGCGGCGAGACGTACTGCACATGCCTTGGGACATGCGCGTCAATGACAGCAAGCTCGCACACCTGGGCATCTCGCGCAAGGATCTGTTGACCGACCCCGCCACCGGCGAGCGCAGCTTCCTGTCGATGATGCTGCCGCATTCTGAGCCGCCGGGTGCGCAGGGGCCGCGGGAGTCCCATCCGGTCGTCGAGGAGTGCTTCGTCATCTCCGGATCGCTGGTAGGGCCGCATGGTGAGATGCACGCTGGCGCCTACTTCTGGCGCCCGCCGGGTATCCCCCACGGGCCTTTTGGCACACGCTGGGGCTGTGTCGCGCTGATCCGTTTCGTCGGCGGGCGCCACGTCAATATCTGGACGGCCGATGAAGCGCCCTTCGATTTTCACCAACCCTACCGGCCGACGCTTCCAGTCGAGCTGGCCCATCTTCGGGACCAGCCTTGGTTGCCGGGGACGGCTTACTGAGGACTTTCCGCCGGCGCGCTGAAGGGCAGGGCGGCTCAGCCGACGTCGATGTCTTTTAGTCTCCGCCACAGCGTCGTGCGGCTGATGCCCAGGGCCTGGGCCGCTGCTTGCCGGTTGCCTCCGGCAGCCCGAATGGCGGCGATGACGCGCTCGTCGTCAACCTGGCCGCCATCGCCGGCCTCGCCCGAGGGGAGCTCCGTCAGTTCAGGCGTCTCGCCGAGAAAGCCCTCGTAGTCGATCGCGTCGAGGTCGCGCGTGCCGAGCAGGAACACGGCGAGGCGCTCCATCAGGTTGTCGAGCTCGCGGATATTGCCCGGCCAGCGATAGTGCATGAGCAGCGGTAGCAACGGCAGCAGTGCGGGCTCCGCGGGCAGTGCGCTGCCAAGCGCGCGCAGCTTGCTCTCAAAGAGCTGGCGTGCGAGGGCGGGCACGTCCTCCGGTCGATCGCGCAGCGGCGGCAGCGTCATGCGGAGAATGTTCAGGCGGTAATAGAGGTCCGCCCGGAACTGGTTCTCGGCGATGCGCACCGGCAGCGAGCGGTGCGTGGCCGCAATGACGCGCACGTCGATGGAGATGGGCGTGTTGCTGCCCAGGCGCAGCACCTCGCGCTCCTGCAGCACACGCAACAATCGGGTCTGCAGCGACAGGGGCATGTCGCCGATCTCGTCAAGAAACAAGGTGCCGGTGTGCGCGGCTTCGAACAAACCCGGCTTGCCGCCCTTGCGCGATCCGGTGAACGAGCCTTCGTCATAGCCGAACAGCTCGCTTTCCAGCAGGGACTCCGGGAAGGCGGCGCAGTTCAGCGCTACGAAAGGGCCGCGCTGTCGCGCGCTGGCGTTATGAATGGCCTGTGCGAACAGTTCTTTGCCCGTGCCGGTCTCACCATCGATGAGCACCGTCGACGAAGTGCGGGCGCAGCGTTGCGCGATGGCGCGTGCGCGCTCCAGCGCTGGACTGGTGCCGGTAATGAGGTCGAACGAGTAGCGCGCGGTCAGACTTCTGGCGCGCCGCTGCGAGCGGATGGTGGTGTCCGCGCGGTGAATGGCGCTGGTGTCGCGCAGCGTCAGCATCGCGCCGGTCAGGCCGCCTCGGTCCTGAATGGCGCTGCGCGACATGAGAAATGTTCCGCGGCTCAGGTGCACCACCACATCGACATCGTCGTCTTGGCCGGCCAGGACGCCGGCCAGCGACACCTCGCCGGGCAGGTCCGACAGGCGCTGGCCAATGGGATTCACATGCTCCAGCCCCAGGATGCGCGCCATGGGCAGGTTGATGGCCATGATGCGCTGCTGCGAGTCCACCGTCAGGACGGCCTCATGCAGCCGCGCGAAGGCCATGTTGAGGTGGTCGAAGCGGTCTTCCTGCCGGATCGCGCGCTCGGCCAGCGTAATGGCCTCGTTCAACGCGCGCTCCACAGACGCGATGCCGTGCAACAGCACACCCTTGAGGCCGTGCTCTTCCGCCAGCGCAACGACAAGGCTGGAGCCCACGATGACCTCGATGCCGGCGTCGGCCAGGGCAAGGACCCGCTCGCGCGCCTCTGCCATGTGGCGGTACGTGTGGTGTGTGAGCTGGACGCTGAGCAGCCCATGAAGCCAGTCGAGGTCGGGCAGCACCTCAGTGTGGACGACCAGCCCGACACGCGCCGACACCTGGCTGGCTTGCTGCAGTGCGAACAACAGGTCCACGCCGCTCAACTCGATGCTGACGATGGGCTTGTCGACCTGGGCGCGCAGCTGTTCGGCCACGGACGCGGGGCTGACGATGACGTCGATATGGGTGTTGCGGTGCAGCTCGTAGGCGTGCAGCACGGCGTCATTGAGCGAGTACTCGTCGACGACGATATCCGCTCGGTCTTGCAGCCGGCCCTCGGCCAGGCGAACCAAGCGCGTCAGGGCCGTGTAGGTCAGCACGCAGACGCGCGGGCGACGCTTTTCAGAAGAGAACATGGATGCCGGACTCGCGATCCGGACGGCAGGCGTCCGGTACGGAGATGGTAGCGGATGCCATTTCCTGGTGATCGAGTCGGATTTGGGAGTCTCTCATTTGTCCGGACAAGGAGGTGATCAAATAGGTGCTGTCACCAATGTCACGGCTCGGCCACACAGCGCTCGAGTCTTGACGCAAACCCCGTTGCTTCTTAGGAGCGATAAATATAGTATCCGTTCGAACCAAAGTTGTACGGACAACATTTCTTAAAAGAGCGGAGTCGATGTCCGAACAACTGAAGATTCAGAGCGCATTCCCGTTTCGCCCCTTGGGGCCCGCAACCTGCCGGCCTCCCACTCATCCCAAGAAGACGGAGTTCAACATGTCCACCCTCAAACCTCTGCTGCTGACCAGCGCGATGCTTGCTGCGCTGCCAGTGCTGGCGCAGACGGCCAAGCCCGAAGACGCGGCGGCTGGCGCCGACAAGGCCAGCACTGCCCCGGCGCCGGAAAGCAAGGAGGCGACATCTACGGTCGCCGAGCTCGGCCGTATCGTCGTCACGGCGCGCCGTATCGGCGAGCGCCTTCAGGATGTGCCACTGTCCATCATGGCCATGACAGGCAGGGACCTGGAGGACCGCGGCGTCAAATCCATCGCTGACTTGTCTCTGCTGACACCCGGCCTGAGCTACTCACCCGATTTTGGCCGCACGGGTGAGCGCCCGGTCGTTCGTGGCATCTCCGTGACGCGCAATGACGCGCCGCAGCCGGTTTCCATCTTCGTTGACGGCGTCTACGTGAAGGACGGCGCACTGAGTCTCGGCCTTGACGACGCGCAGCGCGTGGAAGTGATCAAAGGGCCGCAGTCGGCACTGTATGGACGCTCAACCTATGCAGGCGCCATCAACTACGTGACCGTGAGACCGGGTGACCGCCTCGCCGGCAAAGTCAATGCTACCGTCGCGAGCGATGGCGAGTTGTCGCTGTTCGGTGCGCTGACCGTGCCCGTGAAGGAGGACGTGTTCTCCATGCGCGTGCGCGTCAAGCACTCCGAGTTCGGCGGCCAATACACCAACTCGCTGGACGGCAGCAAACTGGGCAAGGAGCGTTCGGACTCCGTCGGCATCCAGTTCTTCCTGCGTCCGTCGCAAGATTTTGACGCCAACCTGGCCATCGACAGTGCCCAGGATCGCGACGGCCAGTTCGCGATCACAGCCCGTCCGGTGCCCCTCCAGGCAGGTGGCGTGGTCACTTCGTTGAACGGAAGTTCCAACGTGCCCAACGGCGGCACCTGCAATGGGCACGTGATCCAGCTCGTGGGCAACGATCCCGTGACCGGCCTGCCCAGTGCGAGTGTGCCGGCATCGGCCGCAACCCGGGCCAACGGATATCCCTGCGGATCTCGAAGCTATGAAGGCACCAGCTTTGCTCGAGCCACCGGCCCGCTGTCCCACTACGTCGACCCCAAGACCGGCATCGACTACGGCGACGTCAATGGCCTCAAGCGTGACATCGACCGCGGGGCCCTGACGCTGAACTGGTACTTCGGCGACGGCTACACGCTCACCTCTCAAACTGCAGTGACGCGCCAGCGCGCCAACACGGGCTACGACCAGTCCTACAACGGCACGCCGCTCGCCTTCGGCTCTTCCTGGTTGACCTATGACCGCGACGAGCTGGATTACAGGTCCCAGGAGGTTCGCCTGAGTTCGCCCAACGACCAGGATCTGAGCTGGATGGTCGGTGCCTTCTACTATGACGAGGACTTCAAGGGCCAGACGTCCACGGTGGTGAATGGCGCCCTCAGCGTGGCGGCGCCCTTGACGGACAAGCTGTCGACCAGCATCCGCAATGTCGCACCCTTCGGCCGCCTCCAATACCAGATCAGCCCGGCTGCCCGACTGTCCGTTGAGGGCCGATACAGCAGTGAGCGTGTCAAGGTCAGCGGGGTCGTCAGCGGCCAGCGAACCTTCTCCGACTTCGCGCCGCGCGTCATCCTGGACTACAAGCCTGCCAGCGGCATGATGGTCTATGGTCAGCTCGCCCGCGGCAGCAAGAGCGGCGGCTTCAATACGACGATCGGCCTCGATCCCAAGGACTTCAGCTACGACGGCGAGAAGATCACCGCCGTCGAGATCGGCAGCAAGAGCCGCCTGCTCGACGGCCGCATGCTGTTCAATGCCGCGCTGTTCCAGAACAACATCAATGGCCTGCAGCTCTCCAACGTCATCACGTATACCAATCCGACGAATGGCACGCAGCAGATCAACACGGTGGTCAACAACGTCGGCAAGGCGCGCACGCGTGGCTTGGAGCTGGAGCTGATGTACCAGGCAACGCCCTGGCTGGTGCTGTCCGGCAACTACGCTTACACCGATGCCAAGGCCATTTCGGGAACCGACGTGACCAACGGCCAGAACTTCGGCGGCAACATGTCGGTGGCCGGGTTCACGTTGCCGCGCACGCCCAAGCACTCGGCGGCTGCGTCGGCCGCGGTGGACTTTCCCATCGAGGGAACAGGCCTGCGATTCACGTCGCGTATCGATGCAACGTACCAGTCGCGCCGGTACGCAGATCTGCAGAACCTGATCTGGGCCGACGCCTTCACGCGCATCAACCTGAGTGCCGGCGTGCGCGGCGGCAGCTGGCGTCTGACGGGCTTCGTGCGCAACGTGGCTGACGACAACACGCCGATGAACGCCTTCCGCTACATCGATGCAGCTACGTTCCGCCGCACCGCGGCGGACTTCCTGCCGCGCCTGCGGCAGTACGGCGTGTCGCTGTCCTACGACTTCTGATGGCGCACAGGTGGGGTCTCCCCACCTCAACATGCCCGGCCGGGATGGCAACGTCCCGCCGGGCTTGCTGATTTCGCGGCTCGGGCAGCGCTTCAGGCGCCCTCGACCCAGACGCCCGGCGCCAGCTCCTGCATGCCTGTTGCTCCGTGCAGTGTGAGCCAGGCCAGCCCGTCCGGCGGCTTATTCCGTGTCGGGCTGCAGACATGAGCATCCTGTACCTCGTCGATCTCGAACAGGCTGCGTCCTGCCCATTGCAGTGTTGCCACTGGCCAGGGGTGGTCCAGCGGGCGGTCAAGCGCCCGGCTCAGCACCGTCACGCGGGTGTCAAAGCGCAGCGTGGCGCGAGGCGTCATCGCGGCGCAGGCCGCAATCGCCGCCTCCCGGTCTGGCACGGACATCACGCCGATGAAAAGTGGACCGACGTCCTGCGCGGGCTCAAGCTCTGCCGAAAGTGGAAGGTCAAACGGCGGTACCGGCTGCTTCACCTGGGTCAGGTAAAGCATCTCGCCGGCCGGACCAACGACCTGCATGGCGCGGATCGCCGGACTTACCGCCAGATCGGCGGGCGGGCCGACGATCTCGAAGGGCGAGTCCAGCAGCCGGTCGCCCAGCGCGTCCACGTCGCGTACCAGCACTTCCAGCGCCATCCAGCCATGGCTAAGGCGCGTGGGCCGCGCCGCAGCGGCAGGCAGCTCGATGAGACGAAGCAGTGGCGCCGAGCCGGGCGCCGCCAGCCAAGTTACCGCGCAGCCAGACAGGTCAGGGCGGTGCCATGAGAGTGCTTGCGCTTCGTCAACGCGGCCGCGCGCGGCGGGGGCCAATCCCAGCAGCGCATAGGCTTTGATCAGCGGGGCCGCCTCCGCCACGACAAGGGTGGCATGGTGCAGCGGTCCACAGGGTAACTGTATAGACATGATTTATAACTTGTACGGACAACAATTGCAGTCTATCCTGCCGAGCTGAAAGACAAGAGCAAAGATCATGATCGAGATGCAACGCCAGGACGAGGCAGTCTGGCTCACGCTGCGGCGGGCGGAAAAAAAGAACGCGATGACGGAGGCGATGTGGGAGCAACTGCTACAGGCCCTGTCCCAGGTGGCCGATGAGCACCGCCGTAGCGGCGGCCGTGCGCCGCGCGCGTTGGTTCTGGCCGGAGCGCCTGGTGCCTTTTGCGCGGGTGCCGACATTGCGGAGCTGGCCCCGCTGCTCCGGGAGCCGGCCGCCATGACCGCCAACAACCAGCTGGTGGCCCGGGCGCAACTGGCGCTGGAACAGTTGCCTGTGCCCACGCTGGCCTTGATTGATGGCCCTTGCTTCGGCGGCGGCTTCGGCCTGGCTGCAGCCTGCGACTTTCGCATTGCGAGCGCTCGTGCCAGCTTTGCCATCACACCGGCCCGGCTTGGCCTGCTGTACAGCATCGAGGACACCCGCCGCGTCGTGCGGCTGCTGGGCGACACGCGTGCACGCCGGCTGTTGCTGCGAGGCGCGCGGCTTGACGCCCAGACGGCGCAGGACTGGGGGCTGCTGGACGCCCTGGTCGAGCCCGAGCAGCTGCAGGCCCAAGCCCAGGCCTGGCTGGCCGACATCTGCGCGCAGTCGCCCACATCGATGACCGGCATCAAGGCCACGCTCGCACACGTGGGGCAAGCCGGGTGGCACGACGAGGCCGAGGTGCGCGCAGCCTTTGATTCGGCCTTCTACGGCTCCGACTTCGCCGAAGGCGCGGCAGCCTTTCTCGAGCGCCGCAGCGCCAGATTCCACTGACCTCCTGACAGGACTCCGATGAATATCCCTCCCCACCATCGCACCTTGCGCGGCACCATCCGCTACACCAGCGACAAGCCTGAACGACTCGGCCAGGAGCGCGGTCGCGAGTACTTCATGATGACGGACCAAAGCGACGGCAACCGCATCGTGCACGCGCACTGCGAGATTGACGACGCGCCTGATGTGATCCGCGACGTCGTGCTGGCCCTGGCGCCGGACGGACGACCGCTGGATGCCTCCGTGCGGCTGACCGTCGGCGGCCGCTTCGAGGGCATGGCCTGGATGCGCTTCGGCGACCACAGCGCCGAGTGCGAGAGCTACAACCAGCGTGATGGCCGCATCAGCCAGCGGCTGGACAAGGACCGCCCTGTCGGTCTGGGCGCGCATCCAATCTGCGGCGACGCGTTGCTGCTGCGTGCCTACGACCTGGCCCAGGGGCCGGGCAAGGTCTTCTTCCCGAACGTCATGCTGACGTCTCCAGACCATCGTGGTGCCACCGGCCCGCTGCTGTTCCCCCTCGGTTTTGGCATCGAGTACGTGGGGCACGAGGCGATCGAGGTGCCCGCGGGCCGCTTCGACGCATTGCACTTCCGCTACGTGGACACGGCGGGTGGCCTGCCCGAAGAGCATCCAGCGTACGACGTTTGGTGCACGGCGGACGGCAACTACATCTTCTTGCGCGGCAGCGTGGGCGGCTACATGCAGACCCGCTACGAACTGGTGGAACTGCTGGGCCTGGGCTGAGGGCCCGCCGACGCGTAGATGACAGCGCCCCGGTGCCGTGAACGCCGGGGCGCGGCCGACAACGGGAGGGGTCAGCTTCCCTCGTGCTTGAGGATCGTGGAGATGCGGAACAGATCGCCACGGTGCCAGGAGACGGCCACCAGAATGAGCTTGCCGGCGCGGTCGTAGTACGCGCGATGGGCGCGCAGCGAGGGCGATCCCTTCTTGACGCCCAGCTGCGTGGCGGCATGGCCGTCAAGCGCGACGGCCTCGAAAGTCTGCTCAATGCGGCCCAGCGTGCGCGCGTCCAGTGCGGTCAGCATGACGCCCAGCGCGGTGTCGATGTCCAGCAGCTTGGCGCGCCGACGCGCCGACTGTGGCGGGAAAAGCACCTGGCTCAACGCAAACGGGCGAAAAGGCTCTTCGCGCTCCATGCGCACGCCCAGCAGTTCGATGCACGCATCGCCTTCCCGGCAGTGCATCAGGTCGCTCAGCGCCGCGTCGGCCTGCATCTCCCTGACAGACAGCAACCGCAGGCGACTCTGCGAGCCGTACTGCATCAAGTCTTCGATGCTGTCCACCGTCTGCCGGTAGCGCACTGGCGGCGTGTTTGCGATGACCAGCGACCCGGAACCTTGGCGACGGGAAATCAGCCCCGCCTGCTCAAGAATGCGCAGCGCCTCACGGATGGTGTGGCGGCTCGCGTCGAGCTGATCGCACAACTCCGCTTCGGGCGGGAGCTGGCTGCCAATCGGGTATTCCTTCGCCAGGATCGCGTTCGTCAGGTTGTCCGCAATCTCGCGGTACCGGGGAATCTTCTTCTGATTCATCTGTCCCTTACCCTCAAATTGACTGTCTCAGTGTATGCCATGCCGCCTCTAGCGAGGCGCGGTGCTCAGGCGCCGCGACCGCGATGAGGGCCCTGGCGCGCGCATCGACGCCGAGGCCGCGAAGCGAGGCCACGCCATGCTCGGTGACGACGTGGTCAATGTCGGTGCGGGCGATTCCGGTCAACCGGTGATTGAGTTCCGGCACGATGCGCGAGCGCCGATCGCGGCCGGCCACTGATGTGGCTGCGATGACGGCGCGCCCGCCGACGCTGGACCGTGCGCCGCGCACGAAGTCGACGAGGCCGCCAACGCCACTGATCTGACGTCCCCCTAGCGTTTCGCAGTTTACTTGTCCGAACAAATCAATTTCCAGCGCGGAGTTCACGGCGACGAGGTTGGGTATCGCGGACAGCGTGGACTGGGCGTGGGTGTACTCGACGCCAGCGAACCGCACCAGCTCGCCCTCAGCCACCAAGGACTGCAGCGATGCGCCGCCCAGCGCGACGCCGGTGCAGACCGGCGGCCGGGCAGTCGAGCGCGGGGCCAGAGCGCCGGCCGCATGTAGCTGCACGAGCCCATCCGACACCATGCCGGCATGCAGGCGCAGGTTCCGGTGCCCTGACAGCGCATCCAGCACGCAAGCCTGCAGCCTGCCCAGCCCGAACTGCAGCGTGTCGCCATCGCGCACCAGCGAAGCAACATGGCGCGCGACCTCGTCCAGCGCGCCATCCTCGGGCTCGGGCGGCAGTGGCGGCAGCGCAACCGCCGCTTCCACCCAGGCGGCGATGCGCGCCACCGGGACGGTCGGGCCATTCGTCCGGGGCAGCAGCGGGTTCACATGAGCCAGAACCACGGTCTCGGGCGTACAGGCGGCCAGCGCAGCTGGCGTGAAGTCGGCCGCCAGCGCGAGGCTGCAGCGGCCCTCGGCGTCCGGCGGCGCCACGTGCAGCATCAGCACGTCGAATCTGCCCGGAACGGCCAGCTGCCGGACGATTTCGCTGTAGTGCAGCGGCAGGTAGTCGACAGCACCGCGCGCCCATCCGTCGCGCAGGTCGCGCGACAGGAAGAAGGTTTTGGCACGGGCCGCCGGATGCAGAGCCGTGGGATCAAAGCGGTTCACGCCCGGAATCCACACGCCGCAGAACTCGACGCCATCGGCCATCTCGGGCGACTCGCTCAGCCAGCGCTGGAACAGCGGCGACTGGCCGGAGCAGCCCGGCCAGTAAACGCGGCAGCCTGGTTTTAGGTGGTCGGCCAGCCCCTGCGGCGTGAGGTCAAGTGGCAGAGATGAGGTGCGTGTAGACGGTCTTTTCATTGCGTGTGGAGGGAATCGACTTCTATAATTGTCCGTACAACTCTACACCGATCCGGGCTGAAGAAGGCGCCATGTCAAGCTCCCCGTCCCAGGCTGAGCCGCTGTTGATGCAGCTCGCCGAACTGGCCCACCGGGCCGGCGCCGAGGCTGCCTGGCAGCCTCGCGCCACACTCCACCTGCTCGACTGGATGGGCTGCGCCGCGTCCGGCGTGCGCAGTGCGCAGGGGCAGGCTTTTGGCCGCTGGCTGCAGTCTCAAGGGGAGGGCGGGTGCGCCACCCTGGCTGGACGTCGCAGCGATGCGGCCGCCGCAGCGGCCTATCACGGTGCGCTGGGCAGCGTGCTGGAGATGGACGACGTCCACCGCAGCTCCATCCTTCATCCAGGGCCGGTGGTCATCCCGGCGGTCCTGGCGGCGGCCGCGCCATCGACCTCCGGAGCATGCCTGCTGGCAGGTGTACTGGCCGGCTAAGAGGCGATGATCCGCGTGGGACGTGCGCTGGGTCCCTCGCATTACGGCCTGTGGCACTCGACGGCCACGGCGGGTTGCTTTGGCGCCGCCGCTGGCGCTTCCGTCGTGCTGGGGTTGGATGTGCCGACGACGGCTCATGCGATGGCGCTGGCGGGTACGCGCAGCGGCGGGCTGTGGCAGGTCAGGCATGAAAGCAGCCTGGGCAAGAGCTGGCACATGGCCGGCGCGGCGCGAGACGGCGTGGCGGCT
>NZ_DASWYS010000190.1:0-10537 GCF_036404855.1 Roseateles sp.
CCGGCAGCGGCGCCAGCGCACCGCGCGGCGTCGGGAAGACGGGCGCCTCGCTCCAAGCGCGGCGCGGGTACAGCCACCACAGCAGGGCCAGCGCCAGGAGCCATCCGCCGCTCCAGGCCCAGCTTCCTTCCCCGGGCTGCCAGCCCGTCAACAGCGCCGACGTCGGGAAGCCCAGTGCCACGATCAGCCGGCGCCAGCGCTCGCGATACAGCAAGCCCAGCACAACGCCCACCGTCGCACCGGCGGCGAGTGAAACGTCAGGGCCCAGCCCCCGCAGCAACAGTTGCACCAGCCAGGCCACCAGCCAGACGAGCAGAGCCGACAGCGGCCAGGCCGTGACGAACTTCACGGCCAGGGATGGGCGGCGCGCACCGCCTCGGCTTCAGCCGCGCGGTCGGTGCCTTCCAGCACCACTGCCAGGTTGTGCGCGGCGAGGAAGCTGCCGCGGCCAGCCACGGCGCCCACCTGGTCGGAGCGCTCGCCCAGTTCAAGGCAGCGTCGCCAGGCAGCCTCGGCCATGGGCAACAGCTCGCCGGCCTGCTCGGGCCGCGTGGCAGCCAGGTCCAGCAAGAGGTCGCCCAGCGCGAAGAAGAAATCGGGCGACTCGGCGCCAGCTTCCATCTGCGTTTGCGCGAAGTCCACGGCGTCGGCATGCCGGCCGAGGCATTTGAGGGCGAACAGGCGCCGCGCCACCAGGTCCAACCACCACGGCGCGGCAGCTGCGCCCGGCTGCTGGCAGGCACGTTCGAAGGCAACCTCCGCGGCCGCGTGCTCGTCGTACACGGCGAAGTCCTTGCCGAGCTGGTAGCAAAGGTAGGCGTCCTTGGGAGCCTCTGCCAGCGCCTGCTCCAGGAGCCGGCGGTTGCGGCCGCGCTTGTCCGCCAGCCGTTCTGAAACGTAGCCGTCATGCCCCACCACCAGCGGCAGCCGGCGCACGGGAAGGTCATGCAGGGGTTGCTCGTGCACACGGCCCGCGTAGCGCACGGCACCCGGCAGCACTCGACTCAGCCAGGTGATGGCCTCTGCCTGCCGGCCGGGCGACTGGTCGAAGCGGTCGCGCAACTGCAGCGCACCAACGAAATCGGGTGGCGCGGCGCGCAGGGCCCGCAAGGCCTCGCCGCCGGCGATGAGCCATTCGTCCGCGTCCAGCACCAGGTGCCAGTCGGCCGGCGCCAGTGCCAGCGCCTGGTTGCGCGCGGCGGAGAAGTCGTCACACCAGGCGAAGTGCTCCACACGGGCACCATGCGCGCTGGCGACGCGAACCGTGTCGTCCCTCGAGCCTGTGTCGAGCACCAGCATCTCGTCCACCCAGGGACGCACGCTGTCCAGCAGCCGCGCGATGCGGCGGCCCTCGTCGCGGGCGATGACGACGAGCGCGATGCGGCGATCAGCGACGCTCACGCGCTCAGTGCATCTGAATGCCACCCGCCGCCTTGCCCTTGCCGGCGCGCGCGGGGGGGTTGCACAGGCCGCAGACGAAGTGGCGGGAAATTTCGTGGGGGTGGGTCACGAACTGGCCGTTGCACTTCGAGCAGCGGGTCAGCGTGAGCATGCCGTTGTCGACGAACTTCACCAGGCGCCAGGCCCGCGTGACCGACAGCATGGCCTCCAGGCCCTGGGCCGTCGTCTGCTCCTGATAGAGCTGGTAGGCCTTGATGACAGTGTCGATCTCGTCCATCTCCGCGGCCTTGTTCAGGTACTCGTGGATGTTCAGGAACAGGCTGGCGTGGATGTTGGGCTGCCAGGTCATGAACCAGTCGGTCGAGAACGGCAGTTGGCCCTTGGACGGCGACTTGCCGCTCACTTCCTTATAGAGGCGCAGCAGCCGCTCGTAGGACAGGTCGGTTTCGGATTCCAGCACCTGCAGGCGTGCACCGAGGTGAATCAGCTGAACGGCACGTTCGATCTGCTTGGCTTCGGTCAGGATGCTCTTGACGCGCATGGTGGGCTCCGGAATCTGTGAACTATTTGGCAGCGAGATGTCGCGAGGTCAGGCGTGCTCGTGACGGCCGGCCATCAGGATGGAAGCATGCAGGCGGGACACGCTCTCGTTCGCGCCGGGCTTGCTGTGATTGGTCAGCAGACCCCACACGAGGTCATCGCTCATGCGGAAGGCGCACAGCAGCGTGTTGCCGGAGGCAACCTTCATGATCTGCGCCGGGCTCAGCGTGCCGATCAGCGTGGCCGTGTCCTCGCTGATACCCAGGCGATAGAGCGCCTGCTCACGGTCCGCGCGGATCAGGCTCTGGGCCAGCATCAGGTAGGACAGATTGGCTTCGCGGATTTCGTTGAGGATTTGCTCGGTGTTCATCGTCGGCTCCTTGCTGGTTCAGCGTGGAACGAATTCTGAAGAGTCGAGATGCGGCGCAACATCGTCCCAATTCCACGTTTTCCGTCAGGGTTGCATCCCGGGCTTGTCAGGCAAACTCCTACAGGCCTGCTGCTGGACCGCACAATAAGAGACGCGGCCGACGAACAGGCATGCAAAACCGGGCCACGACCCGGTTTCGCCGTTTTTGGCAGCGCCTATTCTCGTGATCGCTTGTCACCCGGCGCGTTGCCGGCAAGTCCCCGAGCTCGGCTGCACACCGAGAGGATGCCTCTTGAGAAGGAGTTAGTTGCCCATGTCGCAAGGCCCTGCCCCCGCGGCGCCGTCCCACGCCGATGCCCTGGCGCAGCAGATTGCCGCCGCGCTGGCACCTGTCGAGGCTTCGGGACTGGATGCACGCGTCGCGACGCTGGAAGCCAGCAATGCCGAGTTGATCGCGTCCATCGGCGAACTGGTGGACAACATCGTCCAGCTGCGCAATGAGGACGTCCACGCGCTCGACCAGCGCGGGCAAGCCCAGGCCAAGCAGCTTGAGGAGCTGCAGGCTGCGCTCAACCTGGAGCGCAGCAGCCGCGACCTGGCCGAGGTGTCGCGCATGCATCCCAAGGAGCGCATCGTCGTCTTCGTGGGCGGCACCTATTTCGGCAACAACGTGAAGTACGCATGGCTGGCTGCGCTGGCCCAGGCGGAGGCGCTGCACGCCGAATGCTGGTTCCTGCCCATGGACGCCAGACAGGCCGAGCTGGTGGCCCAGACCGGTGGCCACTGCTTTCCAGCCAACCCAGCCGACTGGACGGCCGCACACCTGCACACCGCGTTGGCTGCGGCCGTCGCCGTCATCGACGACCATCTCCTCAACAGCAACCCCTACGCCGCCGCGCTGCTGGCCGGCGCCCGCCAGGTACAGCTGTGGCATGGTGTGTCGATCAAGGAAATCGGCTTCCGCAACCTCGCCGGGCTGGCGAACATGTCGCCGCATTTCGCGCGCGTGCTGCGTACCTGCGGCGACTTCAGCCAGTTGGTCGGCACCTCAGCCGCGCAAGAGGCCGAATTCCGCCGCTGGTTCGGCTTCCGGCATTACGCGCCCATCGGCTACCCGCGCAATGACGTACTGCTGCGCGAACCCACGGCGCAAGACCTGCTCAACGTGGACATGGACGTCTACCAGCGTGCCGCAGGCTACCGCCAGCGTGGCAAGCGCGTCTACCTCTACGCCCCCACCTTCCGCGACGGCAACCACGGCTGGATGATGGACGCCGGCCTGCCCGACCTGTCCGCGGCCATCGGCGCAGCGGGTGACCTGCTCATCGTCAATCTGCACCCGGTGGAGCAGCCGCTGGTGCCCAAGCTGGCCGAGGTGCTGCCGCTCGTCAGTTTCGTTCGCTCGCGCAGCGATGCCTACCCGCTTCTGCGCCTGGCCACGACGCTGATCACGGACTACTCGTCCATCATGTTCGACTACCTGCTGCTGGACCGCCCCGTGCTGCTGTTCCGCCCAGACCACGCGGCCTACACGACAAAATCCCGCCAGCTCTTCGACGCCAAGCTCGCGACGCCGCCCGGCCCCGTAGCCGGGACGGTGGGCGAACTGCTGAAGCTCGTCAAGGCGCAGAAGGAGCCCACCAGTTCCGCTGCGGCCCGCCACGCGCTGCGCGACGCACTGCATGACCGGGCGGACGGCGATGCTGGCCAGCGCCTGCTCGCGCTGATCGCCCAGGAGCTGGACGCTGCGTTGGGGAGACAGTGATGTCCGAGCCGTCGACCGCCATCACTTACGGCACCTACGACCTCTTCCACATCGGCCACGTCAACTTGTTCCGCCGCATCAAGGAGCGCTGGGGCCGGCTGATCGTGGCCGTCTCCACCGACGTGTTCAATGCGCAGAAGGGCAAGCGCTCGGCCGTGCCCTTCGCCGACCGCATCGAGCTGGTGCGCGCCTGCCGCTACGTGGACCTTGCCATCCCCGAGACCTGCTGGGAGCAGAAGGCGGACGACATCCGCCGCCATCACGTGCAGGCCTTCGTGATGGGAGACGACTGGCTGGGAAAATTCGATGAGCTCAAGCCGCTGTGCGAGGTGGTCTACCTGCCACGAACGCAAGGGGTGTCGAGCTCGGAGCTGAAGCAGTACATCCGGGAATAGGCATGCCAGAACCGGACGCTTCCCGTTTGTACATTGCGCATTGACCCCTGCGTCGCGCGAGCTGGTTTTCAATGGATCACACACTGTTTGCCCCCATCGACCCGGACATCCCCGGCCTGCTGCGCCAACTGCAGGAACAGCTGAGCCAAGGCGGCCAGGGCGCGCAGCTGGGTGACACGCTGCGGGCCATCGGACCGACGCGCTGGCTTGCCGCACCCGTGCTGGTCGGCGCGGTGGCGATCGGCGGCGTCGACCTCGCACACGCGCTTCTCATGGCCGCAGCGCCGGGCGCCACGCAGGCACAGCGCGTCGAGGCGCTGCGTCTGGCCTTGACCGGCGTGCTCGACGCACCGGCCGGTGCATCCGCGGACTTCACCGCCCAGGCCGCGCAATGGCTGGTCGGAAGCTTCAGCCTGGACGATGGCGTCGAAGTTTTGCAGGAGCGGTTGCGGGCGGAATTTCTGGTCGCGCACGGGCCGACCGAGCAACTGGCCGAAGCCGTGCGCGTGACCCTGCGCCTGAAGCGCTGGGCTGCGGCACTGCGCGGCTTGGAGCGGTTGCGCGAAGCCCTGCCGAACGGCTTCCCCCGCAATGCCTATGGCCTGGCCTCGGTCTGCCTGCATCACCTGGGCCGCTACGCCGAAGCGGACCGCTGGGTGGCCGAGGGCCTGGGCGCCGACGCCAAGGTACTGGCCGTGCCGCCCGTACAGGCAGAAGCCGAGCTGCTTCGGCGCTGGGGCGACAGGGCTGCCACGCCGGTGGTCACAATCATGTGCCACACGTACAACCATGAGCGCTACATCGAAACGGCGATTCGCAGCTTTTTGGCGCAGGACTGCGAGTTTCCCTTCGAGATCGTCATCCACGATGACGCTTCCACCGACGGCACGGCCGACATCATTCGCGCCTGGCAGCAACGCTACCCGACCATCATCCGCCCCATCCTGCAGACGGAAAACCAGCTATCCCAGGAAAGCCGGCGCCCCTTCGACATCGCACTGGCGGCCTCGCGAGGCGAGTTCATCGCCTGCTGCGAGGGCGACGATTACTGGATTGAGCCGAGCAAGCTGCAACGCCAGGTTTCGCTGTTGATCGCGAACCCGGACCTCTCGTGTTCCGCGCACAACTACTACCTGTTCCACGAGGCCGGCGCGGCGGTGCGGCTGTGGTCGGCCGGCGCGCGCGACTTCCGCCTCTCGCGGCAGCAGCTGATGTCCGTAGAGATGCTGGTCTGGGGACTGTCGCTGGTGTTCCGCAAGACCTTCGACAAGCTGCCCCCGGAGCGCTCGCTGAGCGCATTCGGCGACCAGTTCCTCATCTCCTACCTCGGCACCTTCGGAGCTTGCGCCTATCTGGACACGATGGTCGGTGCCGTGCGGCGCGTGAACGAGTTCAGCGCCTGGATGCCCCTGCCCGACGCCGAGAAGGAACGACGCCGCGTCAAGACGTGGGTGGCGATCTTGCGTCTGCAGGAGCGCCTGGGCAATACGGAGGCAGCGACCGCCATGCTGGCCAAGATCAACGCCTCCAAGCTAGACGACCAGGTCAGGCAGAGCCTGCTGAATGAATCCCGGACGGATCAGATGGCGGAAGCCTCCTGATCCGGCATCAGATGACCGACGACGCACCGCGCCTGCTCGACCTCCGGCACAGCACCAACCATCCGCTGTCACTGCGCTACAGCGAGATGTTCAGCCAGGCTCTGCTGGAAGGGCGGTTCGAGCACGGCCGCACGCTCGCCCTGTCCCTGGCCCAGCCGACACCGTTCGTCGACGCCGCCCGCAGCGCCCTGGCCCACGGGCTGGATCGGGCCGACACCCTTGACGTCATGAGCGCCGTGCTGCGGGCCTACTACGAGGCCGTGCAGCCCGCAAACGCGGCCCAATGGCTGGATATCTCACCAGACTCCGCGCTGGCCGCCGAGCCACCCTGGGCTGCGGTATTGCCCTGGCGCGCCCGCACGGTCGCGTCCTATCGCCAGGTCCACGAAGACGCAGCGCTGGTCGAGAACCGCTCGGTCGGCTGGGACGTGGGCATCTCGGAGGGCTGGCTGCCCTGCGGCCCTGTCAGCGAGCGGAAGATCCGCATCGAGGCCGAGCGCATCCTGCGCGTGCTGAGGCTCATCAAGGAGAACGGCTACATCCGCTCCGATGAGCCAGACGGCGATATCCGCGTCACCGCGCTCGTGGACGAAGCCCATGCCTGGCGGTGGCTGGTCTCTGCCGGCAGCCACCGGGCGGCCGCCGTGGCGGCGCTGGGTTACGAGTCCATCCCCGTGCGGGTCAACCTGGTCATCAGCCGTGGTGATGCGCCGTTCTGGAAACATGTCGTCGAAGGCCTGTTCTCCCTCGACGAGGCGCTCGCCGTGTTCGACCGCATTTTTGACGGGCATCCCAACCGGGTCGCTCAGGGCTGGCATGCCGCCGCCCGCTCTTGAAGGAAATCGAATGTCCATCAGCCAAGAAGACGCACTGCAGTTGAAGGCCATCCTGGCCCGCCACGCCCGGGAAGGCGATCACAGCGGCTATCGCGCCCTACCTGAACGCTTCAACGCGCCGCTGGCGGGCACGCCCGACGAAAGCCAGTACCGCTACTACGAACGCGAACGCTTCGCCTTCTTCACGCAGCATGTGGACTTCAGCGGCAAGCGCTGCCTGGACATCGGCTGCAACCACGGCTACTTTCTCTTCAGTCTGCTCGACGTCGGCGCGCGCAAGGTGGCGGGCTACGAGGGCCAGACGACCTGCGGCGAATTCGTCGAAACCGCCATCGCCAAGGCCCAATGCCGAGACCAGTTCGCGTTCTTCAACGAGTACTACCAGTTCGGCGACGACCCGCAGCGATACGACGTGGGCCTGCTGCTCAACGTGCTTCACCACCTGGGCGGCGTCTATGGCACTGGCGAGCTCGGCATGGCCGAGGCGAAGCGCGAGTTCCTGGACCAGCTCAACCGGATGAGCACTCAGGTCGGCACACTGATCTTCCAGCTGGGCTTCAACTGGAAGGGTGACCCCAAGCTAGGCCTGTTCCCGCATGGCACCAAGTCCGAGATGATCGAGTTCGTACGTACCGGCACCAACGGGTACTGGCAGATCGAGCAGATCGGTATCGCCGAGAAGGGGGCCGACGGGCGCGTCAGCTACCAGGCTCCCAACGATCGCAACATCGCCCGGGACGATTCGCTGGGCGAGTTCCTGAACCGGCCGCTGTTTATCCTGCGGTCCCAACGGTTCACGGCCGCATGAGCGCCGCGCCGCGCATCCGGATGCCCGTGCAGCGCCTCAACGCGCTGCTGGAAGCGCATCGGCACGTCGGACCATCAGTCGACTTCGACGTGCTGAGGGAGCTGGGCTTCTTCATCGTCCGCAACGCGTTGCCGGTCGAGGTCTGCACCCGGTACAAGGACGTGTACGACCGCTACAAGGCCAGCAAGGATTTCGACCGCACTCCCTTCCACCTGACCGAGGTCAAGTTCGATCTGCAGCACTCACTGGCCGGCATCCTGAAGGAGCCGGCCTTCCTGGCGCTGGCGGCCCAGTTCTTCGGCGGCGACGTGGGGCTGTACAACATCCGCATCGTTAAGAAGGATGCGACGGACGTCGCGCCCGTGTTCCTGCATCAGGACATTGGCTACCACCACGGGTCGTTCCAACGCTATTCGTTCTTCGTGCCGCTGACCGAATGCAACCAGGCCAACGGGGGCTTGACCTTCTTTCCCGGCACGCACAAGTTCGGCTTTCTCGGCGATGCCGGTGGCCTGCACGACGTGGCACCCGCGGCACTGATGCGGCCGACGCCCTCGGTTCTTCCGGGTGACGTGATCGTCATGGATTCGGCGCTGTGGCATCGCTCCGGTCCGAACGAGACACAGGCCGAGCGCGTCTACTACGACCTCCACATCAATCACGCGGACGATCCCGCCAGTCAGTACCCGATCTGCGGCGGCCGCGAGGTGAACGACTGGGCAATCAGCTACGACCCCGACTTCCTGTTCGAGAACTCACGCACGCAGCGGCTGCGCGCGCTCTACAAACAGCTCGAAGCACTGCAGGCCCAGTCCACTGACTGAGGGCAGACCACCAAGGAATCCCGATGTCCGCCTCCACGCCGATCTACGTCACCCAGCCCGATCTGCCCCCGCTGGAAACGTTCCTGCCCTATCTGCAGCAGATCTGGGACAGCCGAGCACTGACCAACGGCGCCAGCTTCCATCGTCGTTTCGAGCAGGCGCTCAGCGAGTACCTCGGCGTGCCGCACGTCTCGCTGTTCACGAACGGGACCCTCGCGCTGGTAACGGCGCTGCAGTCCCTGCGCGTCGCCGGCGAGGTCATCACAACGCCGTACTCCTTCGTCGCCACGGCGCACTCGTTGATGTGGAACGGCATCAAACCCGTGTTCGCCGACATCGACCCGGTAACGCTGAACATTGACCCCGCCAAGATCGAGGCGCTGATCACCCCGCAGACCACCGCCATCATGCCGGTGCACTGCTACGGCACCCCCTGCGACGTGGACGCAATCCAGCGCATCGCCGACGACTACAACCTCAAGGTCATCTACGACGCAGCCCATGCCTTCGGCATCCGCCGCCAGGACGGCGGCAGCGTCCTGACGCACGGAGACCTGTCGGTGCTGAGCTTCCACGCCACCAAGGTGTTCAATACCTTCGAGGGCGGCGCCATCATCAGCCCCGATGCGCGCAGCAAGCAGCGCATCGACCATCTGAAGAATTTCGGCTTCGTCAACGAGACCACCGTCGTGGCCACCGGCATCAACGGCAAGATGAGCGAGTTCAACGCAGCACTGGGCCTGCTCCAGCTGCAGCATGTCGGCCACGCAATCGAGCGCCGTGCCGAAGTGGAGCGGCACTACCGGGAGCACCTGGCCGACGTGCCCGGCCTGGCCATGCTGCAGGAACCTGCAGGCGTGACCCGCAACCATTCCTACTTCCCGGTGATGGTGGGACCGGGCTTCCCGCTCTCGCGCGATGCGCTGTACCAGCGCCTGCGCGACGCCGGCATCCTGGCGCGGCGTTACTTCTATCCGCTGATCTCGGAATTCTCGATGTATCGCGGCCTGCCTTCGGCGCGGCCAGACCTGCTGCCCGTGGCGCACGAGGCGGCGCGTCAGGTGCTGTGCCTGCCCATCTACCCGGCACTGACGCAGGCCGATCAGGATCGGGTGATTGGTCTCATCAGGGGCTGAGCCCCACCACGCGGCATTGAATGGCATGGCAGAGCATTCGACGTGCAGACCCTGGCTGATGGGGCCGCTGGCCGATGGCGCCGCGACCGCTCGCTCAGCGCGGCTCGGCCAGTGCTGCGTTCAGCCGCGCGAAGAACCCGGCGTACGGACCCAGCCGCGAGGCGCGCGCCAGCCTCGACGGGTCGTCGCATGCCGCGATGAGGCCGGGCAGGCTGTGGTAGCTGAACGCGCGGTCCTCCAAGGCCACCGGCACGGGCCGTGCGCGACCGGCCAGAATGCCGGCCAGTTGCAGCTCGAACAGCCGCTGGCAGGTCGCCAAGGATTGGCGCATCACGTCCGCAAACCCGTCGTCCGCGCCGATGTCGAAATCCAGCTGCGCGACCACCGGTCCGGTGTCGACCTTCTGTCCCGGCAGCAATTCATGCAGCGTGGCCCCATACCGCGCCTCGCCGCGGCAAAGGGCGGCGAAGATGCAGACCTCGGCGATGCCGCGGTAGCGTTGCACCAGGCCGTTGTGGATGTTGAAGAAGCGCGGGCCGCAACGCAACAGCTCGTCCGCAAGCAGATGGGCGTTGTTGATCGAAAACACGACGCCGTCCGCCACCTGCGCCAGCAATGCGGGCAGGTCCTCGCCAGGCTGCTCGCCGACGGTGACCTTCACGCCACGTCTTTCGAGCCGCTTGGCGGCGGCATCGCCGGGCGGGCAGTACACACCGTCGACCCCGTGGCCGGCGCGCAGCGCGAAATCGACCGCCTGGTAACACAGGGCGCCGGAACCGATGAAGAACATGATGGATGGAGAAGGTTGACGATGCTGCGAAACGAGGGCCGAACGAGGGCCGGCCTGGCCCGCGGGCGTCG
>NZ_DASWYS010000191.1:0-8198 GCF_036404855.1 Roseateles sp.
TGCACCTGGGCCACCAGTGCCGGATCCGTGATCCGCAAGCCGGCCTCCTGGATGTGCTTCAGCGAGCGCCAGTCGAAGTTCTGGCTGCCCACATAGGCTTCACGCCGGTCGACGACGAAGTACTTGGCATGGATGATGCCGTTGCCGCTGAGCTTGCTGTAGTCCAGCAGGCGGAAGTCAAGGCCGGGAATGCGCTGAAGACGCGCCAGCGTCGCCGGCTCTGACAGGCGCTGGCCTTTGGCCTCCATCAGGAAGCGCACCTTCACACCGCGAGCCACGGCAGCTTCGAGGCGGGCGATCAGCAGGTCCAGCGCCTCGCCGTCGCGGCCGGCGACATAGAACTGGCCCAGAACGATTTCGTCGCGGGCGGCATCGAACATCTCGCGCCAGACCTGCACGGGCTCGCGCAGGTCTGGCGCCGTCAAACGGGTCTCGGCCGGCGAGGTGTAGACCAGCTCATAGCCTGGAATGGAAAAGTCGGCCTGTGCAGTCAGGCTGACGACGCTGGTCAGAGCGCCCAGCATCAAGGCGGGCAGGCGAAGAAAGATTCTCATGTCGGCGGGTGCAGCAAAAGCGCCCGCAATGTAACGTCCGACGGACAGAATGGCGGCCTGCGCTCGACCGGACCCGTCATGAATTTCAACGACTACCGCCGCCACGATGCCACCGCCCTGGCCGCCGAAGTGGCCGCCGGCCGCGTCCGAGCCGAGGCGCTGCTGGATCTGGCCCTGGCCCGCCTGGCCGCCGTGCAGCCGCAGCTGCGGCCGGTCTGCCGGCCGATGGAGGCCGAGGCCCGCGCACAGTTGGCACGTGGCATCGGCAACGGCCCGCTCGCAGGCGTGCCCTGCCTCATCAAGGACGTGGCCCAGGACTACGCGGGCGTGCCCACGAGCTGGGGTAGCCGTGCCTACGCCCACCTGCCGCCGCCGCGGGAGCATTCTCATGTCGTGCGACGACTGCTGGGCGCCGGCCTCGTCATCTTCGGCAAGACCAACGCGCCCGAGCTGGGTCTCAAGGGCGTCAGCGACCCGCTGGCCTTCGGTCGCAGCAGCAATCCCTGGGATGTGCGCCGCACGCCGGGCGGCAGCAGCGGCGGCGCTGCCGCGGCGGTGGCGGCGGGCGTCGTGCCCATGGCGGCGGCCAACGACGGTGGCGGATCCATCCGCATCCCGGCGGCCTGCTGCGGCCTTGTCGGGCTCAAGCCCTCACGGGGGCGCATTTCGGCCGGCCCTGGCGCGGGGGAGGCCTGGTTCGGTGCCTGCAGCGAAGGTGTCATCTCCCGCAGCGTGCGCGACACCGCGCTGGCGCTCGACGTCCTCGGCGGCCCCGAGCCCGGCGACCCCGTGGCGCTGCCCGTGCCGGACACACCCTTCGTCGCTCAGCTGCGCGCACCGCTGCGCCGCCTGCGAATCGCCTGGTGCGCCGATTCGCCCATCGGCGAGCCGGTGCATGACGAGGCCAGGCTGGCTGTCGAACGCACGGTTACGCTGCTGCGGGGCCTGGGCCACGCTGTCGAGCCGGCCCGCCCGGACCTCGACGGCCGAGCGCTGGCCAACGGCTATCTGCACATCTACTTCGGCCAGGTGGCGGCCGCACTGCGCCAGGTCGTCGCGGCAGGCGGGCGCGAAGCGGATTTCGAACCACTGACCCGCCTCATCGCCACGCTGGGTCGCGCCACCAGCGCCGAACGGCTGACGCTGGAACTGCTGCGCTGGAACGACTACGCCCGCAGCCTCGCCGCGCTGCATTCCCGCTATGACGTCTACCTGACGCCGACGCTGGCCACGCCTCCGGTACCGCATGGCACCGGCGACCCGCCGCCGCTGCAGATGGCCGTCTTCAACGCGCTGCGGGCCTCGGGGCTGTTGAGTCTGCTCAAGCGAGCCGGACTGCTGGACGGCATTGTCCAGCACATGGCCGCCGACAACCTGCGCCACGTACCCTTCACCCAGCTCGCCAACCTGACGGGCACGCCAGCCCTCTCGCTGCCGCTGCACTGGACGGCCGACGGCCTGCCACTGGGCGTGCAGTTCAATGCGGCCCCGGGCGAAGACGGCCTGCTGCTGCAGTTGGCCGCCGAACTGGAGGTTGCCCAGCCCTGGTTCGATCGCGTTGCGCCCTAGCAGAAGCGAATCGAAGCCTCGAAGCCGGGTTCGGCATTGCGCAGTTCGAGCCGCCCGCCATGGGCCTCGGCCACGAGGCGGCACAGGCACAGGCCCAGGCCCACGCCGCCACCGTGGCGGGTGCGCGCCTCGTCTGGTCGATAGAAGGGCTGGCCGAGATGGAGCAACGACTCGGGCGCCACGCCCGGACCGAAGTCGCGCACCGTCAGACGCACGCCCGCCCCCTCGCGTGCGAGGCTGAGCTGCACGGCGCCGCGCGTCGCGTCGTTGTGGCGCAGCGCGTTCTGCACGAGGTTGCGCAGGCACAGCTGCAGGCGCAGCCGGTCCAGTTGCAACAGCGGCAGCCCAGGTTCGATGTGCAGTGCCAACCCGGGCTGCGCCTGCTCGCGCGCGAGCGCGGCGAGATCGCAGTCGGACAGCTGCAGCGCGCGGTGTCCGCTGCCCAGTCGTTCGCTCTCCAGCAACGCCGATATCAGGTCCCGCATCTGCGCCAGCTCCTGCAGCAGCGCGTCGCGCGACTCGCCCTCGCCCACCAGCTCGGCGTGCAGGCGGGCACGCGTCAGCGGGCTGCGCAGCTCGTGGCTGATGGCCAGCAGCAGCGCGCGCTTGCCGTCCAGCATGGCCTGGATGTCGGCGGCCATCTGGTTGAAGCGAAGCGCCAGGTCACCGATCTCGTCGCCGTGGATGATCGGGACGCGATGCGAAAACTCCCCTCGCCGGAAGGCCTCGGCGCCGAGGGCCAACGCATGCAGCGGCCGGACCATGTGACGGATCATGCCGAAGGCTGCACCCGTGACGACCAACAGGGCCGGCACGGCCCACAGCAGCCCGTACGCACTGCCCATGGACAGCCACAGGATGGCGCTGCTGACGCAGGCCAGCATGACGAAGATCGCAATCAGTCGTGCGCCCAGCGAGTGCTTGAAGCGTGCATGCTGGTGATGCCATCGCTGGTGCCAGCGGTGGCGCACCCGCCACCGGTACTCCCAGTCCCGGCTCATGCGCCGTGCGCGCTTGGCCTTCTTGCGCTCCCAGCGCTCGCGCCAGCGGTGGTCGTAGGGGTGCTGCGGCCTCATGCGGTCTGTTCCGGCAGCGCGAAGCAGTAGCCCGCGTTGCGCAGCGTCTTCAGCGCCGCGAGCGGCTCCAGCTTGCGACGCAGCCGGCTGACGAGGATGTCCACGGCGCGTGTGTACAGCTCGGCCTCCTGGCCGCGCAGGCGATTCAGGATGTCGTCGCGCGAGAAGACCTTGCCTGCCTCGCGAGCAAGCATCAGGAGCAGCTCGTACTCGGTGCCGGTCAGCTCGACCAGTCCGCTCGCGCACCTCACCTCGCGTCGCGCGGTGTCGATCTCCAGGCCCTCGAAGCAGAGCTTGCCGGCCGGCTGCGGCGCGACATGCGCGGCGGCCGCCGGTGCGAAGCGCGTGCGGCGCAAGATGGTCTGCAGCCGCGCCGCCAGCTCGCGCGGCTCGAAGGGCTTGGGCAGGTAGTCGTCGGCGCCCAGCTCCAGGCCGACGACACGGTCAGTCAAATCGCCGCGCGCCGTCAGCATCAGGACCGGCATGTCTCGCCAGGCGTCATGGCCCGCGCGCAGGCGCTTGCAGAACTCGAAGCCGTCCATCTCGGGCAACATGCCGTCGAGGATGAGCGCGTCAAAGCGCTCCGCAGCCAGCCGCTCCAGCGCGACGCTGGGCCGGGTGACGGCCTCCAGATGGAGGTCGAAGCGGGCGAGGTATTGCGTCAGCGGCCCGGCAAGGGCCTCGTCGTCGTCAATCAGCAGCAGTCGATGCATGGCGCGATGAATTCTGCCCGGCCCTGACCAGCGTGATGGCCCGCTCGGGGCAGGCGCTGACGCAATGGCCGCAAGCTTCGCAGGACCCGGCATTGGGCGTGAAGGCCTGCTCCCAACCATGCGCCATGCCTCTGAGCTTGCCGAACAGGCTCAGCGCCCGGCGCTGCTCGGAGGGCAGGTTGCCCAGCGTGAAGACATTGAAGGGACAGACGGCCACGCAGTCGCCTTTTCCCTCACAGCGGTTGCGGTCGATGTGGGGCATAAAGCGGCCGCGCGGCTGCTTGCCGCAGTGCACATCCATCACGCTGCGTCGCCATGCCGGCGCGAGTGGCCGAAACGCCGCATCATGAAGCGCAGCACCTGGCGCTGCTCGCCGTCCAGCGAGTCGAAGAAGTCGGCAAAGCTGCCAATCAGGGCGGGTCCCGCGGCACGCAGCGCATCGAGCTTGGCGTCCAGCAGCTGCTGGGCCGACTCGCCCGGGAACCGCTCACCGGCGATCAGTCCGACGAGCTCTGGCCCGCGCGCCAGGCCCCTGAGCGCGTCGCGCTGCTGCTGGAGCTGGCCGAACCAGGCTTGAAGGCGGCGTTGCTGCCCGTCGTCAAGGTCCAGCTTGGCACCCACGCGTGCAAGGAGGTGCTCGGCGAAGCCGTCAGCGTCAGCATGACGGCCGAAATGATGGCCATGAGCGTGGTGGCCAAAGTGGTGGCGGAATTCTTGATGGGCGTGCCAGCGACGAAAAAAGTTCATGGTGTGCTTCCGTGGGCGCTCGAGGCCCTTTGGTTGGGATGGCACCCATGATTCCGACCACCCCTCGGAAGAACATCTCGCCGGGGTATCGCCGGGTTTCGTTTTGTATCGGGGTCGCCCCCTAAAATCACGGGTTCCCTCCCCTGTCGACAAGCCCCGTGAAGCCCTGCACTCACCGGGCGCCAGCCGAGACCCGCCCGTGACCGAACTTGCCAAGTCCTTCGAACCCGCCGCCCTGGAAGCCCACTGGGGCCCGAAGTGGGAGGCCGCCGGCCTGTACGAGCCGACTCTGGACACGGCCAAGCCCTCGTTCAGCATCCAGCTCCCGCCGCCGAACGTGACCGGCACGCTGCACATGGGCCACGCCTTCAACCAGACGGTGATGGACTCGCTGACGCGCTACCACCGCATGCTGGGCCACAACACGCTGTGGGTGCCGGGCACCGACCACGCCGGCATCGCCACACAGATCGTCGTCGAGCGCCAGTTGCAGGCCGCAGGCCAGAGCCGTCATGACCTGGGCCGCAAGAACTTTGTCGCGCGCGTCTGGGACTGGAAGCAGGAGAGCGGCAACACCATCACCAGCCAGATGCGCCGCCTGGGCGACTCGGTGAGCTGGGGCCACGAGTACTTCACGATGGACGAGAAGCTCTCGAAGGTGGTCATCGAGACCTTCGTGCGCCTCTACGAGGAGGGCCTGATCTACCGCGGCAAGCGCCTGGTGAGCTGGGATCCGGTGCTGCAGTCCGCCGTATCGGACCTGGAGGTGTCGTCCGAGGAAGAGGACGGCTCGCTGTGGCACATCCGCTATCCGCTGGCAGACGGTTCAGGCTCGGTGGTGGTCGCCACGACTCGCCCTGAGACCATGCTGGGCGACGTGGCCGTCATGGTCCACCCCGAGGACGAACGCTACGCAGCGCTGATCGGCAAGCTCGTGAAGCTGCCGCTGACCGACCGCGAGATCCCGGTGATCGCCGACGACTACGTGGACCGCGAGTTCGGCACCGGCGTCGTCAAGGTCACGCCGGCCCACGACACCAACGACTACGCCGTCGGCCAGCGCCACGGCCTGGACATGATCTCGGTTCTGGACCTGCAGGCCAAGATCAACGACAACGCGCCCGAGACCTACCGCGGGCTGGATCGCTTCGTCGCGCGCAAGCGCATCGTGGCCGACTTGGAGGCGCTGGGCCTGCTCGTCGAAGTGAAGAAGCACAAGCTGCAGGTGCCGCGCTGCGAGCGTACCGGCCAGGTCGTCGAGCCCATGCTGACTGACCAGTGGTTCGTCGCCACCACCAGACCCGGCGCGGACGGCAAGAGCATTGCCGACAAGGCCATCGCCGCTGTCGACACCGGCGCGGTCAAGTTCCATCCCGAGCAGTGGGTCAACACCTACAACCACTGGATGAACAACCTGCAGGACTGGTGCATCTCGCGCCAGTTGTGGTGGGGCCACCAGATTCCGGCCTGGTACGGCACGGGCGGTGAGCTGTTTGTCGCACGCAGCGAGGAAGAGGCGCAGGCCCGAGCCAAGGCCGCCGGCTATCTGGGCGAGCTGACTCGCGACCCCGACGTGCTGGACACCTGGTACTCCTCGGCCCTGGTGCCGTTCTCGACGCTGGGCTGGCCCGAGCAGACGCTGGAGCAGGAGCTGTTCTTGCCCTCTTCCGTGCTTGTGACCGGCTACGACATCATCTTCTTCTGGGTCGCCCGGATGATCATGATGACGACGCACTTCACTGGCCAGGTGCCGTTCAAGGACGTCTACATCCACGGCCTGGTGCGCGACTCGCAGGGCCAGAAGATGAGCAAGTCCGAAGGCAATGTGCTGGACCCGGTGGACCTCATCCAGGGCTGCGATCTGGAGACGCTGACCAAGAAGTCCACCACCGGCCTGCGCAAGCCCGAGACGGCGCCCAAGGTTGCGGCCCGCGTGAAGAAGGAATTCCCCGACGGCATGCCGGCCTATGGCGCCGACGCGCTGCGCTTCACGATGGCCAGCTACGCGACGCTGGGCCGCAACATCAACTTCGACACCAAGCGCTGCGAGGGCTATCGCAACTTCTGCAACAAGCTCTGGAACGCGACGCGGTTCGTGCTGATGAACTGCGAAGGCCAGGACTGCGGCCTCGCGCATGACCAGGGCGCTTGCCCGCCCGGCTACAACAACTTCAGCCAAGCCGACCGCTGGATCACCAGCGAGCTGCAGCGGGTGGAAGCTGCGGTGGCTCAGGGCTTCGCCGAGTACCGACTCGACAACGTGGCTAACACCGTCTACAGCTTCGTCTGGGACGAGTATTGCGACTGGTACCTGGAAATCGCTAAGGTGCAGATCCAGACTGGCGACGAGGCCCAGCAGCGGGCCACGCGCCGCACGCTGATCCGCGTGCTGGAAACGACGCTGCGCCTGCTGCATCCCATCGCGCCCTTCATTACCGAAGAGCTGTGGCAGACCGTGGCTCCCGTGGCGGGCCGCAAGACGGTCGATTACATCGGCCAGGCGCCCTACCCCCTCGCCCAGCCGGAGCGCATCGACGCCAGCGCCGACGCCTGGATGGCCCAGCTCAAGGACGTGGTCGGCATCACGCGCAGCCTGCGTGGCGAGATGGCCCTGAGCCCCAGCGACCGCGTGCCGCTGCTGGTGGGCGGCGACCTGTCCTTCCTGACCGAGGCAGCCGCCGTGCTCAAGGTGCTGGCCAAGCTCAGCGCTGTCGAGCTGATCGCCGACGAGACCGAGTTTGCCCAGCAGAGCGCCACGGCACCCGTACTGGTGCACGGTGCGGCCAAACTGGCGCTGAAGGTCGAGATCGATGTCGAGGCCGAGCGCGCCCGGCTGACCAAGGAGGCCACGCGCCTGGAGGTCGAGATCGCCAAGGCCGAGGCCAAGCTGGGCAACGAGAGCTTCGTCGCCCGTGCGCCGGCCGCCGTCGTCGAGCAGGAGCGCGGCCGCGTGGCTGGCTTCAAGGAGACTGTGGCCCGCCTGCGCGAGCAACTGGCCCGTCTGCCGGCCCACTGAACCTCGGTCGCTGAGCCTCAGTAGTAGCCGGCGGCCCGGGTCGCGGTCGTGTCGGCGGACTTCCTCTTGCTGCCGGGCACCGTGCCCAGCAGCTCGTCGAGGCCGCGCGCCACTGCCCAGGCGGCGCGTACGCGCGACTCACGCGTTGTCCCCGCCAGCCGCGGCGTGACCTGCAGCGTCGTGATGCCATGCAGGGGCCGTCCGGCTTCCAGCCAGCCCGGCTCCATGCTATCGAACCAGGCCGCGCGCAGCTTGCCGGTGCGCAGGGCCCGCCCCAGCGCCGCTTCCTCGACGAGGCCGGACTGACTCAGGCCGACGAGCACCTGGCCGGCGCGCGCGCGCTCCAGCTGGCGCTCGCCGATGAGTCCACGAAAACGATCGAAATAGGACAGCAGCAGAACGAGGCCATCGCTCTGTTCGACCAGTTCGGCCAGGCTGACGGACTCGATGCCCCAGCGCGCCCAGGTCGCGTCACTGGGGTGCAGACCCGGGTCGTAGCCGATGACACGCGAGCCAAAGGCGT
>NZ_DASWYS010000192.1:0-24259 GCF_036404855.1 Roseateles sp.
GCGTGGCGACTCGAACAACGGGTGAAGCGCGGCCTGCTCAACAATGCGACCGGCGTACAGCACCACGACGTGGTCGGCGAGGTTGCGCACCACGGTGAGATCGTGCGAGACGTAGACCGCTGCCACGCCGTGGCGCCGGCACAGGCTGCGAACGGTCGCCAGCACCTTGGCCTGTGTGGTCACGTCCAGCGCGGTGGTGGGCTCGTCGAGCACGATGAGCTGGGGCCGCGTGACGAAGGCCAGCGCCAGCAGCACGCGCTGCTGCTGTCCACCCGAGAGTTGATGTGGAAAGCGGCGCAGGAACTCGGCTTCGGCCGGCAGATCCACGTCGGCGAGCACCTGCAGCAAGCGCTGGTGGCGCGCATCGGCGGCAACGTCGGGCTCGTGGATCTCCAGCACCTCGGCGAGCTGCGTGCCGATGCGGCGCAGCGGGTTCAGCGCGGCAGCCGGATCCTGCCCGACGTGGGCGACGAGCTTGCCGCGCAGGCGGCGCAGCGCGTCGGGCGCCAGGCCCAGCAGCTCATGCCCGCCCACGCGCACGCGGCCGGCGGTGATGCGGGCGCCGTCACGGGCATGACCCAGCAGCGCTAGTGCGATGGTGCTCTTGCCGGAGCCGGATTCGCCCACCAGCCCGAGCACCTGGCCGGGTGCGATGCGAAGCGCGATGTCGGCCACGATATCGGCGCCGGAGGGCAGCTCGACGCGCAGGCCTTCCACTTCGAGCAGCGGTGCGGCCTCGACAGGGAGCGGCGCAGCGATGTGTTCGGGGAACTCGGCGAGTGCCAGCATGTTCATCGCTCCTCGATGCGGGCCGCCGCGCGGCCCGCGCCCTCGGCCAGCAGGTTGGTGCCCAGCGCGAACAGTGCCACCAACAGCACCGGTGCCGCCACGGCCAGCGGCTGCACCAGCAGCCCGGCACGGTTCTCGTTGATCATCAGTCCCCAATCGGCTGCTGGCGGCGCTACGCCGTAACCCAGGAAGGCCAGGCCCGACAGCATGCCCACGGCCCAGGTCAGCATCACGCCCATGTGCACCAGCAGCGGGGTGGCGATGTTGGGCAGGATCTCGCGCAGCACGATGCGGTGACGCGGGTAGCCCAGCAGCTCGGCCGCCTCGACGAACTCCTGGCGCACCACGTTCAGCGCGACGCCGCGCGCCAGCCGGATCACGCCGGGCACGAAGGCCAGTGCGACGGTCAGCACGACGATGCCGTGGCTGCGCCCCAGCATGGAAACGATAAGCAGGACGAGGATGAGGTCAGGGAAGGCGAGGAAGACGTCGGCGCACCAGACAATGGCCTGGTCGACACGGCCTCGTGCATAGGCGGCCAGTACGCCCAGCACGCTGCCGGCGGCCAGTGCCAGTGCCGACGTGGCGAGCGACATCCACACCACCGAGGCGCCGCCGGCCAGCAGGCGCGACCACACGTCGTGACCCAGGAAGTCGTGCCCGAGCGGCGCACCCGCCGCCGCGCGGCCATAGGTGGGACCGACCAGTGCAGTGGGCTCGTGCGGCGCCAGCCAGGGCCCCAGCAATGCGAACGCGATGACAAGCAACGTGGCCACCAGGCCCAGGCGCACCTGGCCCTGAGCCAGCGTCTGGCGCCAGAAGGATTTGCGGGGCGCGCTCACCGGGCGTACCTCGGTCGGATCTGGCCGCGGCCCAGCCGCAGCGCATGGCGCAGCCCCGGGGCACGCGCCTTGATGCGGCCGGCTGTGCGCAGCCGGGGCGTCAGCAGCACCGTGGCCAGGTCGGCAGCCAGATTGATGGCGACGATGCCGACGGTGATGACCAGCACGATAGCCTGGATCATGGGCATGTCACGCATCTCGATGGCGGCGTTCAGCGTGTTGCCGATACCTGGGTAGCTGAACACCACCTCGGCAATCAGCGCGCCGCCGAACAGCACGCGCAGCGTCATTGCCACTCCCTGAATGGCGGGGATCAGCGCGTTGGGCAACGCGTGGCGCCAGACGATGCGGCGCTCGGGGATGCCGCGCAGCCTGGCGGCTGCAACGTAGTCGCTCTCCAGCACCTCGATCATGGAGGCGCGCACCAGCCGTAGCAGATAGGGGGTGATGGAGAGCGCGAGCGTCACGGTGGGCAGCACGAGGTAGCGCCATTGCGACAGCAGGCCGCGGTCGGGGTCCAGCAGCGAGGCTGCGGGCAGGACCTTGAGCACCGAGGTGGAGAACAGCATTACCAGCAGGATGGCGATGGCAAATCCCGGCACGGCCTTGAGCAGCACCAGCGCGCCAAGTGCGAGGCGGTCGGTGGCGGTGTCGCGCCGCAGCGCCAGCCACACGCCCAGCGCCAGTGCGAGCGGCAATGCGGTTAGTGCGACACAGGCGGTCAGCAGCAACGAGTTGGCGAAGCGCGAGCGCAGCAGCTCCCCCACCGGCACGTTGGAGTCGATGGAGCGGCCCAGATCACCGGACAGCATCTGTCCGGCCCAGCTCAGGTACTGCACGACGATGGGCTTGTTCAGCCCCAGCTGCTCGCGCAGCACGGCGATGGTGGCCTCGCTGGCCTCGGGGCCGAGGATGATGCGCGCGGGATCGGACGGCAGGGCCTGCGTGGACGCGAAAACGACGATGGAGATGGCGACCACCACGCCCAGGCCGGTCAGCAGGCGGCCGGCGAACCAGGGTGCCCATGTCGGCAGCTTGGGGAACTTGGGCCGGGCCATCAGGCGGGCTCCCTGCGCCAGATGCGGTCGGTGCGCCAGGCGGCGAAGCCGGTGCGGTCGGAGGTGACGCCGCCGATGTCGGCCGCGACGGCGTCCAGCGTGTCGGCGAAGCCCCAGATCAGCAGCCCGCCGTGTTCGTGCTGGATGCGCTGTGCCTCGTGCACGAGCTGCTTGCGCTTGTCGAGGTCGGGTTGGGCCAGTGCAGCGGTGATGAGCTCGCCGAAGCGCGGGTCGCGGAAGTGCGTCTTGTTGCTGGCAGCGCGCGGGCCGTCGTGCTGCTGCACGGTCAGCAGAAAGGGGCGCGACACACCAGCGCCGGTGCTGAAAGCCCAGGAGGTGCGGTTTGGCCCGGTGAAGGTGGGGCTGTCGACCTGCTTGACGTTGACGGTCACGCCGGCCTCCTTGGCTTGCTGCGCAAAGACGAGCGCGGCCTTGGAGCCAGGTGTCACCAGCTCCACCTCCAGCCCGTCTTTGAAGCCCGCCTCGGCCAGCAGGCGGCGCGCTTCGGCCAGGTCGCGCTGGCGCTGCGGGATGGCATGGTCGTAGACGGGGTCACCTGGCGAGTAGAGATCGTTGGCGACGCGGCCGCGCCCCTGCAGCACACGTTCCACCAGCTCCTTGCGGTCGGCGATGAGGCGGAAGGCGCGACGCACCTGCGGCCTGTCGAACGGCGTCTTGTCGAGGTTCATGTCCAGCGACTGCCAGGCGTCAGTCTGCGAGGAGACGATGCGAAAGCGCGTGTCGCCGTCGAGGAACTTGAGCTGCTCTGGCGCGATGTTGGGCGCGATGTCGATCTGGCCAGCCTGCAGGGCCTGCAGCCGCGCGGTCTGGTCCGAGAAGTCGTGGATGTGGACCTCTTCGAACCAGGGCTGGCCGGCCTTGAAGTAGTTCTCGAACCGCGTGAAAACCGAGCGTTGGCCGGGCGTGAAGCTCTTCAGCCTGTAGGGGCCTGCTCCCACCACGTTGTTGACCGGGTGGTAGTCCACGGGGACGATGCCGCCCCAGCTCATCCAGCACTCGGCCAGCGCCACCAGGCCCTGTCCCTTCTCGAAGGGGATGCGCACGGTGCGCGCGTCGAGCTTGCGCACATCGTCGCGGCGCAGCGAGTACAGGTAGGCCGCATAAGGCGAGGCCAGTGCAGGGTCGGTCAGACGGCGAAGCGAGAAGATGACGTCGTCGGCGTCGATGGTCTTGCCATGATGGAACTCCAGGTCTGGCTTGAGGCGGATGGTCCACTCCGTGCCATCGGCGTTGACCTCGGCGGATTCGGCCAGCGCCAGCGTGGGCTGGCCGTCCAGCCCCCACTCCCACAGCTTGGCGTACAGCGCCCATCCGCGGAATGCGCCGCTGCCGATGGGCTTGTGCGCGTCGAGGTTGCCGGCCTGGCCGCCTTCGATGACGCCAAAGCGCACTGCGCCGGCGCTGCGTCGGGGCGTGTCGGCGGCGGTGCCGGGCACGGGTTGTGCGGTCGACTTGTCGGCGTGCTCGCCGCAGCCGCCCAGCAGCCCCGTGCCGGCCAGCAGGCCGGCGCTTGCGGCCAGCCAGCCGTGGCGCAGCAGTGCGCGGCGCAACGGGTCGTCGGGCATGTCATGGGGTGGGTTGGAGCGGCTCATCGGCAGAAGGGAAATGAACGTGGATGTGTGAAGGAATCACCGGTGGATAGCAGGGTCCGTGCCACCGTGAAACGGCTCGAAACAGACCCGTGCAGCCCTGAAATCAGCGTCCCTGGATGAGGTGCTGCGTGGATCTGCGCAGGGGCTGCTTCGAGTTGTCCATCAGCGCCCCGCGCGTAGCGCGGGCACGTCGAAGCCGTGGTCCAAGTCCAGCAGTGGCAGCAGCAGGTCGGCCACGCGCTGGGCCTCGCTGATGAGCGGGAATCCGGACAGGATGAAGGCGTTGGTGCCCTGGGCCTCGTATTCGCGGATGCGTGCGGCGACGTTCTCGGCGCTACCCACCAGCGTTGTGCCGGAGGCCGGGCCGAGGATGTCGAAACCGAACCACGCGGGGCCGACCCAGACGTTGGGATAGATCTCCAGCTCGCGGGCCGTGGGCAGGCGCCCAGCGAGCAGGCTCTCGGCGTTGCGCTGAATGATGGGGTTGTCGCTGCGGAAGGTCTCCAGCGTCTCGCCGGGCTTGAGCTGGCGCTGCGCGGAACGCTTCGCGTGCTCCAGCGACGACTTGGAAAGCAGCCACTCGGCATGAGCCCAGGCCTCCTCCTCCGTCTCGCGCACGATGACCTGCAGCCGCGTGCCGTACTGCAGCTTGCGGCCGATCTTTTCGGCCTCGGCGCCGACGCGGCGGAACTTGTCACCCAGCAGCGGCGGCGTGTTGGCGAAGGAGAGGTAGACGTCCAACAGCTTGACCGAGTGCGCGACGCCCGGCGCCGAGGTGCCGGCACCCCATAGCGGCACGCCGCCCGGCTGGGTCGGGCCGTTCCAGGTGCCCATCGGACTGGGGCCGGAGTGGCGCGGAGCCAGCTTCACGTAGCGACCCTCGTAGCCGCTGGTGTCACCGTCATAGACGCGTCGGAACGCATCCCAGTACTCCCAGCTGAAGTCGTAGCGCTCGTCGTGCGGGTAGTGCACGCCCAGAGCAGCGAGGCCGACGTCGTTGCCGTTGACGACGTTGAACAGCAGCCGACCGCCCGAGAAGGCGTCGAAGGTCTGCGCATACTTGGCCAGCACGGCGGGCGACAGCTCGCCTGGGTGCTGCGCGACGAGGAAGCGCATCCGGTGCGTCTGCGCGATCAGCGCGGCGGCGACGGCCAGGCTCTCGTTGGCACTGCTGCCGAGCAGCGCGCCGTAGTACCCCAGCCGGTCGATGGTGACGGCGAGCTGTTCGAGGTGGCGGAAGTCGGTCTTCCAGCGGCCCTGCGGCTCCCAGGGGTAGGGGCCATCAGGCGCGGTCAGGTACCAGAGGATCTTGACGGCCATCTTGGTTCCTCAGGCGGCGGCGCGCAGTTGCTGGGCGAGGCGCTCGTGCGCGGCGGCCAGGGGGCGCGGGTCGATCCACGCGTCGAAGTCGAAATCCTGGTCCAGGAATCCGTGCGTGAGCTGGAAGTTCTTCTGCTGGCGGAACAGCTCCACGCGCTCCTCGCTGAGGTCGGGCGCCAGCGTGAGGTGGAAGCCGTTGCGGTACGCGCCGCTGACGCCCTCGCTGCCCGCGCGCGTCTCGCCCTGCAGGATCTCCAGTGTCTCCTTCAGGTGGGTCTTGGCCCATTCGGCGGCGCGCAGCGTCTGTGTCAGGAAGCGCACCAGCAGCTCGAAGTGGTCGTCGATGAGCGACTGGTGGACGGTGATGGGCCGCGGCGTGCCGTTGTTGACGCGAAAGCGCTTCTCCGGCAGTTGGTCCAAGTCGATGCCGACCTTGGCACCCAGGCGCTGGGCGGCCTCCAGTGCGGCAGCGCCTTTGACGTAGACGGCATCCACCTCGCCGCGCAGCAGCGGCAGGATGCCTTCCCACAGGCCGGTCCCCAGGCTCTCGGCGCTGCGTGCATTGCCGCCTGCCAGGTGGCCGGCGTCGCCTTCGCGCGCCGGCGCAGCTGGCAGCTCGACAAGGCGGGCATCGTCCAGAGACAGGCCTACGGAGTTCAGCGCGCCCTTGTAGCCCGCCAGGCTCATGCCGCGCGCGATGCTGCGGCCGCGACGGTTCTGGGCCAGGTCAGCGGCGCGGAATGCCGGCAGCGCCAGACGCTGGCCGCGCAGGTGCTCGGGGCGGCTGATTGGGGAGTCGGGACGCACGAGGATGGCCTGGAACTCGTCAATCCAGGTCAGGCCCACCAGTCGAGTCGGCGCGCCCTGGGCTCGTGCGGGGATGGCCAGCAGGTTGCCGCCTTCGCGGACCAGCGTGGTCAGCTCGTGGTCATAGTGATGGCGGGCGAGTTCGCCGCCAACTTCCTGCAGTGTCTTCAGTTCAATGCCGTCGCGGGCGAAATCTTCTCCCAGCCAGCCCAGGCGGTAGGCCAGGCCGGTGGCGGTGGGCACGGGGCAGCGGGTGAACCAGACAGTGTCGACGGAGGTCTTGGGGATGCTCATGGGATGTCCTGGGGGTGAAGGGGCAGCCCTTCAATCGCCAGATCCGTGCCAGCGTTTTTCCGGCAAGAACACCCCGTTTCTGCATCGCTGCGCGTCGAACGCAGCAGCCGCTGCTGGCTTCAGGCCAGTGCCGGGCTGGTTTCTACGCTGGCGCCGAACGATGCCTGTTCGTAGGCGCGGTACAGCCGCGAGTAGGCGCCGCCGGCGTCGATCAACTCTGCGTGGGGGCCGATCTCGACGATGCGGCCCTGCTCGATGACGGCGATGCGGTCGGCGTCGCGTATGGTGGCCAGTCGGTGGGCGATGATGATGGCCGTGCGGCCCTCGCATAGCCGCCGCAACGCGGCCTGGATGCGGCGCTCTGTCTGCACGTCCACGGCTGAGGTGGCCTCGTCCATGACGAGCACCGCAGGGTCGGCCAGGTAGGCGCGTACCAGGCAAACCAGTTGGCGCTGGCCCTGGCTGAGCTGGCTGCCCATGGGGCCGACGGGTGTGTCGTAGCCCAGCGGAAGTCGCTCCAGTACCGCATCGGCACCGAGATCGCGGGCGGCGGCTATGAGTCGCGCGTCGCTGGCCGTTGGTGCAGCCAGCCGCAGGTTGTCGAGGATGCTGCCGGAGAACAGCATGTTCTCCTGCAGCACCACGCCCACATGTCGGCGCAACGCGTGCTGAGCGAGGTCCCGGATGTCGATGCCGTCCAGCCGCACGGCGCCCTCGCCGATGTCATAGAAGCGCGTGAGCAGCTGAACGAGCGTGCTCTTGCCATGGCCGGTGGGGCCGACGATGGCCAGCACCTCGCCGGGCGCGATGTGCAAGTCCAGTCCTTGGATGACGGGGCGATGGTGTTCGTAGGCGAAGCCGACGCGGTCGAAGTGGATGTCACCGCGAACGGTTGCAAGCGGCGTGGGGTCGGCGGGGTCGGCCACCTCAGGCTCGGTGTCCAGCAGCAGGAAGACGCGCTGCGCCGACGCTGCACCGCTGGTGTAGCGTTCCAGCAGGTCGGACAGCTCCTGCAGCGGGCCGAGAAAGAGCTGCACGTAGAACAGGCACTGCACGACCTGGCCGAAGCTCAGCTCGCCGCGGGCCACGGCACCGGCACCGCCCGCGAGCAGCAGCACCATGCCCGCGCTGGTCAGCAGCGCGGCATAGGGCAGGAACCAGCCGGACTTGCGGTTGCCGCGGATCAGCGTGTGGTTGAAGTCGTCCAGCAGCGCGCGGTAGTGGTGGCGGTTGGAATCTTCCTGCACGGTCTGCTGGATGATGCGCACGCCAGCCACGGTCTCGACGAGGTGTGCGGTGAAGCGCGCGCGGGCCTCGGCCACCAGGCCCCAGTTCTTCTGTGAGATGCGCTTGAAACCCCAGATACCCAGCACGAGCAGCGGTACGACGGCGGCCAGCGCGAGGAAGAGCGTGGGCGAGATGGCATGGATCAGCAACGCCGCCACACCGCAGCGCAATGCCGCCGACAACAGTTCCGGCGGGCCCTGGATCAGCAGTGGCTCCAGAGCGTCCACGTCGCGATCCACGCGCGAGATGATGCGACCGGCCTTGGTCTTGTCGAAGAAGCGCACGCTGAGCGACTGCACATGCCGGTACACACGTATTCGCAGCGTGTTCAGCACCCGCAGCGCCGCGGCACCTGCAAGGTACTGCGACAGGCCCGACAGGGCAAACCTCAGCACCCAGGTCAGAGCCATGCCTGCACCGAGAAGCGTCGCCAGTTGCGTGTCGATCTGCCAGCCGCCGTCGGCAGGAACGAGCGCGTGGTCAAGCGCCTGTCCCACGAACCAGGGCCGCAGAAACACGGCGCCCACCAGGAGCGTCTCCAGCACGATAACGGCCAGCAGCTCGCGCCGCACGCTGCCCAGCAGCGGGAGCAGTCGCCAGAACATCCCGCGATCCAGCGCCTTGCGGGCGAGCGCCTGCTCGAGCTCGATGTCGGACAGCGGACGCTGTCCTCGCATGTCGCGGGCTGCCATCAGTCCAGCCCCAGCAGTTCGCGGTAGGTCCGGTGGCGCGTCAGCTCGGCGTGCCGGCCCTGGGCGGCGATGCGTCCATCGACCAGCAGCAGTACACGGTCGGCCTGCAGCACGGTGGAGAGCTTGCTGGCCACCATCAGCACCGTGGTGCCACCGCCATCCTCCTGACGCAGGGCGCGCAGTCGGCTGAACACTCGCCGCTCGGTGAGCGCGTCCAGCGCGCTGGTGGCGTCGTCCAGGGCCAGCAGGCGCGGCCGGGCCAGCAACGCGCGGGCCAGCGCCAGGCGCTGGCGCTGGCCGCCAGACAGCGTGACGCCGCGGTCGCCCACCCGTGTCTGCAGCCCGTCGTGCAGCCGCTCTACGACCTCGTCCGCGCAGGCAACGTGCAGGGCGCGCTGCAGCGCTGCGTCGTCGGCCAGCGGCGCGGCCAGCCGCAGGTTGGCCGCCAGCGTGTCGGAGAACAGGAAGGCTTCCTGCGGCACCACCTGTACCGCCTTGCGCAGCACGTCAAGGCGCAGCGTGCGCAGGTCGGTCCAGCCGCCGTCGTCACTGCCCAGCAGCAGCCGTCCGGCGTCTGCATCCAGCAGGCGCGGCAGCAGGCTGACGAGGGTGCTCTTGCCGGCACCGGTCGCGCCCACGAGGGCCACGACCTCGCCGGGCGCGATGCCCAGGCTGCAGTCGTCCAGGATCGCCGTGCTGCCGCCCGGCGCGCGCACGGCCACGTGCTCCAGCCGCAATCCGAGTGGCGCGTGACGCTCGGGCAGGCGGGTGTTGCCGCCCTGAATGGCCGGCTCGGCATCCAGCAGCTCCCAGATGCGAGCTGCCGAGGAGCGCGCGTCGGCGAAGATCTGCATGACGCGGCCCACGCCTTCGGCGCGGAAAATCAGCACGTTGGCCATCAGCAGCGCTGCCACCAGCTCGCCGCGGTGCAGCTGGCCTGCCTCCACGAGGTGCAGCCCGTATACCAGGATCCAGACCTGGCCAAGCGCCACCACCGCCTGGGGCAGCGGCACGCGGGCGCAGGCGTAGGCGAGGGCGGCGGTGGCCTGCTGCATGAAGACGCTCACCTGGGCTTCGAAGCGCTGGGCGCGCTGCCCTTCCAGCACGAAGGACTTGATGACGCGCACGCCGTTCACGCCTTCGGACAGCTCCTGGTTGACCTCGTCGTAGGCGGCGCCCACGGCGCGGTCCAGCGTGACGAGATGGTTGGTCTGGCGCAGGAAGAGCGTGATGGCGGCGGCGATCAGCACCAGCGGCACCAGGGCCAGCAGCGGGTGGTACCAGGCCAGGACCGCCAGCGTGGCGGTGACCACCAGGCTCAGCTCGTACACCTGTCTCCAGAAGTTGATCAATGCGTCGCGTAGCTTGTCGGCGTCACGCGTCGTGCGCGTGACCAACTCGCCAACGCCATGGCGCCAGTGGTAGCCGAGGTCCAGTCGCTGGACCTGCACGAGGATGCGTTCGCGCAACAGCGTCAGCAGCTGTTGTCCACTGATCAGCGAGGCCAGACCGGCGGCGTACTGCAGTCCGCCGCGCAGCAGCGCCACGCCCAACAGCCAGGCACACCAGAACAGCACACCGTCCAGCGCAGCGCGCGCGCCCAGGGAGGCGCCTTCCTCCAGCGCGTGGGTGGCGCGGCCCACCAGCCACTGCTGGCCGGCGAAGGCGATGTTGCCAAGTAGGAAGAGCAGCGCGGTGACGAGGAAGTGCCAGGGGATGTCGCGGTACAGGAGCAGGCTTCGCCAGAGTGGCGATCGGGCAGAGGGCATCGGGAGAGGGGCAGAGGACACGGAAACCCGGCCCGGGTGGCCGGGTGGGGCGCGTTGACTTTGAGCAACTTCCACGCCAGATCGTCACGCCCCGAGGCAAGCTGCGTTGCCACGGGATGGCGTTGCTGGGAAATCAGCAGCGCTGCGCGCTTTCCAGCAGAGATGGTGGTGAAACCGCCGCGGGCTGGGAGCGCGCGCCAGCCGCCGCGCCGAAGCTCAGGACCTCTTCTCGCGTGCGCGCTGGCTGCCGGCCTTGCCAATCGCCTTCCACTTGTTGCGCTGCTCGATGCGTTCCAGTGCCGTCTGCTCGCCGCGCTGGGCATCCCGCAGCAGCTTCTTGTAGTTGCCGAGCCGGTCGGCATCGACATGGACCCGCACTGCGCATCCGGGCTCCGATTCGTGGCGGCAATCGCGGAATCGGCATTGCCGGGCGAGCGAGTGCACATCCTCGAAGGTTGCGGCGAGCGTCTCGGGCTCGGCGTCGGGCCGGAACGTGCGCATGCCCGGCGTGTCGATGATGCAGCCGCCTTGCGGGCATTGGTGCATCGAGCGGGCCGTCGTCGTGTGGCGGCCCCGCCCATCGCCCTTGCGGACGGCGCCGGTCAATTGGCCGGCGTGCGTCAAGGTGTTGATGAGCGTCGATTTGCCTGCGCCCGAGGAGCCGAGCAGCACCAGCGTCTGGCCGGCATGCAGCCATGGGCCGATCTCCGTGCAGGCCTCGCGCGACAGCGCATTGACCGGCAGCACTGGTACGGTCGCGGGCAGGCGGGCATACATCTCGGCGATGCGTGCCTGCGCATCCGGCGCGATGTCGAGCTTGGTGAGCACGACGACTGGTGCGACGTCGCAGGCGCGCACCATGGCGATATAGCGCTCCATGCGTCGCGCGTTGAAGTCTGCGTCCAGCCCCATCACGAGCAGCGCCGCGTCGACGTTGCTAGCGAGGAGCTGGCGGCGCCCATCGTTGGCGCGGCGTGCGATCAGCGTGACGGGCTCGACCCGGTCGACGACCCAGGCCTGGCCGTGCGCGTCGACGCGCATGCCGACCCAGTCGCCGATTGTCAGCACCTGGCCGGCAGCCTGCAGCTGTTGCACGAGCCGGGGTAGCGCGCGGGCCTGCTGCTCGGTGCGGCCGTCGTGCAGCGTGAAGCAGTCACGCTGCGATTCGGTCACGCGCGCCAGGCGTGTGCCAGGGTCGTGGGCCGCGAGTCGGGCGACACGGCTCGCGATGGCGTGCGTAAGCCCGAGTGCCTGCAGCGCCTCGAAATCGATTTCGATCATGGGAGTCCATTGAATGTTGGCCTCGTCCGCGCGTGCGCGGACCCATCCGCACGCCAAGGCATGCGGAACAAGAAGGTGGGAAGCCGGCCGCGGCTGGCGCGGCGATCAATGGACCCGCGGGAGACGCAGGGTCAGGAGCGTTTGGCGCTCAGGCAGCCGACACGAGGAGGGCGACACGATCTGCTTGTTCCATGGTCTTCTCCTTTTCGGCTGGGTGGATGAGGTGCGCAAGTCTGCCAGCGGCGCAGGGCCTACGTCAATCGCGAAGTGCTACCGCCTGCGGCCAGTCCGGGTTGTGGACATCCTCGCGGGGCGCACAAGCAGCCTCGGATTCAGCGCTTGGCGGCACACTGCGGCCCATCTAGGCTGGCGGGCTTTCCGTTCCTTGTCCGGAGCCCGTCTTGTTGCTCAAGTTCCTCGTGCTGCCTTTGTTGACCCTCCTGCTCCTGCTGCTCGTCTCGGCGCTCGCGGCCTTCCTGTGGCTGCGAGCGCCCGACCTGCCCGCCGCCGAGCTGGAAGCCCGCTGGGCCTCCACGGCCGACCGCTATCTCGACCTCGGCCACGGCGTGCGTCTGCACTACCGCGACGAAGGGCCGCTCGACGCGCCCGCGTTGGTGCTGCTCCACGGCTATGGAGACTCCCATGCGACCTGGGAGGGCTGGGTGGGCGAGTTGAAGGCGACCCACCGCGTGATCAGCCTGGACCTGCCCGGTCACGGCCTGACCGCCGCGCCCGCGGGCACGCAGATCGACCGCGAGGCGCAGGCCCGGCTGGTCGTTCGCCTGGCAGACGGGCTCAAGCTGCCGCCCTACGTGCTGGCCGGCAATTCCATGGGCGGCGGAGTGGCCTGGCAGGTGGCACTGCTTGCACCGCAGACGCTGCGCGGCCTCGTGCTTGTCGACGCGGCGGGCTGGCCCCTGCCACCGAGCACGCCGTCGCTGGCCTTCCGCATCCTGGCCCATCCCTGGGGTCGCGCGGTGCTCGAGCGCATCGACAACCGGCCACTGATCCGTCAGGGCCTGACGGCGCAAGTCGGCGACAAGTCGCTGATCACCGATGAACTCGTCGACCGTTGGGCGCTGTATCAGCGCTATCCTGGCCACCGTCCCATCTTGATGTCCGTTGCCCCGGGCGCGCAAGCCCCGGTCACTGCCGAACGCCTGGCTGGCCTGCACCTGCCCACGCTGGTGCTGCATGGGGAGATCGACCCCATCCTGCCACTGGACCATTCGCGCCGCTTTGCCGCGGCGATCGCAGGGGCCGAGCTGATCGTCTACCCCGGCATCGGTCACCTGCCGCAGCGTGAGATCCCGCAGCGGTCGGCGGCCGATGTCGCGGCCTTCGTGGCGCGGCTGCCTGCTGTCCGATGACTTCTTCTGCTTTTCGACCCGGCCCGCTGAATCTGATCACCGACGTGCCTGGCCTGACGGTTGGCCATGTCACCGACGAAGTCGTCCGTTCCGGTGCCACCGTGTTGCGCACCGACGGCTTCTGGGCCGCGGCCGTGGATGTGCGCGGTGGTGGCCCCGGCACGCGCGAGACCGAGGCGCTGGCGCCGGAGAACCTGGTCGGCAAGGCACATGCAATCGCGCTGGCGGGGGGCTCGGTGTTTGGTCTGGCGGTGGCGGATGGCGTGGTTGCCGCGCTGTCGCTCGAAGGGCAGGGCTTGAGGCTCAAGCCGGGCTCGCCGGCCATTCCCGTGGTGCCGGCGGCCGTGCTACATGACCTGGGCAATGGCGGTGACAAGGCCTGGGGCTTGGAGCCGCCCTACCGACGCTGGGGCCTTGAGGCGGTGGCAACTGCCGCGCGCGAGTTCGCGCTGGGTGCCGTGGGGGCAGGGCGGGGTGCGATGGCGGGCCACCTACCGGGCGGCATCGGCTCGGCGTCGCTGGACCTGGGCGACGGACTCGTCGTGGGCGCGCTGGTGGCGGCCAATCCCATCGGCTCGGTCTACATGCCGGACGGTCAGACCTTCTGGGCCTGGCCCTTCGAGATTGCCGGCGAGTTCGGCGGCTGTCGCCCGGCGGCCCAAGGGCCCGTGGTCGACCCGATGCCGGATGCTTCGCGCCTGGCCAGCCTGGGCCGCGCGCAGTCGGGTGCGAACACGACGCTGGCCGTGGTGGCCTGCAATGCCGACCTGACAACGGCGGAGTGCAAGCGGTTGGCCATGATGGCGCAGGACGGCATCGCCAGAGCGGTGCGTCCGGCACACACACCATTCGATGGCGACACGGTGTTCGCGCTGGCTTCCGGTGCCCATCACCTGGGAGACGCGCGGGCGGTGCAGTTGGGAAGGCTGGGGTCCGCGGCGGCAGACTGCCTGGCGAGGGCCATCGCGCGGGCGGTCCACACAGCCGCCCAAGGGGCATGAGCGGGCCCGCCCGTCAGGTCTCCTGCAGGGCCCGCGCCAGATCGGGCGTGGCCGCCAGCAATTCCCGGGTGTAGGCGTGCGCCGGGCGCTCGAACACCTCGAGCGTTGCGCCACTCTCAATGATGCGGCCCGCCTGCATCACGTAAAGCCTGTCGGTCGTCGCTCGCACGACAGAGAGATCGTGCGTGACGAAGAGCAGCGCCGTGCGCTGTTCGCGGCACAAGGCATCGATCAGGGCGAGGATCTGCCCCCGCACACTGACGTCCAGCGCTGACACCGCTTCGTCCAGCACCAGCAGCGCTGGTTCCAGGATCAGTGCGCGCGCAATCGCCAGCCGCTGCCGCTGGCCGCCGGAGAACTGGTGCGGATAGCGGTCCGCCGCAGCGGCGCCCAGGCCGACGCGTTCCAGCCATTCGCAGGCGCGCCGACGCTGCGTCCGATGATCCAGCGGCCCGTCGAGCAAAGCCAGCGGCTCGGCCACCAGTTCCCACGCGCGCCAGCGCGGGTCCAGGCTGCCGGCGGGGTCCTGGAAGACGATCTGCACTTGACGGCGCAGTTCCCGCTCGGCGCCGGTGAAGCGTCGGCCCTGCAGGCTCACCGTGCCGCCTTGCAACGGCTCCAGTGCGAGCAACGCGCGCAGCAGGGTGCTCTTGCCGCAGCCCGACTCGCCAACCAGTCCGACGCGCTCACCGGGAGCGACGCGCAGCGACACGCCGTCCAGCAGCCGCTTCACGACCGGGCGCGACAGCAACCCGCCGCCGCGCCGTACCTCGCGCACCAGGCCGTCGGCGGTCAGCAGTGGCGCGTCCAGAGGTGCTGCCGCAACCGCTGGCCGATCGGTCAGCACAGACGCGGCAATCAGCGTGGCCGTCTCCGGTTCGCGCGGCGCGCGCAGCAGCTCCCGTGTTACGCCCTGCTCGACGAGGCGGCCCTGGCGCATCACGGCGATGCGGTCTGCCACGCTGGCGACCAGGGGCAGATCGTGGCTGATCAGCAGCAGGCTGCCGCCCTGTTCGCGCACCAGATCGCGCAGCAGCGTTAGCACCTGGGACTGCGTGCGCACATCCAGCGCGGTCGTGGGCTCGTCGGCAATCAGCAGGCGTGGCCGCAAGGCCATCGCAATGGCGATGACGCCGCGCTGGCGCTGACCGCCGGACAGTTCGTGCGGATGCCGTTCGCCCAGGCCCGCAAGCCCCACCCGGGCCAGTGCGGTGCGGGCCTGAGCCAGCGCGTCGCGGTGCGAAAGCCGCTGGTGCAGGCGCAGCGACTCGGCGACCTGCTCGGCCAGGGTCATCAGCGGATTGAGCGCATTCATCGGTTCCTGGAACACCAGGCCCACTGCGGCGCCGCGGCGCGCATCCAGCGCGGCCTCGGGCAGCGTGAGCAGGTCCTCGCCCTCCAGCAGGACCCGGCCCCTCACCTGCGCGCCGGCCGGCAGCAGGCCGGCGATGGCGAGTGCCGTCAACGACTTGCCCGAGCCCGATTCGCCGACCAGGCCCAGCACCTCGCCCGCGCCCAGCTCAAGGTTGAGCCCGTGCAGTCGCGGCTGGCCCCCCAGAGTGACACCGACCTCGCGCAATTGCAGCAGCGCGGTCATGGCTGCTCCTCCCGGTGTGGGTTGAGCCGCTCGCGCAGCCCGGCCGCGAGCAGATGGAAGGCAAGCACGGCGAGGGCGACGGCCAAGCCGGGAAACAGCGCCAGCGTGGGAGACAGTGCGGTCAGCGTCTGTGCATCGGCCAACATGCGGCCCCAGCTGGGCTGCGGCGGCTGCGTCCCCAGGCCGATGTAGGACAGCCCTGTCTCGGCCAGCAACGCGAGCGACAGCTGCAGGCTGAGCTGCACGACCAAGCCGCTGGCCAGGTTGGGCAGCACATGCTCGCGTGAGATGCGGCTGTGGCCCTTGCCCGCCGACCGCGCCGCCTGCACGAACTCGCATTGCCAGAGGGGCAATGCCAGGCCGCGCGCGACACGGGCGAAGACCGGGATGTTGAACACGCCGACGGCCAGGATGGCACTCGTCGCGCCAGGCCCCAGCGCCGTCGTCAGCAGCACGGCCAGCAGCAGCGGCGGGAATGCGAAGACGATGTCGTTGCCGCGCATCAGCAGCTCGTCCGGCCAGCCGGCACGGGCGGCCGCCCACAGGCCCAGCGGTACACCCAGGAGTGCGCCCAGACTGACGGCCAGCGCGGCCACGCCCAGCGATGTCGCCGCGCCGCGCATCAGCAGTGACAGCACGTCGCGGCCTAGATGGTCGGTGCCCAGCCAGTGCGCCAGGTTGGGAGGCTGCAGGCGCTCGGCGATGGAGAGGTGGTCGAGAGCATGGGGCGTCCAGGCCAGCGACAGCACTGCCATGGCGACGAAGGCTCCCGCGAGCAGCGCGCCGAAGAACAGGCGGCGGTTCATGCGCCAGCTCCTCGCCGTGCCAGTCGCGGATCGGCAACGCGCGCGGCCAGCTCGACGAGTGCCGACACGGACACGCCCAGGGCCACCAGCACCAGCACCAGGCTCTGCACCAGCACCAGGTCGTGTGCCGTGACGCCCTGGAACAGTAGGCGGCCGACGCCGGGCAGGAAGAACACGTTCTCGACGATGACGGAGCCGGCCAGTAGATAGGCGGTCTGCAGGCCCAGCAGCGTCAGGACTGGTGAGGCCGTGTTGGGCAGCGCATGGCGCCACAGCGCGCGCCAACGGCTGGCGCCCTTGGCACGCGCCGTGCGCAGGAACTCGGCATGCGCCAGCTCGGCCAGTGCGGCGCGCAGCACGCGTGTCAGGATGGCCGCCTGTGGCAGCGCCAGTGCCAGCGCCGGCAGTGCCAGAGCGCGCAGCCCTTCGGACAGGCCGGCGTCCCAGCCAGGGAAGCCACCGGCCGGTACCCAGCGCAGCACGACGGCGAACAACCAGGCTCCCATGACGCCCAGCCAGAAGTCCGGCACCGACACACCCAGTTGGCTGAATGCGCCGACGGCGCGGTCCACCTTGCCGCCGGGCCAGCGTGCCGCCAGCAGCGCGGCCGGCAGCGCCAGCGCGATGGCCAGGCCCAATGCCAGCGCAGCCAGCGGGACGGTCAGCGGCAGGCGCTCGGCCAGCAGCACTCGCACTGGCAGCCGGTAGGTGAGGCTGTCACCCAGGTCGCCACGCAGCAGCGCGCCGATCCAGCGGCCATAGCGCGTCAGCGCGGGGGCGTTGAGGCCCAGTTGTTCGCGCAGCGCGGCGACGGCCTGCTCGTCGGCCTGCATGCCCAGCACATAGCGCGCCGGATCTCCGGGCGCGATCTGCACGAGCGCGAAAATCAGTGCGCTGGCCACCGCCAGCGTCAACGCCAGTGATGCCAGGCGCGCGACCAGCCAGCGCGGTTCGGCCCGCCAAGCGAGGCGGGCGATGCCCAGCGCCAGCAGCGCCAGCGCCCCGAGGGCGATACCGTGCGGCAGGCCACCGTGGTCCTGCGCGCGCGCCGCCTCGGCACCGGGCAGCGTAGCGCCGGCCAGCTCCAGGCTGCCCACGGCATTGACGTGCACGCCGGCCAGCCCGGCGCGCTGCACCAGCAGCCGCGGGTACTGGAACAGGAAGCCGTTGACGGCATCGTCGCTGAGCTGGCGCTGCAGCGATTGCAGTGATGCGCGGCGCTCAGCCTCGTCGGACTGGTCATCAAGCTGGCGCAACAGGGACTTCACGCGGTCGCTGCGGTAGCCGAAGTAGTAGTCGTCTCGGCCGTAGATGCCGTAGTCCAGCGGCTCGGCATGCACGATGACGGTAAGGTCGAAGTCGTGTCGCACGAAGACCTGGTCCAGCCACTGCGCCCACTCCAGGTTCTCGACCCGTGTGCGGATGCCCACGGCGGCCATCTGCGCCGCAAGGATCTCGCCGCCGCGCCGTGCATAGGCCGTGGGCGGCAGCTTCAAGCTCAGCACGCGGTCGGCTGGCCAGTGCGCCTCGGCCAGCAGCGCACGGGCGTGGGCGGGGTCGTGCGGGCTCTGGCCGGTCAGGTCGACATAGGCGGCGTGACGGGGCGAGAAGTGGCTGCCGATGGGCTGGCCGAAGCCGAACATCGCGCCGTCGATGAGGGCCTGGCGGTCGATGGCAGCGGCGATCGCACGGCGAACGGCCAGCTGCTGCAGCGGTGCGCGGCGATGGTTGATGGACAGCAGCGTCTCCCCCTCGCTCAGTCCAGCCCGGACCTCGAAACGGCGGTCGGCGCGGATCTGCGCCAAGTGCTCGGGCGCCGGGAAGTTGGCGAACAGGTCGACGTCGCCCGCCATCACGGCGGCATAGGCGGCCGACGGGTCGGCGATGAAGCGGTACCTCAGGGCGTCCAGCCGGGCCTTCTCGCCCCAGTAGCCTTCGAAGCGGGTCAGCTCGATGGCGTTGCCACGCTGCCACCGCGCGAATCGCCACGGGCCGGTGCCATTGGGCGCGGTCGGGTTGGTGGCGACGCTGCCCGGCGCGACCATGACGAAGGCGGCGCTGCCCAGGCTTTGCAGTAGGCTGCCATCGCGGCGCTTCAGATGCAGCACCAGCGTGTGCGCGTCTGGGGCGGTGATGCGATCTACCGCGGCCAGAAGGCTGCGCTGCGGATTGGCCGAGCCATCGGCACGCGCGCGCTCCAACGCGAACTTCGCGACCGCGGCGTCGAACGGCGTGCCGTCGTGGAAGCGCGCACCGGTGCGCAGCCGGAAGCTGAGGGCCAGGCCATCCGCGCTGACGTCCCAGTGTTCGGCCAGTCTCGGCTGCGCGCTGCCGTCCTCGGCCAGCACGACCAGGCCTTCGAAGACATTGCCGTAGACGACCTCGCTGATCGGCGCGGCGGCGCCGACGGTCGGATCCAGCAGCGGCGGCTCCAGTTGCAGCGCGACACGCAGCGTGCCGGCCGCGGCGGGAAGCAGCAGCGCGGACAGCAGCAGGAAGACCGTGAGCAGGCGCTTCATGGGGCGACGCCGCGCGAACGGGCCGCCAGACCCGGCAGCCCCAGCCGCTCGTACAGCGCGGCCAGGCGGGCGTTGACAGGCACGTCGAGCGGGTCCACCAGGCGGCGCAGTTCGAGCGCCTGCTGCGCGTCGCGGTCGTGGCCGGCGCACGTGGCGGCCTCGATCTGCAGTTGCGCGAACAGGTCGCGCTGCGCATGGCTGCCGCCAATGCGCACCAGCCGTGGCAGGCCTTGCGACAGTGCCATGTCGGCGGCGCGGGCATCACCCCGGGCCAGTGCGACGAGCCCTTGCGCGGTGGGCAGCGCGGCGTCGCCCCAGGCGACACGGGCTTCCCCGGTCGCGGTCTCGGCGCGGGCCGCGATGGCGGCCAGCAGCCGGTCCGCCTCGGGGCGGCCGGCGCGGGCCAGTCCCAGTAGATAGAGCAGGCTCAGGAAGGGCTCGGTCGTGTCGTCGGCGCGTGCGGCCAGGTGCTCGGCAAGCTGCGTCCAGCGCGGGCCGACGTCAAGGCCTGCCCACTCCAGCCGTGCCAGCAACTGCACGGCGCCGATCTGGTCCTGCGAATAGCCGGGTGATACGCCCCACACCTGCTGGTCGTACAACGCCAGTGCCTCGCCGAGTCGGCCGCGCGCCAGGTAGAAGAGGGCCAGGTGCCACCAGAGGTGGGTCACCATGAAGGAGTTCAGGCCGGTCCAGGTGTCGCGCACTGCTTCGAGGAAGTGCAAGCCTTCGTCCACGCGCCCGCGCGTCAACAGCACATGGGCCAGGGCATGCTGTGCCCAGGGTTCGCGGCGCTTGAGCGTCAGCGCCAGCCGCGCGGCGGCCTCGGCCTCGTCCAGCCGGTGGCACTGCTCATAGGCAAACGCGGCCATGCCCTGCGCATGCGCGTCGTGCGCGTTGGCCGGCAGCACGGCAAGGATGCCGCGCAGCATGGCTGGCGCGTCCCCGCGGTTGAATGCGAGGTACTGCGCCAGCTTGACGACGGCCAGGTCGTGCGGCCAGCGCTCGGCGATCAGCGCGGCGCGGCGTTCGACGGCGGCTGTGTCCCCGGCGACCCAGTCGGCAAGCAGCGCGACCTGCTCGCTTTCGCGCTGATGGGCCGGCGTGTTGCCGGGCTTCAGCGCTGCGCGTGCCGCCGCGAGGAAAGGACGCGCCCTTGCCGGCGCCTCGGGCGCCTCCAGGAACATCCACAGCCAGCCTGCGTAGACCTGGGCCATCACCGCGCCGGGAGCCGCCGCGGCGGTGTCCAGGATGGTCTCGGCCCGGCTCTCGTAGGCCAGGAAGCCGGCGATGAAGTCGTTCAGTCCCGCGATCAGCGCGGGAGTGCTGTCCACCAGCGGGTTGCCAAGGAAGTCTGCTGCCATAGCGGCAGCATAGCCAGCGCCGTGCACCTCAATAGGCGTAGCTGAGCACGGCCGTCCAGGTGCGCGACGGGCCGGCTGCGGCAACATTCAGGTCGTCGGCGGTGCTGGGGCGGTTGCCGAAGAAGTTGCGCGTCAGGTCGTGGCGGCGGTCGAACAGGTTGCGCACGCCCACGCTGGCCTGCCACGGGGAGCCGGACGGGGCGATCTCGACGCGCGCATTCGCCAGCCAGTAGGCGGGGATGTCGTACAGCGTGCCGCCGTCGACGTTCAGTCGGTTCAGCCAGGATGGCGAGGTGCTGCGATAGCTGTAGTCACCTGCGATCTTCAGGTCCAGCCCGCCTGTCGTCCACGCGTAGGCGATGGAGCCGCCATAGCTGAGCTTGGGAAAGAACTGGTGGTGTCCTGACAGGTCGCCCAGCAAGGGCGAATTGAAGTCCTTGAACGTGCCGCGCTTGTAGCCGACGGACTGGGCGATGGACAGGCCGGGCAGCGGCTTCCATTGCAGTTCGAACTCGCCGCCATCGATGCTGGAGCGCGGGATGTTGATGATCTTGCCGATCAGGGCGCCGGTGGGCGACGTCGTCACGTCCTGGAACTGCTGGTCGCGGTAGTCGTAGTGGAAGAAGGCAGCGTTCACGCGCAGCAGGCGTGTCAGGTCGGCCTTGGCGCCCAGCTCCAGCGCCACCAGCTTCTCGGGCTGGAAGGGCGTCAGCGCCAGCGTGTTGAAGGTGTTGTGCGCTGTGATGCCGCCCGACTTCAGGCCCCGGCTCAATGACGCGTACAGCAGCGTCCCGGCCTCGGGCTTGAACTGCAACGCCAGCTTGCCGGAGGTCTGGTTGCTGGTCAGCGACTGCGAGGCACCGCTGACGCCCAGGCCCGCGATGGTTGGAGTTGTGCTTGTGCTGAAGTCGTGGATGGCGCGCGTCTCGCGCTCCTGGCGCAGGCCGGCCACCAGCGTCCACTGGGTGGCCAGCGGAATGTCGGCTTGGCCGAACACGGCGGTTGTGCGCCCGTCTTGACCGTAGCGCGTGCGCGTGATGAGACCGTAGTCATGACGGAAGTCGGTCAGCCAGTCCTCGTCCAGGCGCTCCTTCGAGTAGTAGGCGCCGACGACCCAGGGCAGTGCGGCTTGGGCCTGCGAGGCCAGGCGCAGCTCCTGCGTCGTCACGCGGGCGCGGTCGTGCCAGTAGACGTCGGAATGGTTGACGGCCGTGCCGTCCCAGTCGCCCAACTCATGGCGCGTAAAGCGCTGGTGGGCGGTGATGCTGGTCAGCCGCGTGGCGCCGAGGTTCCAGTCCAGGTGCAACGCCAGGTTGGTGGCGCTGTTGTCGCGCGATGGCTTGGCATCGGCGGCCACGCCGGCGAGTTGCGCGAAGTCGCTTTGCAACCCCCAGCCGGTGGCGTTGGGATCGGCGTCCGCGGGCTGGTTGGTGTGGCTGCGCGGCGTGGGCGCGTACAGACCTTGCACGTCGGAGCGGTCCTGGTTGTCGCTGAGGCTGATACGTGCTTTCAGGTCCGGCGTGACGTCCACTTCGAGCTGGCCGCGGACAGCGGCGATGCGCTGGTCGCCCAGCTTCTCGCCGGTGATGCGGTTGTGTTGCCAAGCGCCGCCATGCTCGCTGGCGATCGAGATGCGGCCGCGCACCTGCTCGCTCAGCGGGCCGGACAAGTAGCCTTGGGCCTGCACCGCGGAGTGCGAGCCGGCGCCGACACTGAACCCACCCTCGGTTTGCTTCGTGGGCCTGCGCGACAGCAGATTGACGGCGCCCGCGGTCGTGTTCTTGCCGTAGAGCGTGCCTTGCGGCCCGCGCAGCACCTCGACGCGCTCCAGGTCGAACAGCAGGCCCTGCGTCTGCACCGGGAAGGCATATCCGACCTCGTCCACGTAGACGCCCACCGGCGAAGCGTTGTTGGCACCGTAGTCCTGGAAGCCAATGCCGCGAATGCGGAACTGCGCCTGGCCGCTGCCGAAGGCTGGCTCGATCTCCAGGCTGGGCAACTCGCCCTGCAACTGGTTGATCTGTTTGACGCCGCGGGCTTTCAGCTCGTCGCCAGACAGCACGCTGATCGCGATGCCGACATCCTGTGCGGACTCGGTGCGGCGCTGTGCGGTGACCTCCACGCGGTCCAGTGTGTTGGGGGCGTCAGCGGCCAGGGCGGGCGCGGCAGAGACTGCAGCGAGGGCGGTGGCGAGGGATGTCAGGGCGTAGGTCGGACGGTACGGCATGTCCCGGTGGGTGCAAGTTGGAATGCGCCGCACTCTAGGCAGTGGGATTGCCTGTTGCCACGAAGGAATCGATGCATCGATATGCGGAAAGTCCGCAAGGGGTTCGACCTGCCCGGTTCTTGAGCAGTCCGATGCGCGGCTTTGCGGGACAAGGGCTTAGCGAGCCGTCTCACCAGTTATCAACAGGGTTGCTCACGGATCAGGCGAACAACTGGAGGCGCGGTGGTTGGCGGCAGGCGCCGGGCAGTCGGGCCAGGACGATGGCTGCCAGCCAGTTCAGTGTGGGCCTGCGCCGCCGCAGTGCTTGGACCGGGCTTCCTTGACGGGCGACGCGTCACGCAGATCAAGGCGGCGGTCAGTCCGCCGCCTTGATGAGGGTCAACGCCTCCCTGAACTTCGGATGCTGGCAGTCGTGCAGCCACTCGAAGACCACCATCTCGTGCGTGACGATGGTGGCGCCGGCGGCGGCCAGCCGCCGCATGGCCGCCGCGTGATCGGCGGGCCGGCGGGAGCCGCTCGCGTTTTCGACGACCCAGACCCGCTTGCCTTCGCGCATCAAGCCCAGGGCCGTCTGCATCATGCAGACATGGGCCTCGCAGCCGGCCACCACGACGTCGCCACGTCCTTGCCCCAGCTCGTCCAGCGCTTCAACGAGTCCGTCGGCGCAGGCGTCGAAATGCGTCTTCGCCAGCACGCGGTGGCATTCGGCGCTGATGACGTTGAGGTTGGCGCCCAGGCCGGCAGGGTTCTGCTGCGTCCCGATGACTGGAGCGCCCAGGAGGCGCGCGGCCTTGGCCAGCAGCACTGCGCGCGCGGCGACCGCTTCGGCCTGGTGGATGGCGGGCATCAGCTTCGCTTGGTAGTCCACCAGCACCAGCGCGCTGGAGTCTGCCGTCATCACATCCATGATCTGCCCTCATGCATCTAGTTCAGGGCCACTAGGCAGGCCTCATCTCCCTGATCACACAGGCAAATTTTGCCGTGCCAGATCGTTGCCAGCACTGTGAGGCCGACGTTCGCCGTAGTCCGGGCGCCAGGCCTCTAGAAGCCCCTGTGCCTTGATGCGCGCAGCGATCCCGGTCGCGTTCAGGCACTCGTTGCGCAGCGAGCCGTTGAAGGTCTCGACGAAGCGGCTGCCGGTCGGCTTGCCGGGGCGGCAGCAGGCCAGCCGCACGCCAAGGTGGTCTGCGCACATGTCCTTCAGCCGGCCCGTGAACTCGCTGCCGTTGTCAATGAAGATGGCCTGGGCGCCCGGCGACGACGGGCGATTCGGTTGAGTACATCGACAACGTGCTCGCCCTTGAGTTGCAGCCCTGTATGCACCGTGAGTGCCTTGCGCATGAACACGTCGACCACGAGCAGGATGCAGAACTTGCTGCCATGGATGTGCTCCTAGGCCACGAAGTCCATGGACCAGGCTTGGCCGGGTGAGGTGGGTCGCTCGCGCTCTGGGTCCCCGACCTGTTGCGCATCGTCGCCGAGCCACGCACACTGGCTTTGCAACGTCTGGGGGCATTCAGCGCTGTGGTGGAGGCGTGACCTCCATGCGCCTACCCGGTCTTCCAGACGGTCGGACTGGGCGCGCACCTCATCTTGCGGCGCTCAAGATTCAACGGAGAAGCAGAT
>NZ_DASWYS010000193.1:0-3216 GCF_036404855.1 Roseateles sp.
CTGCGCCGGCCGCGGCGGTGTCGGGCACGGCGGCCCAGACCGGCGCCGGCACGCTGGAGTTCAACGCCACGGCCTCGGGCTGGGTGGACGTGCACTACACCGTCAACGGCGGCGACGCCCGCACGGTGCGCATGCGCCAGGACGGCAGCACCAGCCGCTACACCGCCGGTGGCCTGGCCCGGGGCGACGTGGTCGAGTACCGCTTCACGGCCTGGGACAACGCGCGCCAACTGGCGGCGGACTCGGCGGCGAAAAAGCTGCTCATCAAGTAGCCGGAAAGCGGATGGCGCGGGGTGACCCGCGCCATCCGCGAAAATCGGCGCCATGAACCAAGACCAGCTCAAGCAACTCGTCGGCCGCGCGGCCCTGGACTACGTCCCCGCCGGCCAGATCCTCGGCGTCGGCACCGGCTCGACGGTGGACTGCTTCATCGACGCCCTCGCCGCCAGCGGGGTAGCCGTCCCCGGCGCGGTGTCCAGCTCGGAGCGTTCCACGCAGCGTCTCCTCAAGCACGGCATCAAGGTGCTCGATGCGGCCGAGGTGACCAGCCTGGCCGTCTACATCGACGGCGCCGACGAGATCGACGGGCAAGGCTTCATGATCAAGGGCGGCGGCGCCGCGCTCACTCGCGAGAAGATCGTCGCCGACCTTGCCCAGACCTTTGTCTGCATCGCCGACGCCTCCAAGCTCGTGGGCACGCTCGGCAAGTTTCCGCTGCCGGTGGAGATCATCCCGATGGCGGCAGCCCAGCTGACGCGCCGCTTCGCCAAGCTCGGCGGTGACGCCAAGCTGCGCACCGGCGTCGTCACCGACAACGGTGGCCACATTCTCGACGTGACGGGGCTGTCCATCACCGACCCGCTGGCCTTCGAGACCGAGGTCAACCAGTGGCCCGGCGTCGTCACGGTGGGGGTTTTCGCACGCCACCGGGCGCAGGTCTGCCTACTGGGCAGCGCGGATGGCGTCCGGACGCTGAAATTCTGAGCTCGGTGTTCGCCGGCTGAACGACAAGGGGCGCAGAGGGCGCCCCTTTGTCATGGCCGCGGCGCCGCCGCGAGCTTCAGAAGGTTTCCCAGTCGCCGTCGTCGGCGGTCGACGCAGGAGCGGGCGCAGGCGCGGGCCGCGCAACGGCGGTGACTGCGGCCGGCTTGGCCTTCGGGGCCGCCGCGGCCGGCTTGGGGCTGGCCACGGCTTTGGGCGCCGCTGCCGGCTGCGGGGCGGGCTTGGCGACCGTCGTGGAGGCCTTCTTGGCGGCGACGGACTTGATGCCCGGCTTGACGGCCGGCTTGGTGAGCGGCTTCGCAACGGCCGGCTTGGGGGAGGCCGGTTTTGGTGCGGCCGGCGCTGCGGCTGCCGGCGCCTTGAGCGCAGGAGCGCGCTGCGTCGAGCTGCCCAGCCTGAACACGCTGATGACTTCGGCCATGCGGGCCGACTGCTCGCGCAGGCTCTCCGCGGCGGCAGCGGATTCCTCCACCAGCGCGGCGTTCTGCTGCGTCATCTGGTCGAGCTGCACGACGGAGCCATTGACGACGCCGATGCCCTCGCTCTGCTCGCGCGCTGCAGCACTGATCTCGCCAATGATGTCGGTCACGCGCTGCACGCTGGCAACGATCTCGGTCATCGTGGCACCGGCGGCCTGCACCTGCTGGGTGCCCGAATCCACGCGTTCCACACTGGCACCGATCAGCGTCTTGATTTCCTTGGCCGCGCCCGCGGAGCGCTGCGCCAGCGAGCGCACTTCAGCAGCCACGACCGCGAAGCCGCGGCCCTGTTCGCCCGCGCGTGCTGCTTCCACAGCCGCGTTCAGCGCCAGGATGTTGGTCTGGAAGGCGATGCCGTCGATGACGCCGATGATGTCGTTGATCTTGCGCGAACTCTGGCTGATCTCGTCCATGGTCGCGACGACCTGGGACACGGCTTCGCCGCCGCGCTGCGCCACCGAGGCGGCCGAGCTGGCGAGTTGGTTGGCCGTCATTGCCGCATCGGCCGTTTGCTTGACGGTGCCGGTCAGCTCGGACATGGACGACGCTGCGTTCTGCAGATTGCTGGCCGTCTGCTCCGTGCGCTGGCTGAGGTCCAGGTTGCCGGTGGCGATCTCGTTGCTGGCCGTGCCTATGCTGTCGGCTGCGCCGCGCACCTCGCCGATGAGCTTCTGAAGTGCGCTTTGCATTCCCTGCAGCGCCTTGAGCAGCCGGCCGACCTCGTCGTTGCCGCCGGCCGGGATGTCACGGGTCAGATCGAAATGGGCGATCGCCTCGGCCACCTCGGCCGCACGGCGCAGCGGGCGCGTGATGGAGGCGCCCAGCGCCAGGGCCAACCAGGCCCCCAGGGCCAGCGCGATCAGCGCGAACACGACCAAGCTGGTGCGGGCCCGGGCGTTGGCGCTTTCCAGTTCCCTGGCGGAGGCGTCGAGCTGGTCGCGCTGGGATTTCACGATCGCCAGCGTGGTTTCGGTCAGCTTGGTGACGGCGGGCTTGAACTCGTTCTCGTAGGCCTGCTGGGCGGCGGCTTCGTTGCCCGACTTTTTGGCCTTGGTCAGGGACTCCCGGGCGGCGCGGTAGCCCAAGCGGGCCTGGTCCAGCGTCTTCATCAAGGCCTTCTCGACCTCGGTGTCCATCTGCGGCTCGATCTTCTTGAAGATCTCGTTGGCCGCCTCCGTGGACTTCGTCGCGTGCGCGGCCATCTGGTCGCCCAGGGTCAGGTCGCTCGACAGTGCGATGGCCATCGAGCGCACCTCGCCGCCGCTGACCAGCCGGTAGTACTCCGTCGCGTTGCGCTCGGCGAGCAGGTAGTCGCCATACATCACGGACGACTGCGCGGCAACGCGGTTCAGCGCGAAGAAGCCGATGGCCGAACCGATGAATGAAATCAGCAACACCACCCCGAGCACGAGGGTTAGGCGTTGCGCAATGCTGCGCGATCCCAGCAAACCGTTGAACATGGAATTTCCTCTGTGTGCCTCTGCAACAGCGGGCGAGTTTGCCCCCGCGCCACGGCCTGACCAGCACTTCAGGGCTGCGAAACCACAGCTAAACCGCTGCTATTGCACGCCGCGCGCGCCGCAGTACGAAGCGCAGCGGGTCCACGGCGTCCAGCAGGTCGGCCTCGAGGGGGCGCGGCGAGCCCAGGGCCAGGGCGGCGACGAGGCGCCCGGCCAGCGCGGCCCAGCCGATGCCGCGGGAGCCGAGGGCCGTGCAAACGACCAGGCCGGCCTGC
>NZ_DASWYS010000194.1:0-3560 GCF_036404855.1 Roseateles sp.
CACGTCACGCCACTCGAGGCAGCGTCTTGAACACCTCGCTGGCCGCCGCCACGGTGTCGGCGATGTCCTGCTCGCTGTGGGCCGCGCTCACGAAGCCGGCCTCGTACAGCGCGGGCGCGATGTAGACGCCGCGGTCGAGCAGGCCGTGGAAGAGGGCGTTGAACCGGGCGCCCTCGGTCTTCATGACGGCCTGGTAGTTCTGCGGCAGCCCCGGCATGAGAAAGAAGCCGAACATGCCGCCCTCGGCGTCCACGCTGAAGGGCACGCCGGCCTGGTCGGCCGCGGCCTTCAGTCCGTCGACCAGCTGGCGCGTGCGCGCCGACAAGGCCTCGAAGAAGCCGGGCCGGCGGATCTCGGCCAGGGTGGCCAGGCCGCAGGCCGTGGCCACCGGGTTGCCCGACAGCGTGCCGGCCTGATAGACCGGGCCCAGCGGCGCGAGCTGCTCCATCACGGCGCGCTTGCCGCCGAAAGCCGCCAGCGGCATGCCGCCGCCGATGACCTTGCCCATCACCGTCATGTCGGGCTCGAAGCCGGGGAGCTGGCGGGCGTAGACGCTCTGCGCGCCGCCCAGGGCCACGCGAAAACCCGTCATGACCTCGTCGAACACCAGCAGGGCGCCGTGCCGGGTGCACAGCTCGCGGCAGCGCGCCATGAAGGGCAGGCTGGCGCGCACGAAGTTCATGTTGCCGGCGATCGGTTCGATCATCAGGCAGGCGATGTCGGCGCCGTGCTCGGCGAAGGCGGCGTCGAGCTGTTCGAGGTTGTTGTACTCAAGCACCAGGGTGTGCTGCACCACCTCGGGCGGCACGCCCGCGCTGGTGGGGTTGCCGAAGGTGGCCAGGCCCGAGCCGGCCTTGACCAGCAGGGCGTCCGCGTGGCCGTGGTAGCAGCCCTCGAACTTGATGATCTTGCGCCGGCCGGTGGCGCCGCGCGCCAGCCGGATCGCGCTCATGCCGGCCTCGGTGCCCGAGCTGACCAGGCGCACCATCTCCAGGCTGGGCACCAGGGACACGATGGCCTCGGCGAGCTCGACCTCCCGCTCGGTGGGGGCGCCGAACGAGAAGCCGTCGAGCGCGGCCTTTTGCACCGCTTCGAGCACGGCGGGGTGGCCGTGGCCCAGGATCATCGGACCCCAGGAGCCGATGTAGTCGATGTAGCGCTGGCCATTGGCGTCCCAGAAGTGGGCGCCTTGCGCGCGCTGCACGAAACGCGGCGTGCCGCCGACGGCGCGGAAGGCGCGCACCGGGGAATTGACGCCGCCAGGGATCAGGGTCTTGGCGCGCTCGAACAGGTCCAGGTTGCGGTCGGGCATGGGTCGGTCAGTGTCGGGTGGTGTCCAGGGGGAAATCGCCCGCGTCCAGCGCGCTGTCGGGCGGCGCGGGATCGGTGGCGGACTCGTCGGTGGCCTCGGCGTCCTCTTCGTGCGCCCAGAACAGGCGGTCGGGCACCGCGTGGCCCATGCCGGGCTGGAAGCCGGCGTCCAGGCACTGGTCCAGGTAGGTCAGGGCCTCGGCGCAGGCGGTCTGCAGGTCGGCCCCGCTGGCGATGAGGGCGCACAGCGCGGCCGACAGCGTGTCGCCGGCGCCGGCGAAGGTGGCCTCGAAGCGCTCGTAGCGGGCCGTGGCGAGCACGGTCTCGGGCGAGGCCAGGTGGCTTTCCAGGTGCTGGTCGGCCGCGTTGAAGCCGGTCACCAGGGTGTAGGGCACGCCGTGCACCGCAGCGGCGCGGGCGACGTCGCGTGGTCCCGGCGGGCGGTCACCCTCCCACTCGGGCAGCAGCCAGCGGCACAGGGTGCTGTGGTTGCCCACCAGCACGGTGGTCTGCGGCAGCAACAGCTCGGTGCAGGCGTCCAGGTAGTTCTCGATGTCGAGCTCGTCCCACCAGGACAGGTCGGGCATGTAGGTGATCACCGGCACTTCGGTGTAGTCGCTGGTGATCTGGGCCACGGCGCTCAGGTTCTCGGGCGTGCCCACGAAGCCGACCTTGATCGCCCGCACGGGCATGTCCTCGAGCGCGCAGCGCGCCTGATCGACCACCGCCTCTTCGTCGAGGCTGAAGTGGTCGCGGATCGCGGAGGTGTCGCGCACGTAGGCGCCGGTGACCACCGGCAGCACGTGGGCCGACGCGCTGGACATGGCCGTCAGGTCTGCGCTCAGGCCGCCCGCCCCGCTCGGGTCGTTGGCGTTGAAGCTCATCACGCAGGGCAGGGGGGATTCGCCCGGGGCCGTGGCCTCGCGGACGACGGAGGAATCGTCGGGATCGGACATGGTGGGGGGATTGTGCGGCCTGCGCTGGCCCGCAGGCACTGTGGTGCGGGGGCCTCTGGCGCCGTCCACTCGCCTGTGAAATGACACCGCAGAGCGCTTGAACGGGCTGGATACAATCCTTGCATTCTACGATACAGACCACAAAAACCATGAGCGACAGCAAGACTTGGATGTGCCTGATCTGCGGCTGGATCTACGACGAAGCAGCAGGAGCACCCGAGCACGGCGTACCTGCCGGCACCCCCTGGGCCGACGTTCCGATGAACTGGACCTGCCCCGAGTGTGGCGCCCGCAAGGAAGATTTCGAGATGGTTCAAATCTGAGCGGACGGTGGCCAGGGGGCCGTCGATCCGTTGTCCGGGGTCCGGGCGGCACCGCCGCATCGGGCCCGATAGTGGTTGAGGAGCCCGTCCATCGTGAGTGCAACGCCTGCCCTGAAGGTTCTCGTCGTCGACGACAGCAACACCATCCGGCGCAGCGCCGAGATTTTTCTCAAGCAAGGCGGCCATGAAGTGCTGCTGGCCGACGATGGCTTCGACGCCCTGGCCAAGATCAACGACTACCAGCCCGACCTGATCTTCTGCGACATCCTGATGCCGCGGCTGGACGGCTATCAGACCTGCGCGATCATCAAGCGCAACGCCCGCTTCGCCAGCATCCCGGTCGTCATGCTCTCGTCCAAGGACGGCGTGTTCGACAAGGCCCGCGGCCGCATGGTCGGCTCGCAGGACTACCTCACCAAGCCCTTCACCAAAGACCAGCTGTTGCAGGCCGTGCAGCAGTTCGGCGCCCATCTCAACGTCAACGGAGTTGCCTGATGCCCATCCACAAGATCCTCGTCGTCGATGATTCGAAGACCGAGCTGCTGGTCCTGTCGGATCTGTTGACCAAAAATGGCTACACGGTGCGCACCGCCGAGAATGCGGACGAGGCCTTCCGTCGTCTCGGGGAGGAAAAGCCTGATCTCATTCTGATGGACGTGGTGATGCCCGGCCAGAATGGCTTTCAGCTGACCCGCGCCATCACGCGCGATCCTCAGTATTCGAGCATCCCCATCGTCATGTGCACCAGCAAGAACCTGGAGACGGACCGCGTGTGGGGCATGCGCCAGGGGGCCCGCGACTACGTCACCAAACCGGTCAACGGCGAAGAACTGCTTTCCAAGATCCGAGCGCTGGCCTGAGGCCGGTGCCCGAACCGCACCAGCATGGCCAAACGACAGTCGCTGAAGGAGCTCCAGGAACGGCTGGCCCAGCGCCTCACGGCAGCGAAGACCGAAGCGCTGACCGCGAC
>NZ_DASWYS010000195.1:0-3074 GCF_036404855.1 Roseateles sp.
GAGCTGGTGATGAACCTGGTCGACTACCACATGGGCGGCATGGGGCCGGGCATGAGCCTGGCGCACCCGCAGTACTGGATCGCCTTCGGCACCGCCGCGGTCGCCGGCTACTTCGCCGCCCTGCCAGTGAACTGGTGGCTGCTCAGGCGCGGCATGAAGAACTGCCACTGAAAGGACGGGAATCGAGAATGGGGAATCGGGAATCGTAGAAGCCAAGCCGTCCTTACGATTCTGGATTCCCCAGATCATCAAGGCACAGCTGGCGCCACGCTTGAGAAAAAGCGGGGACCGGGAATCGTAGAAGCCAGGCCGCCTTTACGATTCCCCATTCCCGATTCCCCATTCCCGTCTTTTTCAGGCATACCGCCAGCGCTGGCCATCCTTGCCGTCTTCGACAAGGACACCCTTGGCCTTCAGCTCATCACGGATACGGTCGGAGCCGGCCCAGTCGCGGTTGCGGCGGGCCTCGGCGCGCAGTGCCAACTGCGCGTCGATCACCTCCGGCGTCAGCTGATCCTCGCCCTCCGGCGCCCAGCCGAACCAGGCCGCCGGCTCCTGCTGCAGCAGGCCGATCAGCTTGCCAGCCTCCACCAGCTGCGCCTTGATGCGCGCCTTCTCGGCGGCATCCTCGCTCTTGTTGGCGGCATGGCTCAGGGCGAACAGCTCGGCCAGCGCCATCGGCGTGTTGAGATCGTCCTCCAGCGCGTCGACGAAGGCCTGCGGCGCACCCTCGCCCGCGGCCGGTGCCACGTCCGCCAGCTCGCGCAGCGTGCCGTAGAGGCGGTCCAGCTTCTTGCGCGCCTCGGCGATGACCTCGTCGTTCCAGTCCAGCGGCTGGCGGTAGTGGCCCGACAGCAGCGCCAGGCGGATCGCCTCGCCGGGGGCCTGCTTCAGCAGGCCGCGCACCAGCAGCACGTTGCCTACCGACTTGGCCATCTTCTCGCTGTTCACGGTCAGGAAGCCGTTGTGCATCCAGTAGCGCGCGTAGGTCTTGCCGCCGTGCGCGCAGGTGGACTGCGCGATCTCGTTCTCGTGGTGCGGGAAGATCAGGTCATGGCCGCCGGCATGGATGTCCAGCGTGTCGCCCAGCAGCGCCTCGGACATGGCCGAGCACTCGATGTGCCAGCCCGGGCGACCGCGGCCCCAGGGCGAATCCCAGCCCGGCTGCTCCGGCGTGGAGGGCTTCCACAGCACGAAGTCGCCAGCGTCCTTCTTGTACGGTGCCACTTCCACGCGGGCGCCGGCCAGCAGCTGCTCCGGGTCGCGCTTGGACAGCTTGCCGTAGTCGGCATAGCTGCGGGTGTGGAACAGCACGTGGCCATCGGCCTCGTAGGCGTGACCGTTGTCGATCAGGCGCTGCACCATGGCGATGATCTGCGGCAGGTGCTCGGTCACGCGCGGCTCGAAGTCCGGCGGCAGCACGCCGATGGCTTCCAGGTCCTCGTGGTAGGCGGCCACGAACTTGGCCGTGATCACGCCGATCTCGACGCCCTGGTCGGCGGCGGCCTTGTTGATCTTGTCGTCGATGTCCGTGATGTTGCGGGCGTACAGCACGCCGGGATAGCGGCGGCGCAGCACGCGGGCCAGCACATCGAACACCACCGCCGGACGGGCGTTGCCGATATGGGCGTAGCTGTAGACCGTCGGACCGCAGACATACATCGTCACGCGGTCGGGGTTCAGGGGCTGGAAGGGCTCTTTGCGGCCGGTATAGGTGTTATGGACTTGCATGGCGGATCAGGCAAAAAAACCCGCGAAGGATACCGCCAGGCAAGCCTACTGTCGCCTCGAAGCCTGCTAACGCTTCAGAGGAGGTAGCGCAGCGCCTCGACCGTCACCACGCCCGCCAGGAAACCCCAGAAAGCCCAGACGTAGCGGCGCTTGACGCGATTGCGGCCGGCGGTGGTGTCGTAATACATGATCGTCACGGTGATTCTCTTTCTATTGGCGGGCGGAGGGACTGCAAGAATTGCAAGAATTTGCTGACATCTCGTGTCAGCTATTTCCGCTACCGGAATGCAACGATCGTGCCCGGGTCCATCTGCAGACAGTACCCCCCGTTCAGGGGGTCGTCATGGGCCCTTCCCCGGCTTGCGCAAGCTCGCGCAAACGTGCCGACCGCTCCGCCGCCGGCAGGGCTCCTAGCCGCCGCACCGCCTCGTGAAAACGTGGCCAATCGCCGTTTTCCTGGCGGAACAGGCTGGCAAACGCCGGCTTGTGTTCGTCGTAGAGTGCAAAGGGCAGCAGCCGCGCGTTGTTCGGCTCGGCCACGGAAAACCAGGCATCGAAGCCGGCGTAGCCGGCCCAGGGGCCGTCGCGGAGTTGCCGGTAGTCCTGCGCCAGCTGTTCGAACTGACGTTTCTTGGCGCTGCGCTTGTCGTCATCTGACAAATCCGCGCCGTAGACCTGCGCCAGGCGCGAGCGCGTCGCCAGCACCAGGTCGACGAACTGGTGGCGACGGCGCTCATACAGTCGCCAGTCCTCGCGCGTGCCACCGCTATCGGCGAGGTATTCCTGCAGGCCCTGCTCCTCGACGAACTCGGCGTAGGACTCGTTGAACGCGGTGTCGTCGCGCACGTAGACGACCTGGTGCGCCAGCTCGTGGAAGATCATCCCCACCAGCACTTCATCGGACCAACGCATCATCGTGTTCAGCACCGGGTCCGCGAACCAGTTGAGCGTGGAGTAGGCCGGCACGCCGCCCACGTGCACGTCGTAGCCCTGCTTCCTCAGGCCCTCGGCGCGGCGCTCGGCCTCCTCCTGCCGGTGATAGCCCCGGTAGGCCAGGCAGCCCACCAGCAGGAAGCAGTTCTGGTACGGCTCCAGCGACAGCTCCAGCGCCGCGAACACGTTCCACACCACGAAGGAGCGGCCCAGGTCGGCGTAGGTGGTGTAGCTGCGGTTGTCCGGCAGGCCCAGGTGTTCCACCGCCCAGCGGCGCGCGTCCTGCACCTTCTGCAGGCGGCGTCGCAGTTCGGGGTCCCGCTGCTCGTCCTGCACGATACCAGTGATTGGCTCGCGCGCCTTCAGCAGGGCACGCTGGCCCTGGGCCAGGCCGGAGTAGTAGCCCAGGG
>NZ_DASWYS010000196.1:0-3178 GCF_036404855.1 Roseateles sp.
CCGCAGACGGTGGATGACATCGCCGCCCATCGCTGCCTGCGCTTTGGCTATCTGCAGTCGCCCGACCGCTGGCGCTTCCGCCACACCGAGCACGGCGAGGCCGACGTCGAGACCCGCGGCGCACTGCGTTTCGAGAGCGGCATCACGGCCAACAGCAGCGAGTCGCTGCGCGTGGCCGCGTTGGCGGGCATGGGCCTGGCCGTGCTGCCCACCTACGCGATAGGTGCCGACCTGCGTGCCGGCCGGCTGCGGGCAGTGCTGCCCGGGTGGCAGCCCGTGGGCGGACTGGCCGACGCCGACACGCTGTATGCCGTCTACCTGCCGAGCCGCCACCCGGCGCCCAAAGTGCGCGCGCTGATCGACTTCATGCTGGAGAAGATGGGTGCGGTGCCGCCCTGGGACCGGGCCGACGGGTCGCCGAAGAATTCCAATCAGTTATAATGACGCCACGAAATTCGATCAATAAGTCATTTTGATCGGTCCGTGCTACTTGCGAGCCCCCCTCGGCTCCATCGCGGCACGCAGATCCGGGCCCTGCCCGGCAAGCGGCGAGGAATGCGTTCCCGCCCACGACCAGCCACGCTCCCGCAGGCAGCGCCCCTCGACCAGGCCCGCCGCCGCGAATCGGAGTTCCGGCGGGTATTGCTTGCGTCAACACGTCGTTCTCAGTGCCCGTCGGCAGCCCTGGAGGCTTGCACGGCGCCTGCGCGCGTCCTCAGCGTCCATGGCCGATGGCATGACGGCCGCCACCACTTGCGGTGACGGCGCCCTGTTCACCTGCAGCGCTGCTGCACGAAAGGAGCACGTCCATGGCCAAAGCCATCCTCATCGACCATGTCTTCAAGGTCTTCGGCGACCAGCCCGAGCAGGCGCTCGAACTGGTCCGTCAGGGGCTGTCCAAGCAGGACATCCTCGCCCGCACCGGCCAATCCATCGGCGTCTTCGACGCCAGCTTCGAGATCCAGGCCGGCGAGATCTTCGTCATCATGGGCCTGTCCGGCTCTGGCAAGTCGACGCTCGTGCGACTGTTGAACCGGCTCATCGAGCCGAGCGCAGGCCGCATCGTCATCGATGGCGAGGACATCAACGCCCATTCCGATGCCCGGCTACGCGCGCTGCGCCGCAAGGACATCAGCATGGTGTTCCAGTCCTTCGCGCTGATGCCCCACATGACCGTGCGCGACAACACCGCCTTCGGCTTGGAACTGGCCGGCATGGGCAAGGCCCAGCGCCTGGCCGTGGCAGACAGCGCGCTGGCCCAGGTGGGCCTGGCCGGCTGGGGCGACAGCTACCCGGACGAGTTGTCCGGCGGCATGCAGCAGCGCGTGGGCCTGGCGCGCGCGCTGGCGGCGGACCCGGCGATCTTGCTGATGGACGAGGCCTTCTCGGCGCTGGACCCGATCATCCGCACGGAGATGCAGTCGGAACTGCTGAGACTGCAGCAGGTGCGCCGCCGCACCATCGTCTTCATCTCCCACGACCTGGACGAGGCCATGCGCATCGGCGACCGCATCGCCATCATGAAGGACGGCCAGGTGATGCAGGTCGGCACGCCCGACGAGATCCTGCGCCAGCCGGCCAATGACTTCGTGCGCAGCTTCGTGCGCGGCGTCGACGCGGCAGCTGTCTTCAAGGCGGCCGACATCGCGCGCCAGCCGCTGACTGTCGTGGCCGAGCACAGCGACCGCGGCGCCCGCGCGGCCCTGAAACAGCTGGAGGACCAGGACCGCGAGTACGCCTACGTCGTCAGCCCGGGGCGGCTCTATCTCGGCACCGTGTCGGCCGACAGCCTGCGCACGGCGCTCGACGGCCACACTGGCCCGCTGGGTCTGCAGCATGCCTTCATCCCGCCGCTGCCTACGCTGGCAGCGGACGCACCGGTGGCCGTTCTCTTCGGCGCGATCGCGCAGGCGCCCTGCGCACTGCCCGTGGTGGCCGGCGACGGCCGCTTCTGCGGAGCGATCAGCAAGACCACGCTCCTCAAATTCCTCGACCGCGACACGCCGCCCATCGAGGCTGCCACGGCCACCGAAGCCGCCTGAACTGGAGAACCCATGGACGAGAACGCATTGCAGCCACTCGACATCACCCCGATCGCTGACATCGCCGCCAGCGGCGTCGCCGCGGCACCGGAACCGGCCCAGACCTACGTCGATCCCTGGCAGGCCATGTCGGCCGCCCCCGACACCACGGCCTCCCGCGCGTGGCTGGACGCACCGCCCCCCGCCGCGCACCTGAATGGTTCGGCCGATGCCGGCGGCCTGCACTGGCAACAGTTGTGGGATGGCTCGCTACCGGTCGAGTCATGGATCAATCAGGGTCTGGGCTGGATCGTCGAGCATGGTCGCCCCTTCTTCCAGCATGTGCGCGTGCCCATCGACGGCGCGCTGAACTGGGTGCAGGGCCTGCTCGGCAGCCTGCCGGCCGTCGCCATGATCGGCCTCATCGGCCTGCTGACCTGGCAGTTCGCCGGTCGCCGGCTCGCGGTCGGCAGCACCGTGTCTCTGGCGCTGGTGGCGCTGCTGGGTATCTGGCCGGAGGCCATGCTCACGCTGTCGCTTGTGCTGACCTCGCTGTTGTTCTGCCTGCTGATCGGCCTGCCGCTGGGGGTGCTGCTGGCCAGCAGCGACCGCGCCCAGCGCCTGACGCAGCCGCTGCTGGACGCGATGCAGACCACGCCCGCCTTCGTCTACCTCGTGCCGGTGGTGATGCTGTTCGGCATCGGCAACGTGCCCGGCGTCATCGTGACCATCGTGTTCGCGCTGGCGCCGCTGGCGCGGCTCACCGACCTGGGCCTGCGCCAGGTACGGCCGGACCTGATCGAAGCCGCCCGCGCCTATGGCGCTTCACCGTGGCAGATGCTGGTCAAGGTGAAGCTGCCGCTGGCGATGCCGTCCATCATGGCCGGCATCAACCAGGCGCTGATGCTGTCACTGTCCATGGTCGTTATCGCCTCCATGATCGCCGTCGGCGGCCTGGGCCAGATGGTCCTGCGCGGCATTGGCCGGCTCGACATGGGTCTCGCCACAGTGGGCGGACTGGGCATCGTGCTGCTGGCCATCACGCTGGACCGGCTGACCCAGGCCATGGGCCGCTCACGCCGCAACGCCGGCCGGCGCTGGTGGCACACCGGCCCGGCCGGCCTCGCGCTGCACGGCCTGCAGCACCTGCTGCGTGC